>JAPLMU010000140.1 GCA_026386795.1 Planctomycetota bacterium
CGCGCCTGTGCCTGCACGCGCAGCAACTTGGATTTACACATCCCGCCACCGCAGCGGCTGTTGAATTCACTGCGCCAGCGCCGTTTTGATCTTGTTTGGCGCATGCGTCTGACCCGACTCCTGCACGCTGATTCCGTGTGCGGACAGCGCGCGACCGATCGCCATGAGCGGGAAATACAGGCGGTACAGGTGGTATCGCAGGTAGAAGACTTTCGGGAATCCAGTGCCCGTGAATTCCGCCTCCACCCAACTGCCCGGCGGATCGCCGTCCGGATTCAAACCGGGCTGCACGGCATCAGCAGCCCGCAACTGCGTTTGCGCAAGCCAACGAAGTGCGCGCCACAAGTCCGGATCGTTCGCTCCGTACACCTCTTGCAACACCATCGCCGCCCACGCGGTCTGGCTGGCCGTGCTTGGCCCGGTTCCCATCAGTGAACGATCTTCGTAGCTATTTGCAGTCTCACCAAAGCTGCCGTCCGGCTTCTGCACGCTCTTGATCCACGCGCCAGCGCGCTGAATCCAAGGCTCACTGCGCGGAACGCCGCAACGAATCGGACCGATCACCGCCTGCCACGTTCCGTAGATGTAGTTCACGCCCCATCGACCCCAGAAGCATCCTTCTGGCTCTTGATGGCCTTTGATGAATTCCACTGCGTGCGCGATGGTTGGATTATCAATCCGGTAGCCAAGCCAACTCATGCACTCAAGCGTGCGCCCGGTGATGTCATGACACGCCGGATCCTGCATCGCGTTGTGATCAGCAAACGGAACGTACTCATAGATCTGATGATTCCGCGTTCGGTCGAACGCAGCCCATCCGCCGTTCTCGCACTGCATGGCAAACACCCATTCCACACCGCGACGCGCTGCCGCCTCATTCTCTGGACCACCCGCGCGCTTCAATGTCATGGCAACCATGACGGTGTCATCAACATCCGCGTACCACGCGTTCTGATATTCAAAGTACCAACCGGCAGCGCGTGTTCCCGGGCGCACGTTGGCAATCCAATCGCCCGTCCATCGAACTTCCTTACCGCGCAGCCATTCAGCCGCATGCGCGAACGTCCGATCCGTTGCCGCAGTGAGCCCGCAATCGGCAAGCGCGTATCCAGCAATACCGGTGTCCCACACCGGGCTAAAGCATGGCTGAATATGAATGGTTTCAAGGCTGGTAGTTGCAGATGCAGGAGCACCACTGTTCGCAGCGCGCTCTTCAATAAAGAATGCATCCAGATCCTTCTCGGCGCGCACCACCATTGGATCACTGCGCTTCACGCCAAGCGCGTGGAACACCACCTGGATGTAGACCATCGGTGGGAATATGGCCCCAAGGCCCTGCGTTGGCGCGGGCGCATCTTGGGATGCACGCGCCAATATCCAACTATAAGCGGCACGAATCGCCGACATGCGCGGCGCCGTGCCGATCACTCGGCCGGCAAACTTCAAGACGCTGTCAACGACCTTGAAGAACACGCGCCAGAAGTGCGGCGTGGTCATGGGCATCTTGAGTCGATGCCGATCATGCTCGCTCAGAAAGAGTTCTGCAATGCCCTGCTCGCTTCCAAGCTTTCGCGTCGGCTGCAGCGTTGCCACGATGGCGAGCGGCAGAATCATGGTGCGGCTCCACGCACTCATACGGTCCATGTGAAAATAGAACCACTTGGGGAGCCAGACGATTTCCGGTGGAATGGCCGGCACGGCGTTCCAACTAATTTGCCCGAGAGCGGCAAGATAGAAGTTACTGAAGCTGTTGCACTTCTCTGCTCCACCCATGGCACGAATCACCGCACGCGCGCGGCTCATGTGCGGCGCATCAGGCGAGTCGCCATGCAACTTCAGACAGAAATACGCCTTCACTGTTGCGCTCAGGTCAATGGCGCTTCCTGGATACTGACCCCAACCACCATCAGCGCGCTGTTGCGAACGCAAGTAGCGAACAATTTTTTGCAGCGTGTCGGCGCCATCGCGACCGTCCGCCATTGTGGAGCGCTCTTGCCCCAAGATCCACTTCATCAGGAGGTATTCACTCTGCAGAATGGAGTCGCCCTCCAATTCCGCGCACCAGTGACCATCGGTGCGCTGCAGACTCTTCAGTGCAACAAGCGCGTCGCCAGCAGTGCGGGCGAGCATCTCAAGGGTCTGGCGATCGGGTCCGGTGGCGGGCAACATGAATGCGAGATCATAAATAGTCACGGCATCATGAGACATAGCCCCTGCTCCACCACCATTCCCGGACGCACCCGCGTTTCAATTCCGGCATGCATGCCTTCTTTATGCCTTGATTTACGATTCGGACGATAGTATCGAACTGATGAAATCACTCAATGGACTGTTGAATTCATGGCTCGGTCGGGGCGCGTGGGTACTTCTGTGCGCCATCGCCTTCGCCCTGCCCGCCCGCGCAGGAAACGGCGTCTATGTGGTCACGAACCCGAACGGGGCAAATGCTGTTGAGGCATACAGGCGCAATATCAAGACCGGCTTGTTGACGTACGTGGGTCGCTTTGACACTGGCGGCCGCGGGCTCGCCGAGATCGGCGGCGCGCAGTCGCACGCGCTCGTTGCAACGCGCACACATTTGTTCGTAGTGAATCCCGGCAGCAATGATTTCTCCACCTTTGTGCTTCGCAATGACGGCTCACTGCTATTCATGGGCGTGACGAGTTCCGGCGGAACGCGGCCTGTCAGTATCGCGGTGTATCGCAATGTCATCTATGTATTGAATCAGGGGCAACTTGGAGTAGCTCCAGCGAGTTGTAATGGTTTCACAATCGGCGACGCCGAATTGCCCGTGTCGATCGGCACGTATGACATCACCTATGAAGCCGAAGACATTCCGACTGATGTGTTCTTCACGGCTCACGGCGCGCGCCTGGTGGTGCTTCTCAACGGCAGCGATGCGATCGATACATTCTCTGTGACACCCGATGGAGCGCTCACATTGAACAGGCGGTTGACAGGCGTCAACAATCCTGTTGGCGGCGCCATGTCACCAGTGCAGCCCTTCGTTGCATTTGCGGCGCTTGATGATGACACTTCACCGCGCATGATTTCGATGCGTGCAACGGGATTTGCATTGCCAAGCATCGTGAGTTCAGCAGGTTTAGCGAGCACCATTTCGCCGTGCTGGGCTGCGGCAACTCCGAACGGCAAAAAGGTGTGGTCGTCGAACTTTGCACCTGGATCGCTCACTCTGTTCTCGGGCAAATTGAATGGCAGCATTCAAGCGGTCAGTAGCTATATGCCCGCTTCGAGCAGCCCAGGCTCGCTCGATATAGCTGTTGATCAACGCGGAAAGTTCCTGTACCGATTGCGCGCGTTCAACCCGAGTGGCGGCGCTGCACCCGTACCGGTGGTCGAAACTCTGCAGATCACCAATTCAACAGCGAATGGCGGACTTCAGCTTGTGCAGACGGTTTCGCTACCAGCGGATCTGCAGACCGCTTCGCCGACTGGCATCGTGGTCACCGCTCCCTAAAGACTTAGCGACGGCGGCGACCTACCAGTCCGGCCACGCCGAGCAGCGCGATGGCTCCCGGAGTCGGGACTGCACCACTGTAAACATTGATGTTGTCCACACGGTTGGTGCCAGCGGCGGCAGTGGTCACCGTTGACTGAATGCGGAAGATCAACGAGGCCTGTCCGGCCGCGGCGCTGGGGCAAAGGAAGGTGGTGGCGAATCCCGCCTGGTTGGTGGCTGAGTTCCAAGTAGTGGTACCACTGCCAGCCAAACCTGCCTGAACAACCGCGTATCCGGAGAGGACCGCAGTGAAGCTAGTACCACCATCGACGCTCATGAGCACATCAAAGGTCGCCGGGCCGGTGCCACTGCGCGTGTGATCGAATGAGATCGTGATCGGGTCGGCATAACCCGTGGTGGAGAGGGAGATTTGGTAGTAGTCACCGATCGACCAGTTGTTGGAACTGAGCGAATAGGTCGAACCATTGCCAGCGGGTGAGGACCATGTTGTTGCGGCGACTGCGTGGAAACCGCTGAGCGAAGTTCCCGCGGTGGCTTCGCCCAAGTCGGCGGCGCCGTAACTGTAGCCATTACCAATGGTGGGAGCAGCCACGGCGGTTGGAATCGACCAACCCGCGATCAAGGCTGCGGATGCGGACATAGAAACGGCGCCCGCGGTGATGAGCGAGGCAGCGACAAGTGATCGATTATTCATGTGTGGAAGTCCGAATAGGTGGCGTCAACCAGTGCGACTGGCCGCCCAATTCGTCTTCCTCACACGACACACCATGCCCCGTAACTGATCGAAAGCAATGTCTTTGTTCAGAAATGGCGTTCAGACTTGATTAGGTCGGCCGCTGGGGCCCGGTCGCGCGGCCAGAATCATGGCAGCGTTATCTGCTGCAGGACGGAATCGAAATTCCAAAGTCCGTACTGGAGGGTCTGCGGGGCGGTTCCGCCGGCGGGGAAGAGCCCGGGGGCATTCGCTTGGAGGTACGCAAAGTTGCTCACCAGCTGACTGTGGAATTGGTTGATCTTGTCGATCGACCAGCCTGGTGAACCAAGAAATTCGGGCTCGCCGGAGAAAGTAATGAAGACCGTCGACCCGGACAACGGAACCGTGTTCGAGATGGGTGGGTACTGCGTCATCAAGAATGCCACATACGCGGCTACCAGTGATGGACTCGGACCGGGTCCAGTGGTGGGATCCGAGTACATGTAGACGTTTGGAGTTGTGGTGGCTCCAAAGCATGGAATCTTCGGCGCGGCATAAGCCCCGTTGCTGTCCACATCGACCACCATGTACGGATACGTTTGCGATGGCAAGATGCAGTCCGCAGCGCTGAAGGCGGGGAAGTAACTGTTACTGCCACTCACCAATGCGCTGTAGTCAGCGGTGATGCGCTTACCAAGGTTGTAGTACTGCGGAAAGCCGAAATCAAAGCCGGCGGCTCCGTACTGTTCCGGGCCACCGTAACTGGGGCCGACATTGCCCAAGGTCACCGGCGGTGATGCTGCGCGAACGCCGGGGATGGACTGTGCGTTACCCGTCATGCAGCCCTTGATGGCGGCAAGGCTATTCACTGGAGATGTGGACACATCCTCCACCGAGCTTTGTTCAATCGAGAAGATGTTGAATCCGCGACCAGATCCCTGTGGGTCAGCAATCTGATTGATCGCGTTCATCGCAGCGATGCTGTTGTCAAGAACGCATTGCCACGTGGCTGGCGATGTCGGCGCGCAGTCACCGGCGGTGCAGCCCCAGAATGTGCAACTGGAATTTGAATTGTCGGGATGGAAGCCAATCTTGAGCGTCGATCCATACGCAGTACGCAGCAGCGCGATGAGGTCCGCGTACATCTGATAGTTGGTGGCGCCGGCGGCAAATCGCAGGTGGATCTGCTGCAACCCGGGCGCTAGTTTCTGGATCTTCTGCACATAGATCTGTTGATCCGCCGCGGCTGTCGGCGGAACTTCCTGCGCCACAAGCACACTGATCCATGCCTGCGGCGCGGCTAGTGGACATTCGCCCCACGCTGCGAGCAATTGCGCCAAGTCTCGACCATCAATGCGCGAGTCGGCATTGAGATCTCCGCGCGTGTTCGGCGGAACCGGACCCCAATGACCAATCATGATTCCTAAGTCCTGCGCATCCACCCGATGGTTTCCTTCAAGATCCGCCGGGCACAACTCAACCCCGTCCACCCCGCTCGCGGATGCCAATGTGGGAATGAGGTAGTGCGAAGGATTGAAAGTCGATACCGGATCGATGGATACCTGATTCCAATACACCCCCGCCTGAAATGGCAGCACACCGCGATACATGCTGTTCCATGGCGCAGACGCATCCGGTTGACCAGGGCACCCAACGGCGGGCGGTGCAAGAAAGAGCTGGCTTGGACAATCGTGTGCGGAAAGTACGGCGTAGGGAAGCGTTGTATCGAAGAACGCTGGCGTGTCCGACGACAGGCTTCCAGGAAGCGCGCCGCAATTCACGCTCACGCATTGCACCGGACAGTCGCCGGAGTTGTCGCATCCGGAAGCGGAATATTGCTGTGCAAGGATGCCGTCGATGAGCACACGACCTTCGGCAGAAACCAGGTGCAGCATGGAGAGAAGATCGATCGTGTTGGCGTCCAGTTGTGCTTGCGTCGTTGCAGCCAGCGTGTTCCGAAGGCTGAGGAACTTAACAAAGTTGTCGGACGGCGATCCGCTGATGACGGACTTCAAATCCCAGCCAGCGGCAGTCTGCTTCTGAATCGTGCTTGCAGGAACCGGAATGACCTTCATGCTCGGTCCGAGGAGTTCGCGGCCCGCCCACATCACCGCGGTGATTGCGGAAGCAGTCTCCTCAGGAACGGCCATCGGTCCTTCAATGTCTTGGCACCACATGACGTATCCGCCGTTGGCGGTGGGCGTGCCTTCAGATGCTGCGGGGAATCCGCTTGGATCAACGGATGCGGCGGCCAGAATGAGCGAAGCGAATTGCTGGCGCGCAGCGGGCGTGCTGAGATCCGGCGGCGTTGCGGCATTGAAGAGGTGCTTCAGATCCAAGGCGGGCGGCACCATGCCGGGATCACTCCACAGAATCTTGCTGCCACCGTTCGTACTCATGCCTGTCGATGTTCCGACGATGCGACCCGCTGCGGCGAGCGTTGTTCGTTGCGTTGCACTTGCCCATCCAATCACGGTGCTTCCAGGTGGCAATGCCACTTGCAGGTTGGCATCCGTGAAGTTGTCCATGAAATACGCAAAGTGCGGCGTGGGCGTCTGTGCGCTCGCCGCACCGGACAGCGACGCAGCAATGGACATGCACAGCAGCCTGTTCATGGTTGGTGATATGAAGACCCGATGGGCGGAATTTCGTCGGGCGTTGGGGGTATTCATCGGGTAGGCGAAGTATGCATTGCAGAATTGAATATGCACGGCGAATATCCGCCGACATGGCACCTTTCGGAGCATTCTGGGGGCAAATTCAACGTTTCAGCGGAAATGAAGGCGCAAGTTGCCGCGAAACTCAATTTCCGGATGACCGCGAAGGCGCATCCGTTGGCCTGACAACCGCCGCAATCACCGCGCTCGCCACGGTCCAAGTCAAAAACGTGTCGGCAATTCCGGCGTAGACCCAGCGTGCGGGCAACTGAAACCA
>JAPLMU010000006.1 GCA_026386795.1 Planctomycetota bacterium
CCCTTGGGACCGCCTTCAGCCCCAGGATGTGATGAGCCGACATCGAGGTGCCAAACCGCTCCGCCGCTATGGACGCTCGGGAGCGATCAGCCTGTTATCCCCGGGGTACCTTTTATCCGTTGAGCGACGACCCTTCCACACGGGATCGCCGGATCACTAGAGCCCTCTTTCGAGAGTGCTTGCCCTGTCTGGCTCGCACTAAAGCTGGCTTATGCTCTTGCACTCTTGGCGCGGTTTCCAACCGCGCTGAGCCAACCTTTGCACTCCTCCGTTACTATTTGGGAGGAGACCGCCCCAGTCAAACTGCCCGGCATGCAGTGTTCCCTGCCCAGTTTCATGGGAATCAGGGTTAGACCACGAATGCGCTCAGGGTGGTATTTCACCTTAGCCTCCATCCGGACCGAAATCCGAACTTCAAAGGCTCCCACCTATGCTACGCAGAACAAATCCATGATCACTGCAAGCGTACAGTAAAGGTCCACGGGGTCTTTCCGTCTTGCTGCGGGTAGGCGGCATCTTCACCGCCACTACTATTTCACCGAGTCGGTCCTGGAGACAGTGCTCCAGTGATTACGCTATTCATGCGCGTCGGAACTTACCCGACAAGGAACTTCGCTACCTTAGGACCGTCAGAGTTACGGCCGCCGTTTACCGGCGCTTCGGTCGCTAGCTTCGCTTGCGCTGACCAGCTCCCTTGACGTTCCGGCACCGGGCAAGCGTCACACTGTATACATCCTCTTGCGAGTTAGCACAGTGCTGTGTTTTTGATAAACAGTTCCCAGAGCCTTTTCTCTGCGCCCTCTCTTACGAGTAGGGCCCCCTTATCGCGAACTTACGGGGTAAATTTGCCTAGTTCCTTCAGGACCGTTTTCTCGAGCCCCTGAGGCTATTCGCCACGCCCACCTGTGTCAGTTTTGGTACGGACTTCGTAATCGTCCGGTAGGGCTTTTCTTGAGACTTCCTCACCCAACATCGGCCAAATGGCCTGGACGCTTCACTGTCCCGTTGAGATATGGAAATCCGTCACCTACCATCAACCTATACGAAGGTGCAGGAATATTAACCTGCTGTCCATCGACTACGCCTTTCGGCCTTGCCTTAGGATCCGACTAACCCCGGGCGGAATTACCTTCCCCGGGAAACCTTGGGCATACGGGGATGCAGATTCTCACTGCATTAATCGTTACTCAATCTGGCATATTCACTTGCTGCCGCTCCATCCACCCTTACGGGAAAACTTCAACGCTGACAGCAACGCTCTCCTACCGACTCATACGAGTCCCACGGCTTCGGTGTAATGCTTATCCCCGATAATTATTGGCGCCAGAATCCTCGACCAGTAAGCTGTTACGCACTTTTTAAATGGTGGCTGCTTCTAAGCCAACATCCTGGCTGTCACTGCATTCTGACTACCTTTTCAACTGAGCATTACTTAGGGACCTTAGCCGATGGTCCGGGTTGTTTCCCTTTCGACCACGAAGATTATCCCTCGTAGTCTTACTCCCAGCGCTACATACACGGTATTCGGAGTTTGATTGGGGCGGGTAGCCGGGTAGGCCCCCAGACCCCATTCAGTAGCTCTACCCCCGTGTATTGATAAGCTGAGGCTAGTCCAAAAACTATTTCGGAGAGAACGAGATATCTCCGGTTATGATTGCACTTTAAGCCCTCCCCACAGGTCATGCCAGAACTTTTCAACGTTCACGGCTTCGGTCCTCCAAGAGGTTTTACCCTCCCTTCAACCTGCCCATGGGTAGATCAACCGGTTTCGCGCCTACCGCCTGCAACTTGACGCCCTTTTAAGACTCGCTTTCGCTTCGGGTGCACCGGGATTCGGTTTACCCTTGCCGCAGACAGTAACTCGCCAGATCATTATGCAAAAGGCACGCCACAACCCTTGCGGGCCGTGACCGCTGTGTAAGCACATGATTTCAGGTGCTATTTCACTCCCCTTGTCGGGGTGCTTTTCACCGTTCAGTCGCCTTACTGGTTCACTATCGGTCATTGAGTAGTACTCAGGCTTGGAGGGTGGTCCCCCCATGTTCAAGCCAGGTTTCTCGAGCCTGACTCTACTTGAAGCCATTCACAGTTCCCGCCGTACAGGACTATCACCTTCTTTGGTCGGCCTTTCCAGGCCGTTCATACGGGTCGCTGTTTAGATCCGCGTTCGCTCGGCGCTACTTGCGGAGTCGCTGTTGCTTTCCTTTCCTACAGCTACTGAGATGTTTCAGTTCGCTGCGTTCGCTCTACTGGCCCTATACATTCAGGCCAGAGTTACCTTTCGGTAGGGTTGCCCCATTCGGAAATCCGAGGATCACAGCCTAGTTACCGGCTCCTCTCGGCTTATCGCAGGTTCTCGCGTCCTTCATCGCCTCTCAATGCCAAGGCATCCATCATGTGCCCTTTCAGTCTTGGCCATGCCTACCTGACCCCCGCTGGGGGGCCGGTGCATGCCATGTCGGACTTTGCGAATCCGACATTCGATCACGTGTCAAACAACGCACACGTGAACGACGACTCAATACTCGAGATCATTCTCGATTCAATTCAAATCAATTCAATTCAATTGTTGCACTGCCAGTCGCAGCTATTCACAGGCTAAAGCCTGCAAATGCATACGTGTCTGGGGTGCACGACCAACACTTCACTTGTCAAAGAACTCAAACCACTCTCGCGGCTGGAGGATCGGCAATGTTACAGAGATCCGCCCTTACGTCAAGGGGGTTGAAGGCATCTCCAGCAGGATTTTCTGCAGATTTGATTATGGGAAATCGCCCTGTTATGAACCACCAAAAATAAAGACGGGCGCGCGAGGAACGCGCGCCCGTCAAATACACGATTTCAAGGCTAAATACGTCTATTTCCCCGTGCCGGTCTTGTTGCCCCCACCGGTCCCACCGCTTCCAGGACCCTTGGGGCTGGTTCCGCCCGGAGCACCAGTTGCTGGCGCTCCCGTAGTTTCGCGGTCCGCGGGTGATGCCGCTTCTGCCTGCGAACGCAACTTTAGACGGTCAGGATCCTCAAAGTCGGTGTACGGAACGCGAATCTCGGTGCCGGTTCCGGTGATTGAGCCAACCACAACGAGTCCGGGACGCCGATCCTTTCCAGCAGTACTTGGTCCGCGCGAGGTATCGAGGTCTTCAACAACATCGATCACGAAATACTGTGTGGTGAAGTCAACTGGCTGTGCGCCCTTGCTATCAATGCGACCAATGCGTTCTCCTGGCTGCACGCTGGTTTCTGATCGGCGCCACTGGCCGCCAAGCAATTTGTAAACCTCTACTTGCGCTGAACCAAGTGCAAGAGCGCCGTCAGCAACGATCGCGCGTGTGACGAAGAATCGCACATCGGGCGATACGGTGATCGCTGATGACCACTCACTTGCTGCAGAATCCATGGTGAATTGCGCTGCAAGCCCCTTCTCTGCTTGCTTCTGAACAAGCTGATTGCCCTTACCAAAGAATGGGTTGTAGACGCGAGCAACGCATCGATACTGGTAAGTACGACCAGGCATGACTTCAAGGTCATGGCCCCAAACGAGCAATTCATCGAGTGACCCGAGTGTGGGAGCCTTTGTCTTGACCGCGCCTGTGCCTGTGGTGGCGACTGCACCAAGGGCTTTCTCAATGGCAGCGACTTCTGATTCAACGTGGCGCAATACTGCGGTCTTCGTCTTTCGCTCAGCAAGCTTGCGCTTGGCATCTTTCTGGTCGTCAGCCGCGCCGGAGTTGTTCTTGCCACTCATGCTGCCACCAGGGCCGCCGCCGCCAGGACCACTGCCGCCCTTGCCGCCACCTTTGCTACCGGCCTTCTCCGCTTCCTTCTGGTCGCGCTCGTCTTTCTTGCGCGCCTCTTCCTTCTTGCGCTCGGCTTCCTCATCGAATGGGCCACCAAGTTTTTCGAGTTCCGTGCGCAGCGTCTGCGCGCGTCGCTGCTTGTCCAGCAACTGCGTCTGCAACTGCAGATTGCGACGAGTTGCTCCGGCATCCGCTCCGCTCGCCGTAGATGCACCATCTCCCGCCGCAGCCAGAAGTGTGGGCGACACGAATGCACTGTTCACCGTGTCGTAGAACGTGGGTTGAAGGACTTCCCTCTGGTTGTCGTCATTGCCAAGCAGCGCGAATACTTCGTCACGCACGTCGGCAGCAGCGTTATTAATCCGACCACGGAAGGTGATTTCGTCGGCATGATTGGCAAACACAGGAACGACGACTGGCGCACTCCACGACCCATCACCGGCACGCTCGCGACGCTCGAAGGCAACATCGACGACGTATGGGTTCTCTTGATACCAAACGCTAGGAATTGCCATCAACGGAGGCGTTGCATCCTTGCGTGAATCTGCGAGTTCGGCGCGCAGGCGCTTCAAGTCAATGCGGGCAACCGGCGTGGTCCACACGACATCCTTGGGTCCATCGATCTTCTGAAAGTCGGGACGAGCCGCAAGAATCTTCGACACCTTCGCCGCATCCTTCGCGGAATCCATGGTCAGCGCGTCGGCGGTTTCTTGCACGCTACGCATCTGAAGAGCGGGCACCTTCGGCTCGAAGTACCAAATATCGACTGCGGAAACGGCATCTTTCACAAGAGCGCCGTTGAAGTTCGGCGCAGTCCGGACGAGGCTCTCGATTGGCGTGATTGGACCACTCATCGCGGCAGAGAAATCGGGCGCAGCCAGTTTCACCGTGTCCGTTGGAATCTCAATATCACTCTTCTCACTGTCGTTCAGGCGCGCAGCCAATGCACTGGCCTTCGCCTCCAGCAACGCGTCGACTTCGCCTGCGGGCACTGAGCGCGATCCAAGCTTGAACGAGGGCGGACTCAGGAGCTGCCAGCTGACGATGGCGAGCAGGCCGATGAGTGCGACTCCGAGCACGATCTTCTCGAGATGCTGCTCGAACTTGTTGATTCCCTTGAGCTTCATAAGTATTCCGATGTGTGTTCAGGTAAGTGCGATCAGGTAGTCGGCTCAGCGGCTGGGGCGCTGGCTGGCGGATCTTCAGTCGTTCGTCCGTCAGTGCCCTTGAGTGTCTGCAATTCACGCGGCATGAGTTTGGCAATCCACGGACGAAGCCAGACCGACTCGACGGTGAGTTTCACCTCAGAGACAGGTGCTGCGCCGTATATAAATCCTTCGTCTGCTGCTTCAAATGCATCCGTTGGACGAACATCCATGCCGGTGACCGTCATGAAGTTCTGCCGAGCGATGGCGTTCAGAACTTCCGGGATCATCGATGTTGCAACCACCATACGGACCGTGACGTAGCGCACGTCGTACATGGAGTTGGAGACTCGTCCCGTCATTGACTTCACGAAGTCGTACTTCACGACGGCCTTGGGATCGAGCGGCGGTAGTGCCGGGGCTGCAGCGGTCTCAACAACTGCAGCGGCTGCGGCACCATCAGCTGGAGGCGTGCTGCCTTCTGCGGGAACTTCCTCGGTTGCTGCCGCGGCGGCCGTGGCGGCCGCAGGCTTCGGAATACTGTCTTCCCGCACAACCAGCGAGAGAATTCGCTTCACCGGGGCATCGACGACGCCGCGATATGGCTTGTTGGCGGAATTGACTGCTTTGAGAACATCTTCGATCACCCAGAGGCGCCACTGCCACAGGAACATCTTGGTTTCCGATGGCGGCGTTCCAGCTTCACCGGCTTCGGCAGGCAGACCAAGATCAGCAATATCAGCGTAAAACGAGGTGTTTGCAGCTGCGTCGGCGTACAACTGAAGTCGCTTGTCTACGAGTGAGTGCTGCAGTCTGGTGAGTTGCTCCTCATTCAGCGACTTGCGGTCAGCCTTACGCTCTGCTGCGATAAATTGATCCTGACGGCGCTGCAGTTGGTCAAGAAGACTCTGATCCGATGGCGGCTTGCCTGCGCGTGACTCCTTGAGATCGGTTGCGGCGCGTGCTTGCACTGCGTCAAAGACTTCCTCAGCGATGAGGTTGACATTTTCGCGCGTGACGGTCACATCCTTGACAAGTTTTGCTCGGTCCTGTTGATTGTGAGCAAGCGCAGCCTTCTGGATCGCCTGAGCATCTGCGCGCAATCGGCCCGCTAGTTTCTTGTACGCCGAGACGGTGTTCTCATTCAGGACACCAACCTTCTGCTCAGCAGCAACACCAGGGAGCGCGATCTCCACTGAGGATTTTTCAAACTTCTCAAGCGCGGCCATCTCTTGGACGCGCTTGGTGGCAGCTGCATCCCGAGCGGCGTAGATGTCGCTCGAGAACCACCATGCAATGCCGGGGGCAACCACCATGACGGCGAGTGAGACCACGATCACCGGATGCGACTTGACCCAGGTAAGCGCTGCTTTCGGGTCAAATTTGCTGCCCGAGGATCCTTCGGAAGAAGATCCCCCGCCCCGCTTGCCGAGGGACGAGAGGGAATCACGCACTTTTTGAATGGCATCTGAGATCGAACTCACGGTTGGCCTCCTTCTGAGCCGTCGGCGGCCGGCTCGCCTTCCGCGGGAGCCGCGGCGGGCGACAGTTCACGACCGACAGGCGGTCGCAATTCAACAGTGAACTTAATGACGACGGTGGTTGCCGCCTTACCTAAATATGGATTTGGAGCCGAGGGCAGCGATGCATCACGATCAATGTCAACCGGCTCTGCAGCAGATGACTTGATTGCAACGCGGGTTGCCTTGCGGTCCTGCTTGGCTTCGCCCTTATTGCCGGAACCGGATGAACCATCGGGCACGGCGTCGCCGGCGGGTGCGCCTTGACCGAAGCCGGAAGAACCGCTCAGGCCACCAGCGCCACTCTTCTTGAATGTCTCGCCACCCTTGTTCTTGCCAGTCATTGCGCCTGCGCCATCGACTGCGGCGGTGGTATCCGCCTGCTGCGTTTCTTCGCTGCCGCCGCTACTGCTACTGGATGCTGCACCTGCGGTCGCTGCTCCAGCAACTGCGTTAAATGCCACAAATTCAGGCACAATTCCTGTTGGCGGGATGATGATCTTGTACGGCGCATCTTTGCGATCAGCATGCTTGTTCAACCAATCGAGCATGCTCTTTTGCACAAATTCCTTTGCGGACTTTGTGTCGCGCGGAACAACGACACGCATGGTGACGTCAACCGTTCGACGCGGCGATGGCGCTGAGAGGAACTTGTACTTACCCGCAAGATCAACAAGCTCAACGGTGTTCCACTGCTCATAGGGAAGTGGCGGCTTGGCCAGATCAAACTCACCGAGCAACGGCTCCTGCGTTCCGGCGGAAGCCATCGCGGCATTGACGTCGGCGACGATCCAAGGCCAGACCTTACGGTCCTCAAGAAGGAAGATCATGTTGTTGGCGAGCGCGCCAACATCAGCGGATGATTTGACTTCGTCAAATTGCTTCTTGAACCCTTCAGCGTCCTGCTTGGTACGAACGACTGAGCCAGGAATAGTTGGCTGCACATCGCCACCAGGTCGGTAGAACATTGCTGCGGAACCAAGGCACATCAGAACTGCCGCGGCGATGAACCACTTGTTCTTACGACCCCAGACCTGTTCGCGAAGACTTCCAACCGGAGACAGATTGATGGAAATCTCCGTCAATCCAAGGCCCTGAAGCGCGAGTCCAACCGCGGTTGAGAGGTTCATGGCATTGGCTGCAAAGTCGCTGGCGGCACTGCCCTCGACCTTGATCTTCTCAAACTCCTCGAGGCGCCGAATCTCTACGCCGAGCTGGTCGCTCAGGAACTTGCGGAGTCCAGGAATACGGAAAGTGCTGCCGAGACCAATGACTTGCGAGACCGGCTTATCAGGATGCAGCGACTGGTAGTGACCCATTGAGCGCTGAACTTCTTGCAGCAAGTCATCGAATACCGGACGCATTGCATGCATCAACTGCTTTGCATATTTGTGCGTTGCGGCTTCGGCCTTGAGGCGGTCAGCCTTACCGTAGGGGACGCTGAAGGCGGATGCGATTGCTTCGGTGAAATGGTGGCCACCGATCGGGAACGTACGAATCCAGCAGCGACCGTCTTCGATGACAACGAGGTCACTGGCGCGCGTTCCAATGTCTAGGAATGCAATGACTGGCTTGCCGCCCTTATCAAGTTCACGGTCATAGACCATCGCGTTGTATACGGCGATCGGACCCATCGTCATACCAGCCGGACGAATGCCGAGTTCCTTGTACAGACTCAGCCTTTGTGCGATTTTCTCCTTGAGAATCGCAAAGATTCCGACTTCGTACTCGGGCGAATCTTCGCTCGCAAAGAGGTGATAGTCCCACTCAACCTCATCAAGAGGGAATGGAATCTGCTGCTTCGCCTCAAAGAGGACGGTCTGTGGAACGGCCTTCTTTGGAATCGGCGGGAGCTTGGCGAATCGGGCGAGACCGTCGTTGCCCGGCACGCCCATCATGACCACGACGCCCTCGATGGACTTCTGCTGCATGAATGAACCCAAGGAAATGCGGAGCATTTCCTCGATGTTCAGATCCGGTGTGGTGAGTACTTTCGGGTGCGGAATGACCACGAAGTCCGCTACGCGGACATCGGTTCCGTCGCGTTCAAGGCGAACCGCCTTAATTGCGGCGCTTCCGACCTCGATGCCCCATGCTGCCTTTGCCTTTGCCATGTGACGAGTGGCTCCTGCCTGCGGTGACC
>JAPLMU010000002.1 GCA_026386795.1 Planctomycetota bacterium
CATCGCGCGCAAGCACGCGGAACTCCGTGTGGGCCGCTAGTCCAGCTTCGTCCACCGTGCGCCCACCCAGTTTGCCCGCTTCAGCACTCACCGGCGCGTCACAGGTGAACTCATCGTGTGGCGGATGTCCCTGTACGCGGGCGAGATAGTGTTTCTCAACCTCGCCATGTTCAAACTGCGGCTGCACCAAGCTTGCAAACTGCCGCGTCTTGCACAAGACAGTGACACCAGTGGTGTTTGCATCCAAGCGATGCACGCTGCGCGGCCGGAGCGGATGCCACACAACGTTCAATATGAATTGCAACGTGTTGCGATTGAACCGTCCGCACGCATGCACTGGGAGCGGCGCGGGCTTGTTCAGCACGATGATCGCTTCGTCTTCAAACAGCACACGGATATCTGCATTCACATCCGGCTCACATTGCGCAGGCTTCAGGTGCCGGTAGCGCTCCCCAGCGCGCACTATGTGCTGCGCGGAGACGGGCGTGTGGTCATCGGTAACAATGCCGCCAGCCTCACACACAGCAAGCCATTCCTCACGCGAAATGTGCGACATGACCGTGCACAAACAGTCGAGCAGAGTGCCGCGATCGCAAGCCTCCGGCACATTCAGCGGGCGTGCTTGGTCATACGGAACGCTCCCCGGGAGCGGCGTCACCGCGGCACGAATGGCAGCGTGGCGCGCTTTGATCTGCTGTTGCTGCTGCTCTTCGGTTGCCTTGAAGCAGTAGGGGCAGGACACATTCTCCACGTACCGCTGATCGGTCTTCTCCTCAGTGGTGAGCGGCGCCCGGCAGGCGAAACACAATGACCACGCAGTCTCCTGCAGCCCCGGATCGACGCCCACGCGTTGATCAAACACAAACAGCTCGCCTTGGTAATGCGAGTTGCCGCACTCCTCAAAGTATTTCAAGATCCCGCCGTCAAGTTGCCACACGTGTTCGAAGCCCTCACGCTCCAAGAACGGCGCGGCTTTCTCACAGCGAATACCGCCGGTGCAGAAGGACACCACTTGCGCGTGCTTCATCTCCGGCGGCAATTTGGCGACCGCCGCTGGAAAGTCGCGGAACGAATCAATACCCGCTACCACTGCGCCTTTGAACGTGCCGAGCTTCACCTCGTAGTCGTTACGGGTGTCATAAAGAATGACCGGGCGACCTTCATCGAGCCATTGCTTGAGCACCTTCGGATCCAAACGCGGCGAGGTGTACTTGGCAGGTTCAATGCCCTCCACCCCAAAGGCAATGATCTCTTTCTTGATGCGCACCAGCATGCGGCGGAACGGCTGCTCGGCACTCTCGCTGTACTTGGGCTTGAGGCCTTCCAGTCCGGGTATGGCATGCAGCACGGCGACCAGCGCATCCACGTGCTCGCGAATGCCAGCGACGAACATGTTGATGCCCTCGGTACTCAGCAGGATCGTCCCCTTGAGCTCATTGGCTTTGCACTGCTCCAAGAGACGCTGCCGCAGCACCTTGAGATCGGTGAGCTCGGCAAACTGGTAGCAGGAGATATTGGTGATCGTGTCCGCGGGCATGCTGAATTGAAAATCATATGAAACTTGTCGGCGAGGGACTATTCACTACGATCACTCATCATGCCCGCAGATCAAACATCAATTCTGTACGCCATTGAGCACAGTCTCTTTGCATTCCCGCAGTTGCCGGGTCGGTGGGACGTGCCCACATTTCCGGGGCTTCAGGCACATGCCACCCCCGACGTTTCGCATCCGTTTGGCAATATGGTTGGTGTTTCGACGCTCACCAAAGAGAACGCTGATGCCGTCATCGCAGAAGTGCAAGAGTTCTTTGGCAAGCGCGGGCACATGGTGGGTTGGTGGCTCAATCCGTCGTCCACGCCAGTTGACTTAGTCGCTCGCTTAGAGGCTGCCGGGTTCTCCAGAATCGTGGAGCAAGCGGGGCTCGTCCTCACCGATATGGCGAAAGAATTCAAGCCCAATCCGCGTGTCACCGTGCGGAAAGCGACCGCCGCGGATCGCGATGACGTCATCCGCCTGTACACGGTGGCGTACCCCATGCCCGAGCGGCTCGCTGCCATCTACTACGACGTGTTGCCGTTAGCTGGATCGGGAGGAGCGCACTACTTGGCTTTCGTCGAAGGTGTGAAGGAACCAGTGTCGGTCTCCAGCATGTTCTCACCGAAGGGCAGTCGCGTGGTGGTGCTGCAGGGGGCTGCCACGCTGAATGACTATCGCGGGCACGGCATCTACACGGCGATGGTGGCGGCACGGGTGGCCGATGCGCGCGCCATGGTTAAAGAGGCCGCGGTACTGCAGGGCGATCGCAAGACGTCTGCACCCATCTGCGTCAAGCTTGGCTTTACAGAAGTGTGCAGCGTTGACCTCTACGTGTGGAACGGGGCCTGAGGTTGCGCGCGTTGAACCTGTACGACACGAATATCCCGCGCCTGTACGCGATGAGCGCGAATGGCGCCCGTGTCACATCCCGCGGAAATTGCGGTGAATCTTCCGAATCAGTAGCCAACTGAACACCAGAACCACTGGTGCACTGAATCCTGCCACCATTTCTGGGTTCAGGTTGATGCCATAGGCCTTGGCCGCTTTCGTCAAGTAATAGAGCAGGCTCACCACGTAATAGGTGATAGCTGCAACGGAGAGACCTTCAACGGTTGTTTGCAATTGCAGTTGTAACGCTTGTCCACGGGTTAACTTTTCGAGCAACTCTTGATTGTGAGCCTCGGCTGCAATTTCGACCCGTGTTCGTAGTAATGCACTTGCGCGCGCCACTCGTTCCGCCAAGGCTTCCAGTCGCTCGGATGTTGCATTGACGGTAGCGACTGCTGGCGCTAATCGGCGTTGTATGTATTCACCCATGGTTTGAATGCCGGACAATGGTTTTTCGCGCATTTCAGAGACTCGCTCGCGCACAATGGCGTCGTAAGCGCGCGCTGCACTGAAGCGATAGCTGTGCTCAGCGGTGGAACTTTCCACCTGAGCAGCAAGGCTTGCAAGGTGGTTGAGTAACACCTCATCGCTATCAGAGTTTGCCTCGATCCGTGCAGTGATATCTACCAGTTGCGCTTCTGCCTCAAAGAGTTTGCTGGACAACTGCTTTGCAATGGGCAAGCTCAGTAATGCCATGATTCGATAGGTCTCCAGCTCAAGCAGTCGCTGGGCAACACGACCCGCGCGATTCTCTGAAGTTCCCGAAGACGTCAACACCAGCATTCGGACGAATCCGTCATCACCGATCCGTAAGTTGGTGATCAAATGCGAATGGGGTTGATCACCCGTGGTACGCCCCAAGGTGCCGCCAATGACTGTTCCATGACCAAGCCATTGCTTGGCTTTGAAGATGGAGTCCGGATCATCCATGCCCTCATTGAGCATGGCAAGTTGGATAGCAGTGATCGTCTTGCCGGGAATGTTCTTCAGCCAATCAGCGCCAGTTGCCACATGGATTGCCAGGTCCGGCAGCTGACTTCCCCAATGTGCGTTCTCTGGCAATGATTGAATGATGGTGTACCGAGTGAATTCTGTATGGCGCTCCCAAATGATCTTGAAGTGCTCGCATTGAAGTTGCAAGAAATTGCCCTTCATCTGCTCAACGCTCAAGTGGGTATGCCCGGTTAACAAACGAAGGTGCTGGCATTCATCCGCAATACTTACCTTGGCGTTGAGAACCGCAACATAGATCACCAGCGCCGGCAGTTTGAATGTGGCGGAAGGGCGGCTGTGTATCTCGTTATGTAATGCCAGTCGTAGTGAATCACTGGGAGGTAGGTACGAATCAGATGCTTGGATCATGGGTTACTCAAGGTGTTGCGCGGCGTTGCAAAGCCCGCTTCGGGAACATCCAATTCAAACTCAATCAAGCCAGAGCTTCTGGTAGCTGCCCGCGGGGTCGTACACATCCGCTTGGCGGGTGATGTTAAACCGTCGGTTCTCGCGGGGATCGTTACCTACTCCAGCTAAGTATGCCCAATTTCCCCAATTGGAATAGACGTCGTAATCCACCAAGGCCTCCTCAAAGTATTGAGCCCCAAGGCGCCAATCCAAGGCAAGTTCATGCACAAAGTAGCTCGCTACATTCTGTCGGCCGCGGTTACTCATGAAACCGGTCAGCAGCAGCTCGCGCATGTTGGCGTCGATGAACCGATTGCCGGTGGTGCCACTCACCCACGCTTGGAAATCGGCGCTATTGCGCCCCCATGAGCGGGGCGTTCTGCGACGCGCAATCCCATCAATCGAGAACAGGGCAGTGCCGAATTTTTCCATCACCAAGCGGAAGTAGTCGCGCCACAGCAATTCAAAGATCATCCAATAGGTGCTGTCATTGGTTACGCGCTCGCTTTCGTAGCGGCGCACTTCATGGAACACTTGTCGCGGGGAAATGCACCCGTCTGCAAGCCACGCGCTGAACTTAGATGAGTAGTCAGGTCCGATCAGTCCGTTGCGTGTCTCTTTATAAGTGCGAAGTAAGTCAGACTTCCACACATAGTCATGAAGCCGTGCCTGGCCCGCCGGCTCGCCGCCATGAAATGGCAGGGCGCTTCGAACATCGGCGATTGTTTCAGGAAAGACCGGATCAAAGGGCGCTTCGGTATGTGGCAGCGCCTGCACTGCGGTGGGCGTTGGGAAGCAAGCGCGGACAAAGAGTCGGGCTTCCACAATCTTGCGGTACTGGGTGAAGATGTCGGGGAGATCGCGCA
>JAPLMU010000075.1 GCA_026386795.1 Planctomycetota bacterium
CGTCAGGAGCAACTGATCACCCGCGTCCGCGATGCAAAGGGCGCGGTGCCAGTGGTGTTTGTCGGCGACAGCATCACGCAAAGTTGGGACGCGCCCGGCAAAGAAGTGTGGGACACCATGCTTGCGCCGCTTGGAGCGATGAACCTTGGTAACAGTGGCGACCGCACTGAGAACGTCCTGTGGCGACTTCAGAAAGCGCCGCTCACGCCGCTCAAGCCGCGTGCGATCGTGCTCCTTATCGGCACCAACAATGTTGGACACGGAAAGAGCACCGCGTCCGAAACACTTGCTGGAATCCAACGCGTGGTGGCGACACTCCGTTCGCAATGCCCGGACGCCAAGATCGTGCTCATGGCTGTCTTCCCGCGCGGCGAGCACATCAACAACATGCGCGGCGATCTCATGCAGGTCAACCAAGCGCTCGCCGCGGATCCGCGGCCCGGCGTGACCCTGGTTGACATCGGCACGCGTTTCATTGAGCCAAACGGCGACATTCGAAAAGAACTGATGCCAGATGCCCTTCACCTGTCTCCCGCGGGCTATCGCATCTGGGCCGATGCCGTGCTACCGCTCATCAACGCCCTCAATACGATAAATTTCACTTATTGACTAAAAATTGAAGCCCCTCCCAGACCGCAGAATTTGAATTTCTATTGTGGCATCTGCTCCGCCCGCGCGTACGTTGTCATTATGGTCCCCTGCCGACAACTATTCCGTGCACTGCTGGCCGCGCTGGTCACTGCATCAGCCCATGGCCAAGGGGGCGCCACTTGCACCACATCCATCAACGAGTACTTCGTCGCGCCAGCATCGGGCTCGTTCTACGGAGCAGCGCAAGCAGTCAATCTCTCTGGTTACACGCGACTGCGCCTTGTTCAAGACGGCTCGCCAAATTCTTCTGGCACGTGGGTCTCAGCACCGATCGCCAGCAACATCACTGAATTCACCGCAACGTTTCGATTCAGTTTCCGCAACAGTGTTGGTGGCCCGGGCGACGGATTCTCTTTCCTCTGGGGCAACCTCTCCAACGGGTCCGGCACACGCATGTCTGGTGGCGAAGGCGGTGTGCAAGCATTCGTTCAAGATCAATCGGGACTCAGTGTTGGGTTTGCCAGCTATCCCGGAGCAGGCGCCAACGGCGTGAATGGAAAGTGGGCGGGCGGCACGAACTTCGCATTCGTTCCGTTCACGTACACGCCGGTCACTTGGACAACCACTGCGCTGGCTGCCAACACTATTAAAATGGCGACCGCCACCATCTTTTGGTCACGCAGCACCGGAACACGGGTCACCATTGCTGTTCCCGGAAACACAGGCACCCTCATCTATATCGATAAGGGTCAACCACAGACCTCCGCAATCAATTCCGCTGGTTGGTCATTCGGATTTGCGGCGCGCAACGGCGCAGTGGATGAAGACGTGCTGATTGGGGAATTCAAGGTCAACGCCATCGTGGAGTGCCCCGATCCGCGCAGCCCTGCTGACCTGGATCGCGATTGCGTCGTTTCCGGTGCAGACCTTGCAATCGTTCTCAGTCAATGGGGACCGTGCGGCAGCACGCCGTGCACTGGCGACCTTGACCACAACGGCTCCGTTGGCGGCAGCGATCTCGCCGCCGTGCTGGGCGCATGGGGTAGTGCAAATTGCATTCCCCCCGTGTCATCCGATCGATTGGTAATGCGGCCACTTGGCACCACCAGCGCTGCTCAAGGCTTCTGGGAATACCTGCCCGCTGGATACGCAACCCGGAACGACTGGCCACTCTTGGTGTGCCTCCATGGCATTGGCGAAGATGGCAACGGAACCTCGGCGGAACTCACTCGGCTGCTCGGGAATGGCATTCCAACAATTATCAAGGGAAACGCTTGGCCACTCCCCGCCTCCACTGCGGGCGACGCGTTTGTGGTGCTTGCTCCGCAGAACGCACGCGGCGGCTGCCACATCCCCACTGATATTGATGCCTTTCTCCAATGGGCGGCCAGCCACTACGGCGTGGACCAAAGTCGCATCTACCTGACCGGGCTCAGTTGCGGCGGCATCGGCACATGGGAATACCTCCGAACCGTTGGCGCAAACGCCCTGCCCGCTGCCGTGGTGCCCATCTGCGGCAATGGCATCGACGCATGGAATCAACGCGGTTGCCTGCTGGGCAACATGCCCATGTGGGCCTTTCACGGTGACGCTGACGGAACTATTCCGGTGCAAGGATCCATCGTCCCGCTGACGGGCGTTGCGGCTTGCACATCACCAGTGGCAGCGGATGCGCGGCTCACCATCTATCCAGGCGTCGGGCATGATTCGTGGACAGCCACCTACAACCTCAGCGCTGGGCATGACATCTATGCGTGGCTACTCACGCATCGCCGCACCACTACGCCGTAAGCGGCGTTACGGGCGAATTGCCTGTCCCGCGCGCGGGTCGTTCGCAAGCGGATGAATGCGCGCCGTGCCACCGCCGGGCATGCACGTCATGTACCCAGATTCCATATTCGGATCGGCCGCCGGAAAATCCGTTGACACGATGCACGCCCCGCTCGCAAGAGCCTGCTTCTGGCGTTCGGTACTGCCGCTGAGTGGTTCCACCACGTTCTCATCGGCACGTGTGCGGATCACCACGCCGCGCGCCGCCACTTCGCCAATGCGCTTGCCATCTGCAGTTGGGTCATTAATCACACAGAACACCCCGTCCGGGGACTGATCACCGCAATCAGCAAACAACACCGTGCCGCGCAGACCCGGATGGCACGCCAAGTGTTTGGCAACCACGTGATCATCAACGGTGATCACAAACATGAACTTGCCGCGCAGCTCGTCAATCGTCGGCCATCCAACCGTGGTCACCGCCTCACGCAGCGAAGCGGCATTCCCACGCACGCGGTCGGGAGTAATCAACTGTTCGGCGCCAAACGTCGCCTGCACCAGCCGCTCAAGTTCCTCCACGTGGCGCAACTCCCAGCGCTCTGGGTCTGTGATATCGAACCCCGGGAGGCTTGGCACGTCGACTGCCACGCACTCCAACATGACAAACACCGGTACGTGCTCTGGGTGCAATGCGCTCCACGCGGCCATGTCTTGCAAACATCCCGCAAGCGTTGGACAGATCGATTCCTGATCCATGTCCGGAATGTGCAGCACCTTGAATCCAGGAGCATCAAAGCGCGCGTCATGCCACCGACCAACAATAGAAATGGGA
>JAPLMU010000010.1 GCA_026386795.1 Planctomycetota bacterium
CAAGTCCGGAATCGGTCCCATCACGCTGTTCACTCCCACCCCGGAGTGGAGCGTGACATTTGCCGGTGAAGTGCGGAACCTGCAGCCAGAAAAACGCATTGATCCGAAGTCCATCCAGCGCATGGACCGCTTCTCTGTGTTTGGAATGTGCGCAGCGGAAGAAGCGGTCGCTGACAGCGGCATGGACTTCTCGCAGGGCGATCCGTACCGCTACGGCGTGGCGATTGGCTCTGGAATCGGCGGCATCGACACCATTGAAGTTGGCCTACGAAAGCTCTTTGATCGCGGTCCGCGGTCAGTCAGCCCGTTTGTTGTGCCGAAACTCATGGTGAATGCATTGGCTGGAAATGTCAGCATTCGATTTGGCCTGAAGGGCGCGAACATCGCCACTGCGACTGCCTGCGCTACTGGAAGCCACGCGATCGGTGCAGCATTCCACATTATTCAACGCGGAGACGCGGATGTGATGGTGGCTGGTGGCAGCGAAGGCGCAGTCACCCCGCTCTGCGTTGGCAGTTTCGCGGCAATGAAGGCGCTCAGTACGCGCAACGATGATCCAACCCGAGCCAGTCGACCATTCGACCGTGACCGCGATGGATTCGTGCTTGCTGAAGGCGCTGGAATCATTGTCATGGAAGAACTTGAGCATGCCAAAGCACGCGGCGCACGCATCTATGCGGAGCTGGTGGGCTTTGGAGTCACGGGAGATGCCACGCACATTGCGGCACCCGACGATCAGGGTCGCGGAGCGCGCAAGGCAATGGAAATTGCCTTGAAGGACGCTGAGCTCAACACCACCGACATCAAGTACATCAACGCGCACGGCACCAGCACCCCCCTTGGTGACAAGGCGGAAGTCATGGCTGTGAAGGCGCTCTTCGGTGCGCACGCTGCCAACATTGCCATGTCGAGTACCAAGGGCGTTACCGGGCACACGCTCGGCGGCGCTGGCGCGATCGAAACGGTGGCAACCGTGAAGGCCATCGTGGAGGGCGTACTGCCCCCCACCATCAACCTGGAGAACCCGGACGAGGGCTTCGACTTGAACTTTGTCGCCAACGTGGCGCAAGAGGTCAAGTTTGACTTCGCAATCAACAATTCGTTCGGCTTCGGCGGTCATAACACCTCTATGGTGTTGGCTCGTTACCGCGGCTGAATCTGTGTGCCACGGAGCACGAACTCACTTCCGATGCACAGACTGACACGAGAGCACGCCTCCACGATAAGCGCCGTTCAACGCGGTCTTGCGGACATGGCCGTGGACTTGCATTTTGAGAGCGACCCCACCATGGACGAGCGCTACGGACCAGGGGGTCGGCGCATCTGGCGGACAGAAGCACTCGCGCGGCTTGGACACTTGGCAGCGTCAGTGGCTTGCGACCGTCCAACATATTTCACCGGTCATATCGTGTGGGCCGCGGCTGCGCTCCGCGCACGTGGTGTTTCAGAGGCAGATATCCAGGCGCATGTACTGACACTCGCTCAGTGCCTTGCAGCCGAACTCCCTGCCCATGTGGCGGCGCACTTAGTTCCATTTTTTCATGCTGCCACCTCCGCCCTCGCTGAGCCGCCAGATCATGAGCATGGACTTATTGAAAGAACTGGCGAAGACTCGACGCTCTCGCGACTCTTTCTGCTGAACCTCTTGCAACGTGATCATGCGGCCGCAGCAGCCCTCGCATTCAAAGCCCTGAACGATGGATCGTCGCTTCTATCGGTCTACGAACGCATCGTTTCGCCAGCCCTGGGCGAGATTGGGCGCATGTGGCAAATGCAAGAGGCCTCCATTGCTGATGAGCACTTCTGCAGCGCAGCGGTGCGCGTCATTATCGCTCAACTGCGTGCAGCTACGAACGCTCGCGGCGCGGATGGTCGACGCGCACTCTGCTGCGCGGTTGAGGGGGATTTGCATGACTCAGGAGTCCGCATGTTTGCTGACTTGCTCGAAGTGGAGGGCTGGACCGTCGAGTTTCTTGGTCCTGATGTGCCCGCAACAGAGGTGGTCATGTCGATCGCCGACGTTGCTTCCGACGCGAACCGCGCCTTCGACCTCGTAGCGGTTGGTGCATCCACCGTGCTGTCGGTGCGCGCGGCTATGGACCTTGCGGACGCAATGCAGGCTTGTCCTGAGACGCGGCGTGTGCCACTTCTGATCGGCGGCGGCGTATTTTCCGCCAACGACGGACTCGCCGAATCAATTGGCGCAACCGCTGCGGCAGGAAATCTCAGCGAAGCGGTCGCCGTGGCCGCACGCCTAGTGCCGGCACGGGGCGCATCGACGCCTCGCTGAGCGGTGGTCGATCAGCCTGCGAAGTAGTGAATGAGACTCCCGGGAGAGCAACTGCGAGTCGCCGTGCTAACTCTGGCATGTAGCCGCGCTCGGTCTGCGTGTGCCCCGGCAAGAGGAGGGTCATGCCGACAGAAACTGCAGCGAGATGATCGTGGTGGCGCGCCTCGCCTGTCACAAAGAGCGTTGCGCCGCGAGCTGCTGCCTCAGGAAGAAATGAAGCACCCGCCCCTGGACAGAGCGCGACGCGCGCATGGCGCACCGCCTCGAATCCCGGTGGACACACGCAATCGATGCGCTTCGTTCCAAGATGACGGCGCAGACGCGCGGCGATTTCGCGTGTCGTGGCTGGCGTGCGAAGCGTCAACAAGCGACCCGCGCCTTCATCGAGCGATGGGCGCGATGCCAATGCATGTACTTCGAATACTGGTTCTTCGTACGGATGAACGGCGCGCAGTGCGGCAATGGCCCAGGGCAATCGTTCCGCGCTGCTGACTACTTCGATGCGTTCTTCGTGGACTTCTTGCGTGACTCCGCGCGTGCCCATCGTTGGCTTTGCGGCAACACCCGCGCGGAATGTTCCGGTGACATCACCACGCACCGTGCACTGCTCGTAATTACCAATCACTCCAGCACCCGCCTGTGCAAGCGCATCGCGTACCTGTTGTGATGCCTGCACTGGTACAAACGCAACCAACTTGAATGCCTCGCCACGCGGCAAGAGCGATGCTGGTCGCAACGGCTCGAAACCCGCACTGCGTGCAAGAGCATCTGCTCCGCCGGCGATACCCTCGGCGAGCCAATCGTTGACTCCACCCTTCACTGCATCAAGCGCTGTATGCGGCGAAAGGAGTGCGATGCCCGCCTGTGCGGCGTCGAGCAAAATGCGCTGCCGCGGATCATCGGAGGACAAGCGCTTGAGCGGGTCGAAGATCGGCGGGTGATAGCTGACCACGGCGTCCACTCCCAGAGCGAGCGCTTCTTCCATCACGGATGCTGTCCAGTCCACCGCTACCAACACGCGACCGCATGGCGCGGCGCGGTCGCCAAGCAACAGACCAACGTTGTCCCAGCTTTCGGCCAGCCGTGCAGGCGCAACCACCTCCATTGCGGCGGCGAGCGCCCCAACTGAGGAGGGCTTGCCCACGGGCGGGCGCCCCGAACGGCGGGTTCGGCCAACAGGGGCGATCGGGCGAGGGCGTCGGGGGGACTGGCGTGCCATAGTGTGCAAGACTAGCGTTCATTCGTCCGGAAACCCCTTGACGCGGGGCCGAGAACATCGCACTCTTACCTGAGTTGAGAAAGCGGACCGCACGGATGCGGCCGCAGACGCCCGGCAAGCTGCCGGGAAAGCACCTACGGAGTCCGTATTGGACCCCGACATCTTAAGGATTGCGCGTTGACCACTCACACCCCTTCCGACGCGTCTGAGACCCGAAGCACAACTAAATCCGCCGCGCAAGGAGCGCTTGCCACAAAGAAACATTTCGTGCTCGACACGAATGTGCTGTTGCACAATCCGCAAGCGATTTTCAAGTTTGAGGAGCACGAGGTTGTCATCCCGCTCACGGTGATCGAAGAGCTGGACACCTTCAAGAAGAACAATGATGAAACGGGGCGCAACGCGCGTCAAGTGGTTCGCGCATTGGACAAATTGCGCAGCATTGGTCATCTGTTCGAGGGCGTCGTTTGGAACGAACAAGGCGGCATCATTCGCGTGGCGCGCGTGGAGCCGATGGAAGATGAGCGATCGCTCGAACTCAACAAGAATGACAATCTGATTCTGAGCGTTGCCGCGAAGTTGAATCGCCAAGGTCTTCGCACGATCTTCATCACGAAGGACATCAACGCGCGTGTCAAGTGCGATGCCTTGGGCATTGACACCGAGGACTTTGAAGCAGACCGCGTGGATGCAGACTGGTTGCACTCCGGCTATTGCTCCATGCAAGTGAGCACCGACATCATTGATTCACTCTATCAAGAGCGACAATTGCCGCGCACTATGTTGGATATCACCCCCGGCCGAACGCCGGATGGGCAAATGATGAAGGCAGATGATCTCGTGCCAAATCAGTTCGTCATCTTGATTGATCAAGCGGATTCTGGGCACACTGGGCTCGCGCGTGTTCTGGGAAACACCGGGCATCTGATTCCAGTGACGGGGCCGCGCAAACCGGTGTACGGAATCATGGCACGCAATGTGCAGCAGACCATGGCGCTTGATTTGCTTCTTGACGATGATGTCAAGTTGGTCACGCTGATTGGACCAGCAGGTACTGGCAAGACGTTGATGGCAATCGCAACCGGAATGCAGAAGGTCTTCAAGGAAGAGCGTTTGGACAAGTTGCTGGTTGCACGGCCCATCATGCCGCTCGGACGCGACATCGGATATCTACCCGGTGACAAGGACGAGAAGCTCTCCATGTGGATGCAGCCGATCTTTGACAATGTTGGCTACCTCCTCTCCACTCGCTCCGCCGGACAAGGCGATGCCGACAGCAAGAGCACCGAACAGCGCTTGGATCAGTTGATGGCTACCGGGAAACTTGTGATGGAGCCACTCACATACATCCGCGGGCGCTCGATTCCGCATCAGTTCATGATCATCGACGAGGCGCAGAATCTGAGTCCGCACGAGATCAAGACCATTGTGAGCCGCGTCGGCGATGGCACCAAGATTGTGTTGTGCGGTGACATTGGCCAGATTGACAACCCGTACTTAGACGCTGCCTCCAACGGCTTGGCACATGCCATTGAACGCCTGAAAGGCCAGACGATCGCCGGACACGTCACCCTCAGCAAGACTGAGCGCAGTGAACTGGCTAGCCTGGCAGCTGAAGTTCTGTAGTCAGCGGGCGCGAAATTGTCGAACGACATGGTGGGGGGCTACAATCCCCCACCATGCTCGACCTCCGATCATCAAATCCGGTTCTCGCCGATACCCAACTCGCAGCTGATTCACACTCACGTCCATTGACGCAATTGGCGACAGTGGCTGGCGTGGCGCAGAAGACCACCATCGCGGTTTCGCTCGCTATCGTCGGCGGCATCGGCGGCGGCGTGCTGGTGCGCACGGTTGGCCAAGGCGCCATCTGGGGAATCTTCATTGCCGCATTGGTTGCCAGCCTCGTCTGCTTCTTTGCGCTGTGGCGCAAGCCGGAGCGCGCGTACTGGGCAGCACCGCTCTACAGCGTCACGCAAGGCGCGATGCTTGGCGTGATGGCGCTTCTTCTTGACTCGGTCTTGGCGACGCGCGGCATCACTGCCTTTGGCGGACTGGGGCTGCAAGCATTCGTCATCACCATGTCCATTACCGCTGCCATGCTGATCGTCTACCGCGCCGGATTGATCCGCGCCAACGGTCGGTTTGTTGCAGTACTTTCAACGCTCACGATCGGCATCGGCATTCTGTACTTGGCACAGTTTGTGCTCGGCATGTTCCATGTAGAGATCCCGGGGCTGTCGCTGCAGAGCGCGGAACAGGGCGGAAAGATGGCATGGATCGGCCTTGGCATCAATGGCGTGATCCTGCTGATCGCTTCGCTGTGGCTGATCGTTGACTTTCAACAAGTGGAGACGGCCGTGGCGAGCCGCGTTGGCAAGGAGTACGAGTGGTACTTCGCCTACGCGCTCATGGTGACCTTGGTCTGGATCTACCTCGAAGCACTGAAACTAGCGTTCCGCGCGGCGATGATGGCCAACGACCGCAAGTAGTTCGCTTTAGCCCAGCGCATCCCAGGCGAGCATTGCTGCGCCAAGGACTCCTGCATCGTCCTTGAGCTTTGTCATGCGCACGCTCACCTTGGGTGCGATTGCTGACGGAAATACATGGCGGCGAATGGATTCCTCAACGCGGTCTGCGTAGGGCTTCCCCAATGCTTCAGTGATGCCGCCACCAAGAATGACTGTGCGCATAGACGCCATGGTGATCCAATTGGCAATACCGATTCCAAGTAGTTCTGCCGACGAATCAACAACATCGCGGACGAGCGGATCATTGGCGTTGTAGCACTCGGCGATGGAGCTGCTGCCGATTGGCCCAGCCTTGCCGTCCGCTTCGTGGCGGGCAAGCACCTTGTGAAAGAGTGACTCGGGATTCAGTCCAGCAAGCGTGCGCAACGAACGCACGATGCCCGTGCGGCTGCAGAATTCCTCAACCTTTCGGCTTCCCGGTTGACCGTTGCTATACATGATCACGTGGCCAAACTCGCCGGCAGTAAAGAGATCGCCGCGCCAGATCTTGCCGTCCATCACAATGCCCGCGCCAACGCCGGTTCCAACCCACACCGCGAGCAATGACTGGCAACCCTCGCCGGCGCCAACGGTGGCTTCGCCCCATGCGGCAACATTCGCATCATTGTCGACGGTGACCGGAATACCAAGCCGCTTGCGCAGGATTTCTCCAAGGGGAACATTTTTCCAACCGAGGTTGCCAGCGGTAATCACTACGCCGCGCTCGCTGTCAACGGGACCAGGGGCACCGATGCCCAAGGTACGAATGTCCGCGAGTTTCACATTCCCAGCTTCGCACGCAGCCTCCATCGCCACTACCAATCGGTCAATGACAACATCGCGGCCCTCTTGCGCCTTGGTCTTCTTCTTTGAACGCCCCACCACCCTGCCACGGCGATCGACAAGACCAACGCTCATATTCGTTCCGCCAAGGTCGATACCGATTGCTAGTTCATTCTTTGCCATGTGCGCTCCAAGATAGCGCGGCTTCGTACACTCATCCGCCATGCCAGACAACTCCAACTCCAAGACTGCCGCCCTCACCACGGCACAAGTCACCCATGTGGCCAAGCTCGCTCGCTTGGAAGTGGCCCCGGGGCGCATTGAGGAGTACCGAACGCAACTTGCCGCGGTGCTTGCGCACATTGCGCAGCTTGACGCGGTCGACCTCACTGGCGTTGAGCCGATGGCGCACCCGTTCGAGAGCCACAACCGACTGGCGGCGGACATTCCCGAGGAGGGGCTATCGATCGAGGCGGTGCTGATGAATGCACCCGCCGTTGAAGGTCGTTTCTTAGCGGTACCCAAGGTTCTTGCGGAGGGAGACTGAGTATGGCTTCGCCCACAAACCACACGCCGACAGATATGACCGCGCTGCGCGATGCCGTGGCTACGGGCACTACCAGTGCGGAATCGATCTGCGCCGGAATGCTGGCCGTTGCCACCGAACGCAATCCCCAGCTCAACGCGTTTCATGAGGTCTTCGCAGAGCACACCCTGAACGCTGCTCGACGCGTCGACACGGATGCAAAGGCTGGTCGGCCACTCCCGCCGCTTGCGGGAATGCCCATCGCCATCAAAGACAATGTAGCGACCACACTTGGCCGCACCACCTGTTCGAGCCGGATGTTGGAGAAGTATCGATCGCCCTTCGACGCCACCGCTGTTGAACGGCTTGCACGCGCTGGTGCCGTGGTCATTGGCAAGACCAACATGGACGAGTTTGCCATGGGCTCTTCGGGTGAGCACTGCAAGTGGGGACCGGTGCGCAATCCATGGGACAACTCGCGCGTACCCGGCGGAAGCAGTGCGGGAAGCGCAGCAGCGGTTGCGGGGGGAATGTGCGCAGCAGCCATTGGCAGCGATACCGGCGGATCAATTCGGCAGCCCGCATCATTCTGCGGGATCGTTGGGTTGAAGCCAACGTACGGACGTATCTCACGCTGGGGATTGGTTGCGTTCGGATCGAGCCTCGATCAGATTGGTCCGATGACGCGCAGCGTCCGTGATGCCGCACTCATGCTTGACGTCATGAGCGGCATCGATGAACGCGACAGCACGACTGCTGACCGACCACCGACAGAATTGTCAAAGACCATCGAGCGTCCAATCGATGGACTGCGCGTAGGCATTCCGCGTCAATACATGAGTGACGCTAATGACAGTGAGGTGAACGCAGCCGTTAATGCTGCAGCTGATGCATACCGCGCAATGGGAGCGACGATCGTTTCTGTTGAACTGCCGCTGACTGATGTTGGAATCAGTACCTATTACGTCATTGCACCCGCGGAAGCGTCGAGCAACCTTGCTCGCTATGACGGTATTCGCTACGGACACCGCGCACAGTTACAGCCTGGCGAAGACCTGTTCACGCTCTACGCCCGCTCTCGATCCGAAGGATTTGGACCCGAAGTACAGCGGCGGATCATGCTGGGCACTTACATGCTTTCGAGCGGCTACTACGACGCGTACTACAAGCGTGCCCTGCAGATGCGTCGGCGCATCAAGCAAGAATTTGACCAAGCCTTCACTGCCTGTGATGTACTCCTCGGCCCCACCGCACCAACTCCTGCGTTTGGATTCGGAGCGAATTCCGATCCGTTGGCGATGTACCTCTGCGATGTCTACACCGTGAATACAAACATCGCTGGGATTTGCGGCGTGTCGATTCCCGCTGGGTTCGCTGAACGCAACGGCAAACACTTGCCCGTGGGCGTGCAATTGCAAGCGAATGCGTTTGAAGAAGATCGACTGCTGCGCGCGGCACGAATGTTAGAGCGAGCACTTGCGCCAACTACGAGCGCTCACGGAGTGCACGCGTAGCCGTCACTGCGGTCTAAGAATTGCACCAAGACGCAGCATCTCCGCCTCGAATGCTTTCGCGAAGGGTTCATCCTTGCTTGCATCTGGAAATACGCCCAATTGCACGACGACGGTGAAGTCCCCGCTACTGATGCGCTCAATAGTGACCGCTCCCGCCTGACCATCCGCAGCGAGAGTCACCGCCACGAATCGGTCAGCTCCGGACTCGAACGACTGGATGCCAATGAACTGCTTACTTGCAACATTGCGCAAAGCCATTGGAACATCGGTCCAGCGAACATGATCGGCGGCGGGTACGAGCGGGCGCGCTTGGTATCCAACGGTCGGTTGGCGCATGCCGGCAATCGCCGCGTTTGCGTTCGAACCCTTCAAGACCACATCTGGCGGGAATGTATCTCCGGGCACAGCCTTGTTGTCACTTGCTGCATCCGGCATGGAGCAGGAAGTCAGCAGGCAAGCACCAAGCAACGCGACCCGATAAAAAGTGCCGGGGCGGAGGAAGAATGCTACGCAGATCGTCATAGATGCTGATGCTAACGAGTGCTGGGGGGTTCGAGTCGCACTGACCGATAGACTCAAGTGGCTGCCCTTTGGCCGCCGTTCGCCCGCACCTGCACCCATATGGTCTTTGGTCCACAATCCACTCGCTTCGGCCGCTCCGTGAGGAGAACGAGACTTCGTCGGAAGCTGCCTCGGCAGACTGCGCCGGTCTTGCTGTGGCTACGGGACGAGCGCAATTTGAGTGCGGTGCTGGTGATAACGGCGTTCGCCATCACTGCTGGGCTCTTGGTCGCCTGGAGCGCAGACCTTCCCCGCGTGTTCGTTGGACAGCGCGTGGAGTCTGGTCGAGTCAACCGACTTGAGTACAGCGACATCGATGAAGTCGCAACCGGGGTACGCCGCGAAGAAGCGCGCAAGTCTGCGCCGCTGGTGTATGTGGTGAACACCGATTACTTGGAGCGCATGCAAGGTGAAATCGAGGGACTGCCCCTCCTAGTACGTGACAAACTCACGCTTGCTGAAATGCAGCCCGCGGTTGTTGAGCGTTACGGATTGACAGACGCCACATTCGCAGCGCTTCGCGAACTCGATCGCGCAGACGAAATCGAACTCTGGCAACGGTGGACAGGCAGGCTGATCGGCAAACTGACGACGGGCCTGCCGATTGTTAACACCAGTGAGTTTGACGCGTTCTCCATTGCCGCTCGGCGCATGGTCATCATTCCGCCCCGCACCGATGTCCCTGGCGACCGCACCCGCACGGCGCAACTTGGTCGCAACGCCATTGAACTTCGGACTGACGATCTTGCGGCTATGCGTGCCCGCTTAGCCGCAGAATCTGCAGAGGCAGGATTCCCCTTGGAATTTGCGCGCGTTTCAGTAGCACCTCTGCTTGCCGATCCAAAGCCAACAGTCAGCTTTGATGCGGTTGCTACGAAGGCGGCAGCCGATGAGGCAGCCGACGCCGTAACTGCCGTAGTTCGTGTTCATCCGCACGGCGAGTCCGTGTATGCGCCCGGCGATGTAATCACGCAAGAACAGGTTTCTCGCGCCAATGACGAACAATTGCGCTTTGAAGAATCCCGCGGCACCGCTGGATTCATCGGCGCACTTGCACAGGCCATGGGTATTGCAGTTGCGCTCGCCCTACTTGCAGCGACATTCCTTGCTCAACACGAGCAACCAATCTTCCGCGACTGGAAGAAACTCGCCACTCTGTTCGCCATGGTGTTATTCCCGGCGGCAGTAACGGTTCCTGCTTCCGCCGCATTCCCTCAGGCACTCTTGTTCTGCGTCGCTGGCACTTCGCTACTTGCAACGGGAACGATGACAATCGTGTTTGGACTCCGCGTCTCCCTCTTTGCGATCTTGCTGCAAGCCGTGTTGGCCATCTTTGCAATACATCCACCCATGGGCGTATTTCTTGCTGCGCTTGGGTCCTCGCTTGCGTTTGCGATTGCTGTTCGCAACTTGCGGCACCGCTCTGCGCTCGTGGTCGCAACGATTGCATCTGGAGCAGCTGGCGGTACGGCCATTGTGCTTGTTGGACTGGCACAAGGGCTTGATGACCGCAGCGTGGTTACCCAAGTCTTGGGAGATTCACTGGTAGCTGTAGTGACCGCGTTCTTCATTGGATTCTTGGTAATCAGCCTGCTTTCAACCATTGAGCGCATCTTTGGCGTAACCACTGGACTCACTCTGACTGAACTTCGAGACCCGCGCCAGCCACTACTGCGCGAATTGCAACGGCGCGCACCGGGCACTTGGAATCATTCGCTGCAAGTTGCCAACATCGCTGAAGCGGCCGCTGAATCTATTGGCGCCGATGCGTTGCTTACCTATGTTGGGGCGCTCTACCACGACATGGGCAAGATGAACAAGCCCGAGTATTTCGTGGAGAACCAGAGCGGCATCAATCGCCACGAACGCCTCTCGCCAGCGATGAGTTTGCTAGTGATTGTTGGACATGTGAAGGATGGAATGGAACTTGCCGCCGAGTATTCGCTGCCGCGCAGCGTGCGACATTTCATTGAGAGCCACCACGGCACCACACTCATGGAGTACTTCTTCCATGTTGCGCGCAATCGCGCTGGTGAAGATGAGATCAACGAAGCAGACTTCCGCTACCCCGGTCCAAAGCCGCAGACGCGCGAAGCTGCAATTCTGATGCTTTGCGATTGCGTCGAAAGTGCAAGCCGCACGCTCAGCGAGCCGACACCAGCACGCATCGAGCAACTTGTGCGCGATCTCAGCCACAAGCGGTTGGTAGACGGACAATTTGACGACAGCCCACTGACGCTGCGCGAACTGCGTTTACTTGAAGACTCTGTTATCAAGAGCCTAAATGCCATCTACCACGGGCGTATCAGTTACCCGTCGGCTCGGACCGAGCAGCGCGAGGGGCGCGGCGACCACCCGATGCCGAGAGTGGCGTCTTGACCGGAACGCCAGCGCATTCAAACACTCTCCAGGCAGCATTCGATAGCGCAACCGATTCAAGGAGCGCGAGCGGAACGCGCCGTGTACCTGCGATAGTGAGCGTGCAGTCACTGAGTGGCATGAACACAGCGAACTCCACTGTGCGATGACTAGTGATGTGCGTGAATTGCGCAACGCGTTTCACCTGAATGCCCCATGCGGCAGAGAGTGCATCCACCTTGATTTCTTCATCTGACTCAATTGTTGGTGGCTGATGCATGCCAGCCCACAATCCGGTGGTTGGGCGTTCCGAAAGCAACACACCCTGCTCGTCCACATGAACCAACGAATGCCAGTGGATTGTGCGACGCTCAGCCCTGCGCCGAGGCGCGGGGATACTGGCCGCGCGACCCGATGCGCGACCCGCACACTGGGCAGCGATAGGACAAGCATCGCAACGAGGTGCGGCGGGCGTGCACACAGTTGCGCCAAGCTCCATGAGTGCCTCGTTCGTCACACCTGGCGCGCGCGCCGCCTGCACAAGCCTGGTTGATTCGCGCCAGGCCCATCGTTCCGCGGACGGGTCACCCATGCGCGTGTCATGGTCGGCGAGACGCGAGAGAACACGGAGCACATTGCCATCGACAATGGGAGCGGGCTGACCAAAGACAATGCTCGCGATGGCGCCGGCGGTGTATCGGCCAATGCCAGGGAGCGCGGTCAGGTCGGCAAGATTCTGCGGGACCTCAGCGCCGTGCGTATCCCGTATCGCCTGTGCCGCGCGGTGCAAAAACCGGGCGCGGCGGTAGTAGCCAAGACCCTGCCAAGCAGCCAAGACGTCCTGCTGCGGGGCGTCGGCAAGAGCGCGGACGGTGGGGAACCGAGCCACGAAACTAGCGAAACGGTCCACCACCCGGGCCACCTGGGTCTGCTGGAGCATGAGTTCGCTGACCAAGGCTCGATATCCGGAGCGCTCCGACCGCCATGGCAGGGGTCGCGCCGCGGCGGGGTACCACGCCTCGAGAAGCGTAGAAACCAGCGATAAATTAGGAATTTCCGGCCCGGCGGGAGATGCGCTCGGAGAGGGGGAACCTAGGCGGGGGCTGGTGCGGATGGTCATAAGCCCGTAGGGGTTCGCTTGCGGTGAGATCGAGGCCGCAGGTAGCGTATCCCGCACTGGGCGTCTTGGACGCCGTTGCCGTTTCTATTGCCTGCCCCGTGGCGGGTTCAAATCTCTGGAATACACACCATGGCTAAGTTGTTCTACACGCTCGAGGAAGCTGCCCAGAAGCTTCGTAAGTCCCAAGACGAGATCATGAGCATGGCCCGCGCTGGCCAGTTGCAGGAACTCCGCGACAAGGACCAAGTCCTCTTCCGACGATCCGCAATCGATCAGATCGCCGGCGACGGCGACATGGGCAGCGACATCAACTTGGACGGCCTTGACCTCTCCGGCGGCGGCAGCAGTATGGGCGCCCTCGATGAGATCCGCCTTGACGACAGTTCCGTAACGACTGGCGCCGCCACTGGTGGCGGACTCGGCGGCGGACTGAGTATGAACGACGACCTCAGCCTTGATGACGGCCTGAGCTTGGACGACGACCTGCGGCTTGATACTGGCCCGATCGCTGCAAGCGGCGCCGATGACTCAATGGGTCTCGATGAACTGAGCCTCGCTGATGATGATGAACCAATCGCCGCACCAACGCGCGCACCGATTCCGGCGGCAGCACCAGTTGCTCGCTCGGCACCGCCAACACGCTCACCCGCAGCAAGTAGCGGCGGCAGCGGCATTGGCCTTGCTGATAGCAGCGCCGACAGCATGATGATGGATGCTCCGGCGTCCTCAGGTGCTGGTCGCGCGAACAATGATGATTCCATGTCGCTCAACTCTGACCAAACCCAGCTTGAATCTGTGGGCTCTGGCAGCGGCTTGCTCGATATCTCGAGCGACGAGAGTTTCTTCGGCGCGCAGATGATTGAAGAGAGCATGGGCGGCGAAGATGCCGCGATGACTGAAAATACGGCTGACATCTTTGGTGGCGGCGAAGCTGCAACCACAGAAGAAGCTGCACCAGTGACATCCGGAACATCCGCGGTCACCTTCGGAACCGCTGCGCTCGCTGAAGCCAAGGACCCCAAGTTTTCAGGATTCACAGCCGGAGCAATGATTGTTGCCGCGATCGCCTTGGTGGGCATGGGCTGGTCCGTCACTGAGATGATGGTTGGCAACTACACCGAAGTAGCGAAGATGATCGCCGAGAATTGGATGTATGTCCTCGGCGGCAGTGCTGGCGCCATCTTGGTGTTCGGCGGAATCGGTCTTGGAATTGGCAAGGCGACTGCCTGATACGCATGACCCTGACTCACTACGGATTCAAGGAATGGGGCACGATCACGCTCATAGCCGCGGCAATCGCCGGCGGCTTTGTATGGGCTGCGATGTGGTGGCCTGTTGTGGCGACCGTGGTGGTCTGGCTAGCACTCGTTGCTTTCTTCCGCGATCCACGAGGACGGCGCCCCGCTACTGATGCTCCGAATGACATGGTCAGCCCCGCAGACGGCAAGGTTTCTGCCGTGTTTGATGTTGAACACCACGCGGCGATCGGCGGTCCGGCCAAAGTGATTCGGATCTTCCTCAGCGTTCTTGATGTGCACATCAATCGATTTCCGTGCGATGGCGTCATTGCTACCGTCACGAACACACCCGGCAAATACCTCGACGCACGCAGTGTGGAGAGCGCGCAAGTGAATGAGTCGACAGTGACAACGCTCACCACCGCAAGTGGCGAGTACATTGCAATTCGGCAAGTTTCCGGAGCGATCGCTCGCAGAATTGTCTGCGCCGCGCACATCGGCTCGCGAGCGAAACGCGGCGCGCGCTTTGGAATGATCAAGTTTGGATCAACAACAGAATTGATTCTGCCGCGCCCCGTAGATGTGACATCGCATGTCTCGGTGGGAGACCGCGTCACGGGCGGCGTGACAATCATCGCGACGCTTGGCGCCCCGCGCTCGCTTTGACTTAATCAGGATCTGGTGGAGTACTCGGCCACTGCGTTCCGCGCTGGACAACGATCCGCGTGATGCGTTCGATCTGCTCGCCTAGGACGGCGCCAATCGAGGCCACAATCTCTGGGGAATTCGGTTGCCATGCTTCTGATTCCGGCTGGAAGACAAGCACCGCACCAAATCGTTCGCCGCGATACACCAGCGGCGCAATGATGGCTCGATTTCCCGCCAAGATGCCGCCGCCAGGCGGTGGCACTGACACCATCTCGAGGGCGCTCTCAAAGACACTCGCCACGGGTTCGTTTCCAAGATGCGTGCACGCCTCGCGACCAAGGACACCAAGCGACGCCTCGGCACGAGAACGGGAGACGCTATTGGTGCCGTAGGCGGCAACCGCATGGTCGCCGCGACTATTGCACAGCCAGATTGCCACATTCGCTGGTCGAACCCGCGCTAGCAAGTGCTGAACTGCAACCGTCAACATCGTGTCAATATCAAGGTCGTGGCATAGAAGGCCGCGCAGTTCCGCTGCAGCAACCGCTGCTTCTGTGCGCGCGTCGATCGCCTCAAATGCGACAACAAAATCATCGCCTGCGCTGCGCAGCCGAGCGCGCGCACTGTCGCGTTCGGCGCGGGCCGAAGATCGGCTTGAGAGTGCTTGGCGCAGGACTGCCTCAAGGCGCTCGCAGCGCACGCGAAGGTCTGCAAGGGTGACGCGAGTGGTGGACGGGCTGTTACGGCGGCTTGACATGGCAACCCAAACATCGGACCGGTTCGGGGCACCCTTGACCGTGGCTGGCATCGATCACAAGATTCACGCCTCATATCCCCCGCACAGACGGAATTGACGTCCTAGAGGTCTATCGCCGGACCGCTGCACCCTCATGAGTCCCCTGGGGGTAGCCCATGCCGCGTTTCCCAAAGCGTTACTGCCTCTGCGGGGCGCGGGTAGAGGGGCGCGAGATGCAGGGGGTCGGTGCGCTCGCCAGCCCCTAGAAGCGCCTCACCAACCTCTAGGCAGGCAGCCGGCGACCACTGGGCTGCGAGGAGCCCGCCGCGGTCGATGGTGGCTCGCACGAACCCCGGCGGGACGTGCGCGTCGCCAATGAGCGGGAAGGCGATCGACTCCGCCTCGGACTCTGTGCGCAGACCGGCGGAGAGAGCCTGCGGCATTCCGTGGGTCATACCGATGTGCGTGCACCACGTGGTGCCCGCCTTGGATGCGAGTGCAACGGTGCAGCTGGCTCCGGCGTCCAGTTGCCCCGTGCGCACCGCGGTCCTCGCCACCACCAAGGCGGATGGCACTGCCACCAACCCACAACGGGTGACGTCGGCAATTGCCTTGGCGGTAGCGCATGCAACCCGGAGACCAGTAAACGCACCAGGGCCACAACTCACCGCAATCGCCGCGAGATCCGTGGGTGTAACACCATGTTGCGTGCACAACGCGTCAATGCATGCCATGAGGTGATCGTTGGCATCGTCGGAAACTGGAACTTCCATCTCAAAGATTCCGCCGTTGGCTCGCGGGCGCAGTGCAATGCTTCCCACGCGTTGCGAAAGTTCGATGGCAAGAATTGACTCACGCATCGGCTGCGCCGTAAGAGGAGAGCGGGACGGAATTCAGCATCAGCTCATTAGCGGTTGGCACATCTTCGGAAAGATCGACTGCAACAACGCGCGCGCCTTCATGGTCGGTGTTCAACAGGAGCAGGTTTGGGAACGGCGCATCAGCACCATGCTCGACAAGCGCATGCCCAAGGACGAAGGTTCGAACATTCCAGCGTGCTGCGAGCGTGGATAGCAACTCACGATCCCATCCTCGGCCCCACACCATGCGCCAGGCATCTCCCGTCCGGAGTGCGTAATCCTTGTCAACGAGCAGTCGATCAATCACTCCGCTATCGAAGTTGGCAAGCTCATGCGGCGCCGGAAGAGAGTGACTGAGCATCAGACCATTGGCGCAGCGAATCGCCAGCGGCATAGCGCGCACGAATCGACCGATGGCCTCATCAACGACGGAGGCATCATCGCCGAAGGCCCAATCAAGTCCGGCGTCAAACAGTTCTAGGTTGTCACCTGCGCCCTTCGATACAGGGTGCCGAAACACCTGTGCCAATTCATGGTTCGCAAGCACCACATGTACTTGGCCAGGAAATGCGAGCGTCAACTGCGCAACGCGACACAACATGCGGTAACTGAGATCCACCCCGTTCACGAGCCGGTCGCCGTGGATCAATTCATGGAGCACTAGATGGTTGTCTGGCGACGCAGTGAGCTTCGCCAATTGCTGCACCAACATGAAATGAACTGGGTTGTCATGCAAATCACCAGTGAGCAAGATTCGACCGCGGCGCGGAAGAAAGACGGATGATCCCTTGCGAAGCGGATCGGTAAGCATCCGCTCGGCTGCGGCATCAAGCAACGTGCTCACACTGACCGCATCCTGCATGGAAATCGTTTGCGGATCGAAAGTCACGGAGTGACCGTCACTGCAACAAAGACGGGGCCCTTGCCGGTGGGGGTTTCAATCATCACTGGCACATAGAACGCGCCGAAGCGGCCTGCAGCAGGGGTGAATTCAAAGGCGATATCAACGAAATCACCCGACCGCTTCGTAGCCGAGATCAATCGCGCCGTGCCCTGGTTTCCGGGAACGGTCAGCGCAGAGACGTCACCCCAAGTGGGCGCAGTAACGCGTCCTTGCGCGGCGGGATTGAGATGTTCAATAGTGGTGGAAAGCGCCACCGGTGTTCCTGCCTTCACAACGCCGGCAAGAACAATGCTCTCTGGCGGAAACCAGAAACGCACGGCTCGTTCGAGGTCGAATCGGCTGCCCGTCGAATCATGGCGGATTCGTAGAGGAATCTGCGCGCAGTCGGCACGGTCCGTGTCAATGACCCACCACTGCGGAAGCGGACCGGTTGCAATATCTGCAAGGCGCCACCGAATGTCATACGTGGCGCGCGCGGCATCCTTGGCGGGATCAAATCCAACAAAGAGCGGCGCACGCCCGCCTGCACCGGTGACTTTGAAAGGCTTGCCATCAATCGATGAGAGGTGCACCACGCCCTCTTGCTTGTCTTTGAGAGCGTCAACGAATGCTGGCGCAGCGCGGACCGGCTGCGTGACATCAGCAACCATGGTCGCGAGCACCATGCCGGGATATCCAGCGATGGTGATCATGACCTTGGCGTCCTTGTCCCCCGGTGACTTGGGCACCAAGAGCGAGGCGCTGAGTTCCAATGTGCCGCCCGGAGCAATTACTTTGCCGGCAATGTCCGAAATATCCGTGCACTTGCAACTCGGCTGCGCACGTTCGATGGTCAGTGGCGAACTACCAACATTACGAAGTACAAAGTGCGCGGGGTGCTTGGTGCCAGGGGCAACGACGCCGAAGTCCACCTTGGGCGGCTCGACCATCAGTGGCGCCTGGACTGTCGTAGTTGCTGTCGACTGTGAGGCGGCCGCCGAAACTGAGCGAAGACCCCAACACATCACAGGTACGACAACGGCAACGGACATAATGGCTCTGTAACTATTCGCTCGACGCATACAGGATCCTTTCAGTGGTGATTCTACGAAGAATGGCTCGCCCCGCAATGAAACGCGCCGCGCGTCAGTTGACGCGCGGCGCGAGATTTCAGTGGCAATAGCAATCCGGACAAATCAGCGAGCATGTAGACGCTCGCAAGTCGCCCGCAGCATCACACCGACCAGTTAGAGAGCAACGAACCCAAGTCCGCGCCGTTGATGAGTCCGTTGCCATCCAAATCGCCAGGACATGGCACGCCGCAAACACCCCAGCCAGCAAGCAGCAGTCCAAGATCCGCTCCATTGACTACGCCGTTCCGATCGAGATCGCCTACCAATGGCGGAATGCAACTGCCGTCGCCAGTCGCGGGAATGATCTTGTAGATCTGCCCACCGTGATCGGCCATGTAAACCTCGCCGTTTTCATCTTCACCGAATGCCACTATTTGATTCACTACCGCGCCCTCGGCTGATGTACCGAGCGTTGCGTTGCGATTCTGGAACTCCGACTTCACACCACCCACGTAGCGGAATGACCAGATGTTGGCATTCACGTACTCAGCAAAGAAGTACGTTCCCTGCAGGTCAGGGATACGACAGCCGCGATAAACGACGCCTCCAGTCACTGAGTAGCCGCCGGTAGTTCCAGAGACATGTCGGTAAGTGTGAATGGGAGCCGTCAACGACGGATCGCCGAATGTGCAGCCCGTCATTCCGGTGGTGAGATCGCCTTCTGCGCAGCGCCAACCGTAATTGCGTCCAGCTCCACCGCCAGCCTCTTGGAAGTCGATTTCTTCCACGGAATTCTGCCCGACATCGCCGATCCACAGGTCGCCAGTGAGACGATCAAAGGAGAAGCGCCAAGGGTTTCTCATTCCGTAAGTCCACACTGTGTCGTCAGCAGTCGTAGCGCCACCATCGAACGGATTACCAGCAGGAATGGTGTAGTACGGCGATGCGCCGCCAGTCGTTGGCTTGATGCGATGCACCTTGCCAAGTTTCTCGGCGAGGTTCTGCGCGCGATTGCCCGGATCATTCTGACTACCACCGTCGCCAACGCCGATGTAGAGATTGCCGTCAGGACCAAACTGCAGGCAGCCGCCATTGTGATTTGTATAAGGATCGACCCAAGTCATCAGCAACACGCCGGTGGGATTGGCAATGTTTGGATTACTGGAAACGGTGTAACGCGCCACATTGTCATTGGTGGCGCTGGTGTAATAGACATAGAACTGACCGTTCGTTGCATAGTTTGGGTCGAAGGCCATGCCCAAGAGACCCTGCTCATCGCTAATCGATGCGCCACCAGTAACGAGCGCATCAATATCAAGGAACGAAGTGGCCACAAGGGTGTTGTCCGCCAAGTTAATGATGCGAACTCGACCAGCCTTCTCCAACACAAACAGCCGAGTGCTGTCTCCCGGAGCGTGAGCGATGCAAGTTGGATACACCAACCCCGTGTTGATGATGCGCTTGGTATCGATGGCGGTCTGTGCAATGCATGGTGCGGCGAGAGCGGCGGCAAGGACAGTTGCAGCGAGGGTCGATATGGCCTTCATGTAATTCCTAGTGTGCAGGTAGTGGGGTCGGTAACAGTCTGAACCATACGCGCGGGTCGCACGGCGGGATCGATGCCATCCCAAGGATGTTCTCGGAATCGACGGCAGCAAGGGGAATCGGCATAGAGTCGCCGAAATCTCAGTAAGAGTTGCTCAGAAAACGAACGCGGGGACAGAAACAGATGCGAGTTCCCGGACGCAAACTGCCCCCCGTCAGGGTTCGACTGGGCTCACCGGGTCCCGAGCGGTGCTGGCGGACCGTCACCGCCGGACGCCGACTGCATGGCCGCCCGAGCTTGCTCGATGCCCCGATCGAGGCGGTCGAACACTGCTTGGTAGCGGACCACGGCAGCGCGGACGCGCTGGGCATCTCCTGCCTCCACTGCTTCGGCGAGAAGTGGAAGCATGGTGGCGGCATATCCACTGTCCTTGTCACTCGCCACAAGCATGCTGCGGAACCACGGGCGACCTTCGAGGCCGCCGTCATCAAGCCATGCTCGGTCGAGGGAAATGAGCGCGCGATCAATCGCTCCGCACGCTTCGCGCGCAGATTGCGAGCGATTCGCCGCGGCCGCGCCAATCCACGGATGCGCGGAAGCAAGCGCCGCATCAAGTTGCGCACCTGATTCCGCTGCTCGTCCAGCACGCACAATCAGTTGATCAATCGCCAAGGCGATTTCTGGTTTAGCAGCGCGCTCCTTCAATGTCCGCAGAAATTGCTGTCCGTCGACTCCGTGTCGCGCAGCACTCAATGGAAGCACTGGCGAATCCGCCAAGATGGAAACGAACGCGTTCGTCATGCGCGTCACCATCAACGCCGGCGCGTAGTCATCGCCAACCACCGATCGATACCACGCAATGGTGTCGTAATTCGAGTGGTAACTGTTGCCCTCAGAACCGCCGCTTCCGAACGAAGCGCTCGCCACACCAATGTGGCAATTGAACGCCACGTGGTCTGATCCACCGCCAAGTTGCCCAAATTGTGGGTCTTTGCGACCGCCACCAGAGAGACGGTCGTAAACGGTTTCATTGGCTGCGCCACGTGCTTGAGCAACGCGCACGGTTGCACCCAGAACTGCTTCGCGCAAGCTCGGCGAGCACGATGCACCAAAGTTTGGACCCATGGCCGCCATGTCAAGATTGACATACGCAACAGCTCCGCGCAGTAATCGATTGCGGTGCCCTTCCACCCACTCCGTACTACCGATGATGCCGAATTCCTCTGCACCCCATGCAGCAAAGACCACCGTACGCGCCGGGCGCTCGCCCGCGCGGAGCGACTCCGCGAAACTACGCGCGCATTCCATCAACACAATCGTGCCTGCCAATGGATCTGCGGCGCCAAAGCACCAAGCATCATGATGACATCCAATGATGATCAATTGTTCCGGGTGTACTGCGCCAGGAATCATGCCGATGATGTTTGCCGATCGACGAATCTTGAGGTCCTGCACGACCTTCACGCGCACCTGAAGTGCATCGCCACCAGTCAGGCGATACTCAAATGGCAACCCACCCTTCCAACCAGAATCTGCAGCAACCACAGCGCCCTGCATGCGGCGCATGATCTCTGCAGCCGCGGCGTAGCCAATCGGCTGCACAGGAATCTTCGGAAGGCCGATCGATTTCATGTCACGACGCGCAGCATCAGCGGACGATGGTTCGAACGGCGTAGTTGGATCGCCCGGCTGATCCCCGGCAAGAATGGAGCCCCGCTGCACGCAGGTGTCATTGGCCCAACCGCCCGCGGGCCAGACCTTTCCCTTGGTGACTCCGGTGTCTGCTGGGTCGGTGTAGATGATCAGCGCTGCGGCGCCGGCTTCTTCCGCAAACTTCACTTTGTAGCCGCGAAAGTTTCCGCCGTAGCGCGCAAGCACAACTTTGCCCGTGCAGTCAACGCCCAACTCCTTGAGCTTTGCGAAGTCTGCCTTGGTTCCGTAGTTGGCATAGACAATTCCGGCAGTGACATCGCTGGATGCGCTGTACGCATTCCAGCCAAATGTCAGACCAGGATGGGCAGTCGCTGGATCTTCGGCAAGATTGCGCTCGACGGTGGGAAGAGCAATTACGCCACGGCGACTACCTTCGACCGGTTGCGCGATATCTGTAGCGCCAACAATTTCTACGATCCCCTCAGTGGGTTGCGGCAACAACGCGTCGAACTCTTCCACCGCAGTGGTGATGCCCATGCCTACGAAGGCCGCTTGAATACGCGCGATCTCGCGGAGGTCCCCATCAGTTCCAGCAACATGCGGCTCGCTGCCGAGCAGTTCATGCCACGCGCCAAGCGATGCCGCTGTCGGGACTGCGTTCAATGTCCGTAACACGCGGTCAACTGGCGTGAACGGGGTGAGCCCCGGCGGGGCTGACAGTGGGGCACTCGCAGCTAACAGTGCAACTACTGGCGCAACAATCAATCCACTGATGATGGTCGATGAAAAACTCACGGTCACACAGATCTACCGGAAGCCCCACGGTAAGTTGCCGAGGATGCGAAATTCAGTGCGGCGCCGCAGCACCCTTTGTGGCTTGGCCGAACACTTGTGGCCATGGGTTCGATCCGTGGCAGGGGCGGCCGCTGCGTTCCACATAATCCTGGTGGTAATCCTCAGCGGGGTAGAACTTGCCTCCCCCATCGACAACCTGGGTAACAATCTGCATACCGCCGAAACTCTTGGCGGAGCCGAGTTCAGCGATGTACGACTTGGCGGCGGCGACTTGCTCGGGCGAAGTGCAGAAGATGGCAGATCGGTACTGATCACCAACATCGGGGCCCTGCCGATCAAGTTGGGTGGGGTCATGCATGATGAAGAACCCCTCGAGCAGCTGCCGGTAGGAAACCTTGGTTGAATCAAACTCAACCTTCACGACCTCTGCGTGGCCAGTGCCGTGGCCACAGACATCTCTATAGGTGGGATTGGCTGTAGTGCCTCCCATGTATCCACTGACGGCGGTTGTTACGCCGGGGCAAATCTGGAACCAATGCTCGACGCCCCAGAAACATCCGCCGGCAAAGTATGCAGTCATCGTGGTGCTCGTAGGAGTTGCTGCGCCGGTCGCATTTGTCGCGCTCGCCATAGCCGCTTCGCCGCGGGCAAGTCCGGTTGGATTCTTCGTGATGGTGTCTGGCGGAAGCGCACCCTTCTCATAAAACTTCAGTGATGCGGAATTCAGGCAGTAGCGCAGGCCGGTTGGCTTCGGACCGTCCTCAAAGACATGTCCAAGGTGCGCGGTGCAGCGAGCGCAATTGATCTCTGATCGCATTATGCCGTGCGAAACATCGCTCTTCGTGCTCACATGCGCAGGGTCGACGGGCGCATAGAAGCTCGGCCAGCCCGTACCGGAGTTGAACTTGTGCTCACTCGAAAATAGTGGCAGCCCGCATACGACACACGCATACGTCCCCTGCTTCTTGTTGTCGAGAAGATTGCCACAGAACGCCGCCTCAGTGCCAGATGTCTGCGTGACACGGTACGACTCGGCATCAAGTTTCGATGCCAGTGCCTTGACCGTTGCGGGTGAGAGTGGCGTGATGTCATAGCCAGACTGGCTCTGCGTAGGTGTTGCGGACTTGGTGGTCATGGGAGTCGAGTTTGGTTCGGGCGGAGTGCAAGCTAGAAGCGCTGTGCACCCAATAACGGCTAGAAAGCAGACGATGGATGGGATGAATCTCATGTGGCGCGCCAGGATGGAAAGCGTAGGCGGCAGCCGAACACCGTGTAGCGTTCTCGAAAGATCAATGTTGGCCACAGCCGCCATAGCCCCAATTTCCCACTTCCTTGCAGCCGCCATGGGGCTCTGTGTAGCCCCACAGCCGCAACAGGCACCCCCGCCACCCGACGCGGATGAGGCGATGAAGCAAGGGCGACCGGATCCTGAATCGGAGCCGGAAGCTGCCGGCCCGTTCGCGCAGCAGCCCGGCTTCTCGCTTCTGCCAAAGACCCCGCCCACCATGATGCCGTACTTGGCAACGGTGAACCTCTACGGCGACTCATGTACACAAGCGGGCGCGCTCATTACTGGAGATCCATTATCCAACGCGGCACAGATCGTGAAGACCGCACTTGCTCAGTACGGCGTGAATTACGCAATCTGGCAGTCATACAACTTCGTGGCGATGTCGGGAACACTTGGCAACACCAAGGATGTCCTGAACTACTACTCGTTCAATTCATACTTGACTTGGAACATATTTCAGTCCGACGACTTGGGCGGCACTGCCGGATGGCTAACCGTTGGCGGAACCGCCGGCACCGGACTCGGCTACGACGGCGACAAGCAAACAGCGCAAGGGAACATGGGCACTCTCGGCTTCCCGCTTGGGACGGATGTAGGACAGAGCGCCTATCTCTATCAACTAGCGTGGCAGCAGTCCTTCATGGCTGGCCAAGTAGTGGTGACCGTTGGATTACTCGATCCCGAGATGTACTTGGATCTGAACACATACGCCAACAATCAATATAACCAATTGATTAATTACGAATTCATCAACCCAGCAGTTCTTCCGTGGTCATACAACGCGATGGGTGTGGTGGTGCAATGGCAGCCAGTGAATTGGTTCTACGCCATGTTTGCGAGCGCGGCCAACAACACGCCAGTCGGCGAAAGCCCAGTCCAAGGTATTTCCTCTGATGACTGGACGAATACCTTCGAATTTGGACTGATCGGCGAAGATATCTGCGGACTTGGCCCAGGAACCATTCGCGCGCTTCCATTTTTTGGAACAGCGCACGGCGAAACCGGTGCGGGATTCATGGTCAATCTTGAGCAGAAACTTGGCAAAGAAACGCCGCTCGGAATGTTCATGCGCGCAGGATTCACAAACGAGGCACTCGGTGCGGTGCAAGGTGCAAAGTCCAGCTTTGCCACCGGACTTGTGATGAACGGACCAAGCGAATCCGCGCTACTCAAGACCCAGCAGGCATACTTTGCCGGCGGCTTCTATTGGCTCGAGTCCCCATATGCAAACAGTATTCATGAGAACGAATACGGCCTTGAACTCACCTATGTGCTGCAGTTGACTGAGACACTGACACTTCAGCCAGATATCCAAGTAATTCTGGATCCAGCCAAAAACCCAAATACTGATTCAGCAGTGATGTTCACCATGCAACTTGTCTACACCTGGTGATCAGGATCAGTGCGGAGACGACGCGGGGGCATCTGCAACTGGAGCTGTGGGTGCTGTCGGTGCTGGTGCTGGCGCTAACACTGGTGCGGCCGCAGTGATGACCTTCACTTCCGCCGTAAACGCCGCCTTCGGGTCATAGCGATCCTGCAGCGTGCGTTCGATTACCGCCTTGGAGCGCGGCACGCGTCCCACAAAGAGTTCCTTGCCTTGTTGCGTGATACGCACGTCTTTATCAAGATCAAGCATGGTGTCGTCAAGCAGTATGCGCAAAGCAAGCGCGGGTGGAGCTTCCAGAATGTTGATCTCCTGCCCCTGCCGCTCAACCACAATGCGCTGGCCCTGCTTCGGTTCATCAACAGCGAGCCAATAGAAGCGCGGGTGCGTCACATCGTCCTGAATCCACACCACTTTCTGCGGCCGCGCGTTGCGCGTGTACTTTGCCATCCACGGCACGGCTGATACATCTTCGCGGTCCATCCAGTGGCCTTTACCGGCGTGCACTTCCACTTGGTGCACGTAGGCGCCGGGGTCCGATTGCGCGAGTGCGTCAAGCATCACGCCCCATTGCGAAGCCACTTTATTGCGATCAAACGCACCATCATTGCCGCCAACATGAATGGCGAACGGAAGATTGCGCAAACCTTCAGGCCGCGCATCATTCGGGTGCCCAGCCATCATGGACGCTGCCGCAAATCGATCTGCCATGCGGGGCGCGAGTTGATAAACACCATCGCCACCCGCGCTGTATCCCATGAGATATACACGATCCGGATCGACGCGCTCGCAGATCACTAAATCTTCAATGAGCCGATCGAACAGTCGATCGACTGGAGCTTGATGCCACAGATTCCACTCATTACTCGGCGCACGCGGCGCAACATAGACGCCTTCGGCTGGCTCATAGAGATGCTTCTGATTGTCCCACTGCTGATCATTCACCTGCGCGGGCGCGCCGCCGCCGCCGTGCATAGAGATCCACAGCGGCCTGGTTCCATCCTTGGACTTTGCACCAAACTGTGTGGCCCAGATCGGCATGCGTGCGCCGTCGATGGTGAGCACGCCAGACTTGAGTTCTGCAGCTCGTTCTGTGCGTGTTCGATCGGCGATCGATTTGACGGCAGCATTCAAAGCCGCCGTTGCCTCAGCGCGCGTCAATGTCTTGGGAACCTCAGCGCCAACAGCTTCAATGCAAAGGGAGCAGACGATGAGTGCGAATGCCGTCATGAACGAGCGCCCTTCTTCCAAGCATCAGCAGTGCGCGTGGAATGTTGAACTGACGGAGTACGCGCAGTGCTACCACCGTCCTGCCGAGAGGATTCCAACAGGCGAGCATCCAAATCAGCCGCGGCGCTCGCGTTCCCGCGCGCGCGTTCGACTGCTGCAGCAAACGCCAGCGAGTCACGATTCTTCGGCGCAAATTTCAAGGCAATCTGGAAACTCTGCGCTGCATGTTCCAACTCACCCGCCCACGCAAGCGCGGCACCGAGCAGGTGATGCGCCTCCGGGATGGCCATATCTCGCTCAGTTGCATCCATGCAGAATTCGGCACACTCCTCAAAGTTTCCAAGTTCCAACGCGGCGCGCGCTGCAGAGAGCCGCGGCTCCGGGGTGTTTGGGTCGTGAGTCACCGCGCGCGCTGCGTACTCACCCGATGTCTGCCACTGACCGAGCAGTGCATAGATGTCGGCGATGGGGCGCGCAAGGTCGGGCGCTCGGCCGTGATTTCGCACGAGCGACTCCATTGCGTCGGCAGCGGCAGCATCATTGCCAAGCGCAATGTGCGAAACCACACGAAGCATTGCCGACTCAGCACTTCCGGGTGCCTGTTGTTCCCACTGCTCAAGTGATGCGAGTGATGCGGCGTGATCACCAGCCGCATGCTGGCAGTGCACCAAGAGCGAGAGGTAACGAATTTCGCCAAGATGCTCAGCAACAAGTTTGGTAAAAATCGGCACAGCCAGCGCGGCGCGACCGGTGGTCATCAGTACAACAGCAAGATTGAACTGTGATTCACGGCGCGTCAGTGCAACCAATTTCTTGTGATCGCCGCCCATGTCCGCCATGTAGCCAAGATCGATCAATTGCTGAAGCGCGTCAGAGGCCTCAAACGGATCCTGCCGCATCTCCGGTGGATGCATGCCAGCATTGCCGGGAACATCGTCCCAACTTGGAACCGTGGTGAGCGTCGGGGCAACAACAAATGCCTCAGTAACAACACGGCCGTCCATGTCGAGCCCGACAGGAAGCCCAAGCGCTGCAAGCGCGGTGGGCGCAATATCAAGGAGCGTTGGCGCCCCGATCGATTCCCCACTACGAAACCCGGGGCCAGAGAAGATGGCCACGCCGTGCACTCGATGCCAGCGGCTCTCAAGAGTTGCGCGCTCCTCTTTCGACACATCCAAGATCACCGGCCGCTCGGTGCCGGAGTGGAATCCATGGTCCGAAATGAGGATGACGGAAGTACCCACTCCGGCTGCTTCCAGAAGTTCGCCAAGCAGACGGTCATGCATCCGGTAAACGCGGTCCATCACTTCGCCGTAGACGCGCAGGTCAGCGGGCTTGACATGGCTCATGCGCGGCGGTCGGTACTCCATGAAGTGATGGCCAATGGTGTCGATGGTGTCATGGAAGACCATGGCGCAGTCCCACGCCCCGCTGCGCAGCGTCTCGATCGCCGCGCGATGCAGCGACCGCATCCGCGCAAATTCCTTGGCAAGCGTTGCCGGGCGATGATCGCCGCGCCCTACCTGAGCAGCATTCGGGAGCAATTCCTTCAG
>JAPLMU010000078.1 GCA_026386795.1 Planctomycetota bacterium
ATTGCGATCACCGTACGGGTTGTCAACACGACCAACTGGTGGCCAATACTTCCAAGAGCGAAGCCAAGTGGCTGGATACGCAGCCTGCTCACGAGTGTACGGGCGCGTCCACTCAGTGGCCGTCACCACCGCAGCAGTGTGTGGCGCGTGCTTCAGTGGATTGTTGTCCTTTGACCAAGCGCCATTCTCGATCTGCCGGATCTCTTCGCGAATGGCAATCAGCGCGTCGCACAAGCGATCGCACTCTGCTTTACTTTCGCTCTCGGTTGGCTCGATCATCAACGAGCCAGCCAGCGGCCAACTCATGGTTGGCGCGTGGAATCCGTAGTCCATGAGCCGCTTTGCGACATCGTCGGGCTTGATGCCAACGCTGACATCAAACGGACGCAAGTCAATGATGAACTCGTGCGCGCATCGGCCGTTGTTGTTGGTGTAAACCACTGGGTAGTGATTTTCCAGCCGCTTCGCCATGTAATTGGCGTTGAGAATGGCTACTTCCGTTGCGCGACGCATACCTTCCGCGCCCATCATGGCGATGTACATCCAGCTGATGGTGAGAATGCTAGAGCTGCCATACGGAGCCGCACTGATTGGGCCGATTGCGTGCTTGCCAGCTGTGAGCGGGCGCAGAACCGGATGGCCGGGCAGGAAGTCCGCGAGCCGTGCAACGACGCCGATCGGACCCATGCCTGGACCGCCGCCGCCGTGCGGAATGCAGAACGTCTTGTGCAAATTCAAGTGGCATACGTCTGCGCCGATGTCACCCGGACGCGTGATTCCGACCTGCGCATTCATGTTGGCGCCGTCCATATAGACCAGCCCGCCGTTGGCGTGAACGATGTCACACAATTCGCGGATGCGATCTTCGAATACGCCGTGCGTACTTGGATACGTCATCATGCAGGCCGCAAGATCCTTCGCGTGAAGTTCTGCCTTCATCTTTAGATCGGCCATGTCAACGTTGCCATCAGCATCGCTGTCGACCGGAACAACAGTCATCCCCGCGATCACTGCACTTGCTGGATTTGTTCCGTGCGCACTGTCAGGAATCAAGCACACCGTTCGAGCCTTGTCACCGCGGTGGTGGTGGTACGCGCGAATCACCATGAGGCCGGCGTACTCGCCTTGCGAACCAGCGTTTGGTTGCAAACTGACGGCGGCGAAACCGGTGACTTCGCAAAGCCAAGTCTCGAGCGTGCGGAACAGATCCGCATAGCCCTTCCACTGATCAGCGGGAGCGAACGGATGAATCTTGCCAAAGCCGGGCCAGGTGACTGGGATCATTTCGCTGGTTGCGTTCAACTTCATCGTGCATGAACCAAGCGGAATCATGCTGTGAACCAGGCTTAAATCCTTGCTTTGCAGCCGCCACAGATAACGAAGCATTTCGTGTTCGCTGTGGTATTGGCTGAAGACCGGCTGCTGCATGAACGTGCCGACGCGCGCAAAGCTGCCAAGGTTGGATGTCTGAATAGTGCGCGCAACATCAGCAACTTTCGGAGCAGGCTTACCGGTACCGGTGGCGAAGATGTCAATCACATCTTGAATGTCAGCGGGAGTGACGGTTTCGTCAAGCGTCACGCCGAGCGTTCCATCCGCATAGGTGCGGAAGTTGATCTTCTTCAAAGCAGCTGCAGCCAGCACGCCTTGTTGCGTAGCGCCACCGCCAAGTTTGACGCGAACGGTGTCAAACCACGCGTGTGTTCCACAATCGTGACCAAGCGTGCGCAATGCAGCGGCGAGCGTATTGGTGGCGAGGTGCACACGATGAGCGATCGCCTTCAGCCCCTCGGGTCCGTGCCACGCGCCGTACATGCCGGCGATGACTGCAAGAAGTACCTGAGCAGTGCAAATGTTGCTGGTGGCACGCTCGCGCTTGATGTGTTGCTCGCGCGTCTGGATCGCCATGCGCAGAGCGGGCGCGCCAGTGGTATCCCGGCTCATACCGATCAATCGACCCGGCATCCGGCGCACGTGTTCGGACTTGGTTGCGAAGTACGCGGCGTGTGGACCACCGAAGCCCATCGGTACGCCGAATCGTTGCGCGCAGCCAACCACGACATCAGCGCCCCATTGGCCGGGCGGGGTCAGTAAGCACAGTGCCAGTGGATCTGCTGCCACTACCAACAGCGCGCCGGCGGTGTGCAGAGTGGTTGCAAAGTCCTTGTAATCATGGATTTTTCCGCTGGTGCACGGGTATTGAACCAGACCGCCGCAGAAGGTTCCGTCGGTCACCGTGGCGTTCGATGGCTTACCGATGACGAGTTCAATTCCGAGACCGGAAGCGCGCGTCTCCACCACCGCGATGGTCTGCGGATGGCAATCTTCAGCAACAAAGAAGCGTTTCTTTTTCTGCCCGCTCGCGGAGAAACAAAGACTCATTGCTTCGGCAGCGGCGGTGCCTTCGTCAAGAAGCGACGCGTTGGTCACTTCCATGCCGGTGAGTTCGCACACCATGGTCTGCCAGTTCAAGAGTGCTTCCAAGCGACCCTGTGCAATCTCTGCTTGGTATGGCGTGTACGCCGTGTACCAACCTGGATTTTCAAGGACGTTGCGCAGAATCACCGGCGGGGTGATGGTGTCGTGATAGCCCATTCCCATGTACGTGCGCCACACCTGATTGCGGTCGGCGAGTGTTTGCAGCGCGGCGAGGGTCTCAGCCTCGCCGCGCATGGCGAACTTCTGGCCATTGGTTGGATCGGTGATGTCAAGCTCGCGGCGCAGACGGATGCCCGCTGGAATTGCTGAATCAATCAACTCTGCCATCGAAGCGCAGCCGAGCAGCGCAAGCATCTCGGTCTCTTCAACCGAGGTGGTTCCCAGATGACGGCGCGCGAATGTATCGAGCGGGTCGAGTGGCCCAGGAATGTTGGCGGCGGTGGTGACGGCCTTTGAGGAAGTCTGCATCGATGTCATCGGAGTGGTGATGTGCGGGGCGCCAAAGCGCAGGGACGAAACACATTGGGGTACGCGCCGCGCAAGTAAGCGCGCGGCGCAGCCCAAGCACTGAAGTATAGGAGGGTGGTCAGCCGCGACTGATCAGCGCGAACGGGCTGGAATGAAGTGAACGTGTGGCTCAACCGGCCTCTGGTGGGTGCGGATGAGCCGCGTATTGCCCAGATGTGGCGCTGAGCGGGGTGTGAGCGGCGCGCCGGCGGCGGACCTTCAGGCGGTTTCGGTGTCGATCAATTCTGGCTCGCCTTCTGAGCCTCCCAGCGGGGGCAAGAGCAACGCGGCTTGCTCGGACGGAAGCTCCTGAACGCCTCGCAATTTCTTCTCGATCGCGCGGGTTCGCTTTCCAGTGTCATCAAGCGTGTTAGTTGCACTCGCGAGCTGCTTGCGAACCTTGTCCAAGACATCGCCAAAGCGACCGAATTCCGTCTTCACGGCGCCCAGTAAATTCCACACTTCGCTCGAACGCTTCTCAAGTGCCAGGGTGCGGAAGCCCATTTGCAGACTCTGCAAGATGGCGGAAAGCGTGGTTGGACCAGCAAGCACCACGCGATGCACATGGTTCAGTTCATCCGCAAGCCCAGGGCGGCGGAGCAGTTCGGCGTACAGGCCTTCGGTTGGTACAAACAGAATCGCAAAGTCCGTGGTGTGCGGCGGATCGATGTACTTGCTGCGAATGTCCTTTGCGAAACCACGCACCGCGTCAGCGAGCGCCTTCTGTGATTTCTCAACTGCTTCCTTGTCGGCACAATCTTGCGCATCGAGCAGGCGCTCGTAATCATCCTTTGGAAACTTTGCATCGATCGGTAGCCAGAGCGGCATACCGGCATCACCGGACGGACCGGGCATTCGCACTGCAAATTCCACGCGTTTATTGCTGCCCGGCGCGGTCTCCACATTGCGTGCCAGTTGATCAAGCGTGAGAAATTGCTCGAGGATTGATTCGAGTTGCACTTCACCAAGAATGCCACGCGTCTTTACGTTGGTAAGAGCGCGCTTCAGGCCGCCAACGTCCGCTGCCATAGCCTGCATTTCACCCAACCCTTTGTGCACCAATTCCAAGCGTTCGCTGACAATCTTGAACGCGCCATCGAGCCGAGCGGTCAGGGTTGCCTGGAGTTTTTCGTCCACGACATTTCGCATTTCGTCAAGCTTCTTCTGATTCTCTTCGCGCAGGGCGGTGAGTTGCGCCTGCGTTGTGTCACGCACTTCCACCAACTGCACGCGCGTGGTTTCGCGGGATTCCGTAAGTTGCTTATCAAGCGAGGCGCGGGTTGCGTCAAGTCGAAGGAGTGTGGTTTCAAGCTGCACCGCAAGGTTCTTACTGACTTCAGTACGTAGCGTGGTTGCAGCGGTCAGTTGATCATCGCGCGCGAGGCTGATGAGTTTGGTGAGCGCGTCGCGCGTTGTTGTCTCGCTGAGTCGCAACTCTTCGCGCAGGCGTCTTTCCATCACACCAATCGACTCACCGAATCGATGTAACTCTGTCAGAAATGATTCGTGCGCTTTGAGAACCACGTCGGCGTCGGCACTGGTGTTGCTGCCGGCGGCGCGTCGCAGCAGCACAAATGCAGCGAGTGCCAGAGTGAGCACGATGTTGACAATAATGAGCGCGGTTTCCATGGGCGTCTTTCGGGTGACGTGCGACGAAGCGTGGAGCTCCGAGCGGGTGCATTGTCCCTGATCTTGCAGAGAATTAGTTTGTGGTTATCCGCGGTCCGGGCTGGCTGATAGGCGCGCTACTGGGCTGAAATGGGGTCCAGGGGTTTGGGCCGACGGCAAATGCGGGTGCGATTTCCATGTTCGGAATCATCGTCCACGTGGGTGAAGTAGTTGTTTCACCCTGATGGCGGATGATTCCACTCGTTCGAGGCTCTTCCGGGGGGCATCGAAATACATTTCACGCGCCCGCTGTGGTCGCCTAACCTCTTCCAGGAGACATATGACGCCGAACCCAAACGCACGCGCAAAGTTGTATCTGAATATCCGGTCACACCTTCGTGACTCGGGCTTGAAGTTCTTTGAACGTGCGCGCGAGCGACAGTTTCTACTCCTGATGCGCAGCGATGCGCTGACGCTTCATCAGTTGATCACTATCCACAAAGACGGGATTAAGTTTCGCATTGAGACCAAGCTTCCACTCGTGGTGCCAGCGCATCGTCGGGTTGCGGTGCTTGAGCTTGCAGCGCGCCTGAACTGCATCACGGATCGCGGTCACTTTGATGTGAATGTTGATACGGGTGACATGCAGTATCGCGTTGATTGTGATGCCTTGGTGAGTTTGGTTGTACGGCCGGCGCTTCTGAGCGTGCTCGCTCGATCCCTGGATCCGGTTGTGCGCGCATGGCCGCTCATTGAAGAGGTGATGTTGCACGACGTCGACCCCAAGACCGTCATGGAGAAGTTCCGCAAGAAGGTCCAAGACCGCGCGGGTGAGAATGCACGAAACGCTGCTATTGCGCGCCGGCGCGCGGAGCGTGAGCGCGACCGGAATCCTGGTCAGCCCGGGCACGGTTCGCCGATGAATTTCGATATTGATCTGAGTATTCTTGATGGCATTGAGTTGCCACCGGCACCAGAATTTCTTCCAGGCATGGAGGTGCCGCTCGGGAAGGAATTCCTGCAAGGCATTGAGGATGCCATTGAAGAGGCACTCGACGACGCGATTGATGAATTGGATGCGGAGCAAGACGCGCCAAAGACCAAGGATCGCGGTGCGAAGGGTCGCGCTGCGAAGGATGTCGATGCGAAGGACGCGGGTTCGAAGGACGCAGGCTCGAAGGACGCAGGTTCGAAGGACGCAGGTTCGAAAGACGCAAGTTCAAAGGACCTGGGCGCGAAAGACGTGGGCGACAAGGATTCTGGGACAAACGCTGGCGCAAGCGCCGGCACAAACGCGGGTGAAATTGACGCGAAAGATGCCACGGGTGCCGCTGGTGACCTGCCGCCGGGGGCTGACCCCAAACGCAAGAGTCGCAACATTGACCCGGATCGAAAGAGTGTGCGCGAGCGATTCGATTTGCGTCCGCGCGTGAAAGGGCAAATACCATCGACTCCACCAAGTCCACCAACTCCGCCAGCTCCCACGCCGCCGCCGGGACCGGATGAGGGCTAACGGCAGCCGCCGTCTGCAGGCGCCGGACTAGACTTGGCGCGTGACAACAACTCGAAAGAAAAAACCGAAGGGTGACCACGGACGTGCAGACGCCGTGGAGATGATGTCTCGCGTGAAAGAGGTGATGAACCGTGCATCGGGTCATGACCAACCGACGCGCCAAGAGCTGGCTGTGGAGTTCAAGATCACCCCGCGATCGGTGGCGAATCTGATCAGCTATATGAAGAAGATTGGTATTCAGATCAGCGCGCAGCCGCGGCCCCGTGATGGCAAGAAGGGATACGTGGTGAATGCCACCGATTTCCTCAAGCAAGACCTCTCCGTGGCTGAAGCTGTTGCTTCGGTACTGCTCACGCAGTCGGTGCTTGGCACTCCACTCGCCGCGGACACCGATGCCACAGAGGGTGGTGTGCACCGCATCACCGCCAGCCTTGGTAGTGCGGTGCGGAGCAAGCTTGATCGTCTATCCGGGAGATTTGCGGTGCGACTGCTACGCGCCGCAAAGCCTCCGCGCACGGACGCGTTCCGCGTGGTGCTTGATGCCATTCTTGAGAACTTTGTACTCAATGTTGAATATGAGTCGCCGTATGGCGTGAAGAAGGCGAGCAGTGCGGCGGCGAGTAGTGCCAGCGCATCAACCAAGGCACGGCGCGTAGAAACCGTGCAAATTGAGCCATTTGGCGTGTTTTTTGCGCGGCGCAGTTGGTACGTGGTGGCGCGAAAGCGGCCCTCGGGTGATATGCGTCTCTACAAGCTCGCTCGATTCAAACGCGTCTCTATCACTGATCAAACATTTGTCATGCCGCGCGGTTGGAACCTGGACACTTACCTGAAGCATGCGTGGGAAACCATCCACGACGCAAAGTCCACGCCCGTGAAGGTGGTCATTGACCTGACAGCGGCGGTGGCTGGCAACATGATGGAAACGCTGTGGCATCCAAGTCAGCACTTCCAGACGCTCGCTGACGGCACGGTGCGATTTACTGCAACGGTTGCTGGCTTCGATGAGCTGGTGTGGTGGGTGCTTGGGATCGGTAGCAACGCGCGCGTGGTGGAACCGGCTGAGCTTCGCAAGCGCGTGCATGATGAGATCCGAGCCATGCACCGCATGGTGGAAAGCGAATCGTGAGTGCGCGATGGTGGATGAGCCGATCAATTTCGATTTGACTCCCGAGCCAGAGGAGTCCACGCCAATACCTGCGGTTGGTGCGGATGATGCGCCGACCATCGGGGCGAGCGACCTGTCAGGGGCGGGTGCGAGCGCCTTGCCAGCCGTCGGGACGAGCAATCTGCCAGCCGTCGGCGCGCGTGCTTTGGGTTCGATATCTGCCGGTGTTGCGGCGCGACCGTTGCCACCACTTCCGCCAATTCCTGATTCCCGTGCCGCGGCGTATCCGTTCGCCATGCAACCGCAGTTTCAAGCGCACGCGACGCGAACACGGGTTTCACCGCGTCAACGATTGCTGTACGGGATTTTGGCTGCCATCGTTTCAATCGTGGTGGTGATTGGAATTGTGGTCGCGCTGCAGGCCTTTGATCGCGCACAACGGGGTTGAGTGGGGTACGACATTCGCATGTAGTACAACGTGGCAACGAAGCCATTTCGCACATTCACACGGAAATAAGGCGGTCGATTCCCGGCGGGCTCACCGGCGCTCTACCTTTGCCAGATCAACGGAGGCGCGCGCTGGTGCGTGTCGTGAACTCTTAAAGGCGCAGCGACATTGCTGCCATTCATCACACAAACGGCGGCCACTACCGCACGGAGGCGATCTCATGTCTGAACATCGTGACGCACGGACTGTGCGCGCTAGTACGCACACGTTGGGTGATCCAGCGCACTTCATGGACGTAGCTACCGCGCGACAGTTCATGGGCGCGCCTCTGATCATTGCAATTCTTGAGGATGCCGTCGACCGTGCGGTGGCCGCAGGGCGAGTCTTGGAAGACACGCTGATCACCGGTCCGGATGATTGCGGCAAACAAATCATCGCGCGTGCTGTTGCGCGTGATGCCGATCAACGAACGGTTGAAGTTGACGCCGCGTGGATTCGAGATGCGAAGCACATGGCGCGTGTGTTGCGGTCCGTGGATGATCGTGACGCGTTGATCGTGCGACGAGTGGAGGAGTTACGACCCTCTGCGCTACGCATGTTTGTATCGCTGCTGGGGATGCGCGCACTTCCTCGCGAAGCTGACAGTGGAGAACCAGTCGCCGATTGCACAGTCATCGCTACCGCTGTTGTGCTGCCGCGGAATATGCACGTCCTGCGGCGCATGTTCCCACTGCAGGTAGAACTCTCCGCGCCATGCGCCGTGGCGCGCGCGGCGGCGGCGTTTCGAGCCATTCAAGCGATGGGCGTACCCGGCACGCCGGAATTGCGAACCCTGGTCGCCGAGCGGCGCCAACAGGTGGCCACTTGGCAACCCCGATAAATCCCATTGATACTGCGCGCATCCTGGCGGCCATGGGCTGATTCACATAGACAGAATTTGGCGCCACACTCAGCGACGGCCAAGAAACAAGCTGCCTGCAATTGGCGAAACACTCAATGTCAGCCAAGAAACAAACCGCCCGCCCCGTTGCTGGGGCGGGCGGCGTTTGTTACGAAATTAAATCGTCACAACTTATCGAGAAACTATCTACTCAATAGTCCTCTTCGCCGTGACTGTGACCGCCGGCGGCCTTCTTCTTTTCCTTGACGTCAACGATGGCGCACTCGGTGGTGAGCAAGAGCGACGCGATACTCGCGGCGTTCTGCAGAGCCACGCGCTCCACCTTGGTTGGCACAATGATGCCGCTCTTGACTAAGTCTTCGTACTCGCCAGTAGCAGCGTTGAAGCCGAAGTTGATGTCGGACGAATCCTCAACCTTCTGGGCGACCAAGCTGCCATCAAGTCCGCCGTTGGCAGCAATCTGCTTGATCGGTGAACTGAGGGCGCGCAGAACGATGTCAACGCCAACCTTCTCGTCGCCTTCAAGCTCCTTCTTGAGCTTCTCAAGCGCCTTTCGGGTGCGCAACACTGCAACGCCGCCGCC
>JAPLMU010000032.1 GCA_026386795.1 Planctomycetota bacterium
CTGCGGGCGACCCGCGCGGAGCCGAACTCGTTGACGATGGCAGGCGGAATCGACTCGATCGCAAACTTCCACGGATTCGGGCTCGCGGCCGACACAGGGACTTCGGCGGGCCCGTCAGTCTTTCCGAACACGACGTCCTCCAGCGAGCGCCGTACAGGCCCAGCGCGGCGCAGCCGCGCGCGGACCGGCGCAGCCGGGACGCTCTCCGCCATGCAGCGACAGAGCACGCTCGCCGAAGGCGACCGTGCTCTGGAGCGTAATGGGCGGAGAGGGACTCGAACCCCCGAAGGCGTACGCCAGCAGATTTACAGTCTGCCCTCTTTGCCGCTTGAGTATCCACCCAATTTAATTGTCGCCCGGACCTCCGAGCTTGCCCGCTGGCACAGCCATCGGGACGGGGATTGTATCAAGACCCTCCCGCTCGCCAACCCCCAAGTATCTCTGTAATTTCATCAGCGTCCGCCGCCCGCGCCGCGCTCGCCGATCGCCAATGCAGTTATAAACCACTCATGTCCGCACACGGCCCCGGCGCCCGCGAAAGCAGCCTCAAACTCGCACTCGCCTTCTGCATCATCGACCTCGCGTTGATGGGCACGGTTGCGTTCAACTCCAACTCCGTCACCATCCTTGGCGATGTACTGAAGGAAGGCACCGACACACTCGCTGTACTCGCCGCGTTCCTCACCGTGCGCGCCGTGCGCCGTTCGCCCAATCATCGCTTCGCATACGGCATCGGCAAGTTGGAGAACCTCGTCTCCATTGGCATCGGCGGCATGATGGTCTTGGCGGCGCTGTACATCACCGCTCACGCCGCGCAACATCTGCAGAAACCGCTGCAGCCCGAAGGCACCCTGCCCGGCGTGATCCTCTTCGGAATCTACGCAGTCATCAGTTTCGTCATCTGGATGCGCACCCGCGCCGCCGCGCGCGCGCAACCGTCTGCCATCATGCAGTCGCAAGCGAAACTGTGGTTCGCCAAAGGAAGTTTCGACACGCTCATGGGTGGTGGCCTGCTATTTGCGCTCTTCTTCCGCGCCGATGAATGGGCGTGGTACATCGATCCAATCGCATCGCTCGTTGGCGTGTGCTTCCTGCTGCACGCCGCATGGGGCATGACATCGTCATCCGTCCCAGATCTCTTGGACGCTGCCGTTGAAGAAACCGTGCAGATCCAAATCATGCGCGGTCTCGTGCAACACATCGACGCATACGAGCGGATTCTCAAAGTGCGATCGCGCCGCTCCGGGCCGCATGTTTATGTAGAAATCTTCTTGGAATTTGAGCCAGAACTCCGCATGCGCGAAGTGCAATCACGGATCGAAGCCATCCGCGCTGATCTTGAAGAGCGCGTCGCCAGTACACAAGTATTGATCTGCCCAGCGAGCCCGCCAGTCACCGTTATTTCGTAACGCCCGCCACCGGAGCCGTCCCCGGTCCAGCTGCGCTGGCTTCACGCAGCGCTTCAGCGCGTGCTGGTGTTGAGCGGAACAACGAAGTCAGTCCGCTCAATTCAAACACCTGCTGCACCGGAGGGCGCACGGCCGCAAGCCACACCGTTCCGCCGCGCGTGCGAGTGCGCTTAATGAGATTAATCAGCGTGCGCAATCCCGCGCTACTCACAAACGCAACATCTCCAAAGTCAAGAACCAACGATCGATGCGTCGTCGACTCGATGGCCGCAACCACCTCACGCTCTACGCGTTCGTAATGAGTGGAATCCAAGTGCCCATCAAGAATCGCGAGCGTCGCGTGCGACTGATCAATGATTTCAATAGTGACTTTCATGATCGTTCCAAAGCCGAAAGCCGCCGACCGGACTTGAACCGGTAACCTCGAGATTACAAATCACGTGCTCTACCATTGAGCTACGGCGGCGGGGTGGACAGCGTACACCGAAGTGGGTTTCGTTCCTGCAACTTAAGAGCCCACAGCCCCTGCCCCGCGCCACCGCTTCACAGCAATGGCAATTAAACCCACGTCCGCAGGCGAAATCCCCGCAAGCCGCCCCGCCTGACCCAGCGTCGCCGGCCGGAACTTACGCAACGCCTCGCGCGCTTCCGCCCCAAGTCCGTTGATTGCATCGGGGTCGATCGCCGCCGGAATCGGCGAGCGTTCGCTCTCTGCGTGCCGCTTCACTTCTGCATGCTGGCGCACGATGTATCCCTCGTAACGCAACTCAGTCACCGCGCGATCAACCAGCGCATCGCTCGCCGCAACTCCGGCCTCGCGCAACGCATTCGCCACTTCTGCCATCGGAACATCCGGCCTGCGCGCGCGTTCATGCAACCGCCCCGTGGGAACACGCACAGTTTGCAACCCCACGCGCACAACTTCAAGCGCCGCCATACGAGCAGCAAACGATTGCACACGCTCGTTGCAAACCAGACGCGCGGCGCGCCCAATCGCAGTGAGACGCTCATCAGCGTTGTCCGCGCGCAACAGCAACCGATGCTCCGCGCGACTGGTAAACATGCGGTACGGCTCGCGCGGCGTGCGCGTCACCAAGTCATCCATCATCACGCCGATGTATGCCTGCTCGCGCCCAATGCGTATGGGGTCTTCGCCCAACACGCGGCGCGCGGCGTTGAGACCGGCAACCAATCCCTGCGCGGCGGCTTCTTCATAACCACTTGTGCCGTTGATTTGCCCAGCAAGAAACAATCCTGGCACGCGCTTTGTTTCGCATGTTGCATCAATTTGATGCGGCCACACCATGTCATATTCAACCGCATATCCCCAGCGCAGAATTTCCGCCTGCTCACAACCCGGCATTCCACGCACAATTCCTTCCTGCACATCAGCAGGCAAACTAGTGCTAATACCATTGCAGTACACCTCGTCAGTAAACAAACTCTCTGGCTCAAGGAACACGTGGTGACTTTCGCGATCAGCAAATCGCACCACCTTGTCCTCAAGACTGGGGCAATAGCGCGGACCGCATTCCGCATCCACTTGTCCGCTGTACATCGGCGCGCGATGCAGATTCTGGCGTATCAACGCATGAATATCAGCAGTTGTCTGCGTGATGCGGCAATCAACTTGCGGCAGCGCCGGAAACTTCCCAGTGCGGCACCAGCGAATCCCACGCCAAACTTCCACGCCGCAATCGCGGCGGCGTTCCGGTCTTCAATCGACCGAGTTCAAATCCCAGCGAGCGCAACATGCCGGAAATTCCCACCGCGGTTCCTTCGCCAACGCGTCCGCCTTCGGTGCGCGACTCACCTGTATGCATGAGGGCGCGCATGAATGTTCCGGTGGTCAATACCACTGCGCCTGCATGCAATTCGCACGCTTCTTGCGGTGCGCCGAACGCGCAGTACACGGGCTGCGCCATATGGTGCCCCGCCAGATTGCGTTCGATGGCGGCTTCATCCACACGCACGCGCCGCCATCCTGCGGGTAATCGAACGCCTGCACACTGCGGTCTACTTTCGCTGCTTGATCCTGCAATGGCGCTGGTCACAATGTCATCCACTGTTCCAGCAAACACTTCGATCGCTGCGCATGACGCAAGTAACCGCTGCACTTCAGCCGCATAGTGATACTTGTCACACTGCGCGCGCGGCCCGCGGACCGCAGCACCCTTGGACATGTTCAGCACCTTGAAGAGAATGCCCGCGTGATCCGTTGCGCGCGCCATCACTCCACCGAGCGCATCGATCTCGCGCACCATCTGTCCCTTGGCAAGTCCGCCGATCGCGGGGTTACAACTCATGGCACCGATCTTGCCTGGATCCATCGTCACTAACGCAACGCGCCCACCCGGCCCGAGCGCCGATGCTGCAGCCCATGCGGCTTCAACGCCTGCATGACCACCACCAATGACAATGACGCCGAAGCGTTCCATCCCGGCAGGATAGATGAGCGCGCAGTCCGCGCGCACATGTCTTGCACGCGCCCTGTGCGCAACACGCGATTCATATTCCAAGTTATTTCACCAAGCGCGCACGACCCGGCACCACAGGCTCCCGCAGCGCATCAATCTCGCCACCAAGGTGCAACTTTGCAACGCTGCTTTCCGTGATCGAATTCACGATGGCGCTCCGCATAGAAACCATCGCCCCGTCACTGATCGTGACTTTGCTATTTGGCGCGTAGCAATGACCATCCACCGAAAGAACGGCGGTATCCGAAATGTGCCAGTCTGCCGGTGTTCCGCGCTGCACAATCCAGTGCCCCGGCCATGCGCGCCACGCACTTCCGGCGGTCCCCACCACCGAACTATTTTCAGAGAGGTTGATCGCCGCGCCGTCCGCAAGCTCGATAGTGGCAGCATTCAATTCAAGAACCGCCGTACCGGAAAGAGAAATGCCTGCAACAAACTGATGCTCTCCAGGGTCAAGAACAATGTTGCCACCTGCAGCAACGAGACCCAGATGAACTCCCGGCGGCACATGCGTGAACCCCATGCCGTCGTGATCAATCGCTTCCGCCAAGCCAGCAACGATGACCGGCATAGCGATGGATGCAAACGGATCATCCGGGATGTCTGTCTGATTCTTGATCGCGCCATCAATGTGCGTTGCGCTGGTTTCATCCATCGTTCCCGGAACGCGCACAATCGGAACTTCAATGCGCGCGCCGCCAACGACTCGCACCGCCAACTGACTGGCTGAGGCCACTGTTACTCCACCGCGCGCCGTCATCCGCGCAGATCCTTCCATATCGATCCCAGTTCCTGAATCAGCAACGGCGAGTAATGACGTGATGTGACGCGGTGGGTTGTAAACCGCAATGCTGGTTCGCTCCAACGCCACTGGCAAAGCCTTGAAGAAGCCGTTGAAGATCAGTGATGGAGCTCCGTTCGGGTGATCGGCAGCAAAGCGAATGGTGACTCGCGCCGCTGGACCACCGTTGGTATTGCTCGAAAATGTCCGCGAATCCTCGTCCCACGTGCCGAACTCCACATCGCCTCCGCCCGCGGGACCCTCTGCGATCAGCACGGAAATCGGACCATTTGGACCAGAATTCGCACCCGCCGCCGCGAACGCATCGACGCGCACCGCGTCATGGCCATCGGCATAACGAGCTGCTGCGGCCAACGCGACGGCGTCGGCCGCGCTCTTCGCCCCGTTGGCAGACCGCACCACAATCCCGATTTCGACACCCAGCCATGCCAACATCAACAGCGCCGCAAACGCCAAAAGCGCGTTAATCGATGAACTACCCCGGCGCTGTTGGCAGAAGCGGGGACGTTGCGGGTGCCTTCTACGAAGAACTTGCTCCAGGGCAAGTCCGAAGACATGCGCGCCGCGATCGACGTTGATCCGAGCTAAGTTCGGGATCGCTCGTACGAAACAAAGCAAGACCCCGTCAATCGGCGGGGTCTTGCCCTTTTTTGTTCCTACCGATCTACACTCACCGCCCCATGTTTAGCTCCATCACGCTCGGATCGTCCCGCTCGCCCGTTACCGTCGTCGGAGTCACCTCGGACGGCAAGACTGTTCCAGCCGCGCATGCCAAGGTGCAGGCCGTTGCGGACGCGCTCGATACCCCGGGCTTCGCCGCCGAAAACGGTGAGGTCCTCGCAGCCGGTGCCAATCATGTGCTCTTAGGTCTCGGCGACCCCGCCCTGCTCACGGCTGCGTCCGTGCGCGTTGCTGCAGCCAAACTCATCCGCGTGCTCGACCGACGCAAAGATAAGTCCATCAGCGTCGATCTCTCCGCGGGGTTCCCAAAGAACCGCACCGATGTGGAAGCGCTCGGCCGCGCGTTCGCTGAAGGTCTTGCCATGGCCAACTGGCGCGTTGATCACTTTGACGGCGCTGCCTCACGCAAAGCGGAGCGCGGCGGTGCGTTGGTGATTGAAGCAGCGGACGCCGACTTTGCAGACGGCATTCGACGCGGCCTCCTACTCGGCGGCGCAGTGAATTACGCGCGCACGATTGGTGCCACGCCTCCCAATATCTGCAACCCCGCATGGGTTGCCGCGCAGGCCAAGAAATTAGCGCGCGACACCGGTCTCAAGTGCAAGGTCATTGATCACGCGCAGGCCAAGAAGATGGGCATGGGCGGCTTGGCCACCGTAAGCCACAGCAGCGTCTCGAAGGGCTGCCTGATTCATATTTCACACATCCCGCGCAAGCGTTCGCGCGCGGCCAAGGGCAAGCGTTTGGTCTTGATTGGCAAGACCCTCACCTATGACACCGGCGGCTACAGCCTGAAGGTGAACAACGGCATGAAGGGCATGAAGTACGACAAACTCGGCGGCTGCGCCGTGCTTGGCGCGATGAAAGCGATCGCCGAACTGAAGCTACCAATCGAAGTGCACGCCCTGCTTGCCGTTGCTGAGAACATGGTCTCCGGCGACAGCATGCGACCCGACGACATCATCACCATGTACAACGGTGTCACCGTTGAAATCACCAACACGGATGCCGAAGGGCGCCTCGTGCTTGCCGACGCGCTCACCTACGCGGAGGAAGACTTGGAAGCCACGGCGATCATCGACGTTGCCACGCTGACGGGCGGCGTAGTGGTTGCGCTCGGACACTTCTGCGCCGGCTGGTTCTGCAACGACGAAGACCTTTCGAAGGCAGTCGAGGCAGCGAGTGCCGAGAGCGGCGAGAAACTCTGGAAGCTCCCGCTATGGAAGGAACACAAGGACTTCATGCGCGGCCAGCATGCGGATCTGATCAACTCGAATCCGCAGCGCAGTGCGCACCCGATCCAGGGCGCGGCGTTCCTGAGTTACTTTGTGGATGAGAAGACTCCGTGGGCGCACATTGATATCGCGGGCGTTGGCAACATCGATAGTGGCAATGATGTGTGCGTTGCGGGACCCACCGGCTGGGGCGTCCGCCTGCTCACCGACCTCGTCGAGAATCAATCAAAGTAGTCCCGGTTAGCCCCTCGAGGCAATTGCGGGCTACTTGGTTGGCGCGCGGCCTTCTTCGATCTCGAGGATCTTGCGGATGCGGCGCTCGTGGCGGCCGCCTTCGAAGTTCGTCTTCATGAAGGTGTCCACGATGCGCTTCGCAAGCGTGGTTCCTGTGAGGTCTGCGCTGAGGCACAACACATTGGCATTGTTGTGAGTACGGCTGAGTTGCGCGCTCAATTCATCCTGCGCGAGCGCAGCCAGCACGCCCTTCACCTTGTTCGCCGCAATGCACATGCCGATGCCCGTGCCGCACATCAAGATGCCACGGTCCGCCTTGCCATCAGCCACGGCGCGCGACACCAGATAAGCAACATCCGGGTAATCACACATACTGCCCGCGCAGTCGCCAAGAAGTTCCACATCATGCCCGTCCGCCTTCAGGTGTTGAACCAAGGCAGAAACGGTTTGGAAACCACGATGATCGGAGCCAACGGCAACTCGCATGGAGCAACAACTGTACCCCAAGCAGACCGAGCGCCGGGCATGCCACGCCTTGCCGCTTTCTCTAAAGCAATTCCTTCAATCGGCCCGGCAGCACCCGCGATAATCGCCCCGCTAGCGCGTCGTACGCCGCCTGCCCCATGCCGATCGGATCGTCAAGGTCCCCGGACGGGTCGAGCATGTGCACCTTGTCTTGCTCAGGTTCGCCGCCCACAAGAGATCGAGCCCCCACCATGTGCGAGCGCGTCATAGTGAGCACCACCGATGCCTTTCGAATCATTTCCGGAGTCAATCGTTTGGAATGTCCATCAAACGAAATTCCCAGTTTCTTGAGTGACGCAAGCGTCTCGCTCGATACGGGGCTTCCGTCCCATGCGGCCAATCCAGCGGATGCAACGAAGACTTCACTTCCATGACCAGGCACCTTTCCTGACTCAAGGAGAGCGCGCGCAATCCCTTCGGCCATCGGGGACCGACAGGTGTTTCCAGTACATACAAAGAGGACAGTCTGCACGAGCGGCATGGTACGGACCGAAGCCACTCAGTTCATGGTGCTTCATTCGCGGTGAGATTCGGCGCCCCCTGGGGAGTTCCCGATTCATCCCCCTCGTGCGGGTCGCCACTCGGATCAAATGCGGCCTTGCAGAAAGCGCATCGGTACACGGGCAGCTCCCACGCTGGCCCCTGCTGCTCGCGGCAACGCGGGCACACTCCGCGACGCAAGTATGGACGGGTCGTCTTTCGTGACAGGGCGCCAATGGCGTCGCCGAGCAATACCGCCGGAACCAACAAAAAGATCGACAGCAAGACCATAAAGATCGCGATGAGGGGCAGCGTGAAGGTGCCCACGAAGGCAATCCCAAACGCGCCGAGGTACAGGAAAAACACCGTAACCCCGTAGTGGGCGCGAAGGGCGGCAAAGAACCGCTGAAGCATGCCCAAATCGTACGCCGCCGCGGCGTTCGCCCGGATCCGGCTACACTGAATTTCCGCAAAAACAGCACACGGGAGTAAAGCACATGTCAGCGCACCTTAAGGTCAACTGTGACCGATCAGCAATTGTTGAAGCACTTTCCTTGGCCTCGGCCGTGGTGCCCACCCGCACCACTACCCCCGTCCTCACGTGCCTCAAACTCACGGCGAAGAACGGCGAGCTGGTCCTGCGCGCCACCGACGGCCAAATTTCGCTTGCATTGACTGTCCCGAATGTGGAAGTGGTCTCCGAAGGCGAAGCCCTGATCCCGGCCGACAAGCTCGGACAGATCGTCCGCACCTGCGAAGACTCAACCGTCACCCTGGAGATGGACAAGAACGTGGTCACGGTGCGTAGCGAGGGCAGCACCTTCAAGATCTTCGGATACGACCCCAAGGACTACCCGGTCGCGCGCGAGCCACAGGCCACCGGCGCCTTCGAGGTGACCTCCGAGGCACTGCGCCGCCTCATTGCGCGCACACTGTTTGCCACCGCCGTTGAGAACGCACGGTTTGCGATCAACGGCGTCCTGATGGAACGCAAAGGCAAGCGCATTCGACTCGTTGGCACTGACGGCAAGCGCCTCGCAGTCGCAGCTGGTACCTGCACTGGCGAAGGGGACATGACGCTCATCGTTCCGTCAAAGAGCCTGAACATTCTGATGAAGATGCTCAGCGAGCCCGATGCCACCGTCACCATCGGCAAGGCTGATGGCCAAGCGGTCTTCCAAGTGGAAGGCGTGGGTAACCTCGTCACTAGCCTCGTTGAAGGCACATTTCCTCCCTTCGAAGATGTCATCCCGAAGGATCAGGACAAGCGCGTCACCTTCGATGCCGCTGATCTTGCAACCGCCATCCGCCGCGCCGCGCTCCTCACCAACGAGGAATCAAAGGGCGTTCGATTCACCTTTAAGGGCGACATGCTGGTGGTTTCGAGCCGCGCCCCCGAAATGGGCGAAGCAGAAATCCGCGTGCCGATGTCCGGTTACGTCGGCGACGCAATCGAAATCGGCTTCCAGCCAGCATTCATCGTTGACGCGCTCAAAGTGATCGACGGCCAACAGGTGATGATCGAAATGCGCAGCCCGCAGAAGCCGGGTGTATTCAAGGTGGGACAAGAGTTCACTTACGTGGTCATGCCTGTGAATGTGGTGTAACGGCGCAACCACTCATTGGTAATTACCGTGCGTAATGCACGCCGCAACCGTACGACTTGGTGGTGGCAGGCGAAACCGCCTTGCCTTCCTTGAGCGCTTTCACGGCGCTCACCACATAGTTCGCTGGGTTCTTGTCGCCTTGATCATCAATCGCGCCCGCATATGCAAGCACGCCTGAGGCATCAATCACGAAGCAATGCGGCGTGGTCTTCGCGCCGTATGCATGACCAACGGTACCGTCGCCATCAATCAGTGCTGGTGCGGAAATCTTGTTCTTCGCCAAGTAATCGCCGCTCTCTGCTGGCTTGTCTGCCATCGATCCGGTGGAGTTCACAAACATGAACACCACATCAGGGTTGATCGCCTTCGACTCAGTCATCATCTTGGCAACCGAGCCGTCTTCCATCTTGCCCCTGCACACTGGGCAGCCAGGGTTCATCCACTCCAAGACAACAACCTTGCCCTTGAAGTCAGATAGGCTGACATTCTTGCCCGCGGAATCCTTCAGCGTGAATGCCGGAGCTGGCGAGCCGACCTTGGCGGCATCAGCCTTTTCTGACTTCTTCGTTTCCTTCTTGGTGTCCTGCGAGGCGTACTGCGATGGGCTGGCATAAGCAACACCAGTAACAACTGCGGCAGCAACTCCGAGGGTGGCGATCATCTTGAGCGGGTTCATGAATTCTCCTGCAAGGCGCGCTGCGCCTGGTTGTGGTCATTGCACGCACGCGCGTACATGTCTGCTATGGCTCACTTCGACGGAGGAGCCTGATCCGATGCACCCACTCCGTTGGCTCCGAGCGAGTTGCCCGGACCAGCCAACGGGTGAGGAATGGTAAGCCAAACGCACGGATCGGAGGCTGCATTGCCAAGAAGTATCAATCCGGCAACAGCGGGCTGGCCGGGACCCTCCCCGACGCTTGTGACTGTGAATACAAGGTTAAATTGTTCCCCAGAAACGGTGCCTTCGATCGCCACCGCGCCCTCGGACATCCCCAATTGCATTCCAGGAACGTTGGCGGGGATAAATCGCACTGAGCCGTGTCCTTGTGACGAGCCCTTGATGGACACCTTGCCGTTCTCGAAGCTTGCGAACAGCCGGGCTGATGCCGCGGTCCCTGGGAGCGATCGACCTCCGAACGAGCCGCCGTTCAACTGAACGCCCGAGCCCGCCTCCGCTACAGGCGGCCAGTTGCCACCGCCGGAAAGTTTGGCGACAACGCAGCGCTCCTTGCACACCATGACCTTGGCGCGCACCGACCATGTGCCTTGCTGGGAACTATCGCCGTCGCTCTTCCACGGATCTTCACGGAGCGCGCCCGCTCGGCGCACTGGGACTAAATAATTCGCTGTACGCGAGTAGCCGTAAAAGACGCCACCATCAATCGAACTCACCTCGGGGCGCGGATACACAGTGGCACCAGCCTGCAAACCAGCAGGGAGCGTCAGTTCAAACGTCGGCGGATTTCCGTTGTCGCCGGGATTCTCCCAATACACATGCCAGCCTGGCGCGGGACTGATGGTGGCCACCATGATCCACGACTCATCACTGGCCTGCGCCCACCGAAATGAACTCCGCTCGATCCCCTCGGGCGGAACCTGCGCTGCATCCGGTGAATCTGCTGGCGCCACTGCCTGCGGCGCAGCGTCCTGAGGTGCAACCGCAAGGCATGAAACCAACAGGGCGACGGGGAGAGCGATGGTCATCAGCATGCCAACAGTATCCCCGCGCCGGACCATTCTTGGGGCGCGCCTTGCGAAATTAGGTGATTACGCGGACACTTCCCGACATGATCACCCACTTCCGAGTGCTTCTCGCCCCATCCGCACTCCTGGCTGGACTCCTCGTTGCCTCCCTTGGATGCGATATCAAGACCAGCGACCGCGACTTGGTGTTCCTCGATCCACCATCAGCTGTCGAGAAGATGCACCCGCGCACGGGCATGTTTGAGAAGGCAGTGGTTGCATGCTGGGTCGATCCGCGCGGCGCTGATGAATACGCAAAGGGGCACATCAGTGGCGCCATCAGTGCGCCGCTCGTTGACATGCAAGAAACCGTTGTACCCCGATTCGCTGGGCACAATCTCTTCGTGGTGTACGGAGATGCGTTCCAAGATGCGCTCGCAAAGGCCGGCGCCAAGCGATTGCTCGAACTCGGATTCAAGAACGTCTACGTCTTGGAAGGCGGCATTCGCGCCTGGCAGAAGGACGGATACACGCTCGTCACCGGCACGGAGCCTGGCGGTGGCACGCCGCCAAAGAAGGACGGCGCCGGAATCAAGCCAGCAGAACGCGGTGGAGTGGAAGTTCCCGAACAGGGCGTGCGGTAAAGCAGCCGCGCGCTGAAATCACTTCAACGCTTCAACACCAGCGACGATTTCCGTGAGCTCAGTGGTGATACGCGCCTGGCGGGCACGGTTGAAATTGCGCTTGAGCGTGCGACCGAGGCCGCCTGCATTGTCGGTAGCAGCCTTCATGGCAACCATGCGCATCACGTTCTCGCTGACGACTGCATCAAGAAACGCCTGGTAAAGCGAAACCTTGAGCGAGCGTGGCAGCAAGTCGTTGAGAAGTTCCGGAGCAGACGGGCTGAAATCAAAGTTGGCGTTCGATGCCTTCGCACCAACGACCTCATCAGCCTTCGGAAGCGTGAGAGGCAGAAGCTGCATGACTTCCGGACGCTGACGCGCCGCGGAGATGTAACGCATGTAGATGACCTTGACCGAGGCAAACTCGCCGGCCACAAATCGGTCGATGTAATCCTGTCCAACCTTCTCAACAGCCTCGTACTGCGGCTTGTCGCCGATGGCATGTCGAGTGCTGACTTCCTGCTTCTGATACTTGAAGAAGGCAAGCGCCTTGCGGCCAGACACATCAACCACTACCTCGCGACCGTTGGCACGAATTTCGTTGAGGAGCTTGGTCACCGTGCGGAGCACCGTGGAGTTGTAGGCGCCGCACAGACCGCGGTCCGAAGCGATCACCAACACCAGGTCCTTCTTGGACGCGCGGTTGGATTGTTCAAGCATCGGATGACTTGCGTCACCGGCTTGCGCCGACACTTTGGTCACCAGACCGCGAATCGTATCGGTGTAGGGGCGGCTGTTCTTGGCACGCGCGAGCGCCGCCGTAAACTTAGCGGTAGCGATCATCTGCATCGTCTTAGTGATGCGCTGAATCGTCTTCACGGCGCCCATGCGCTTCTTGATTTCGCGTAGCTGTGCCATAGGGGGGAGGATGATAGCGGATCAGGGGCGGTAGCTGCCGAAGTCATAAATTTATGGGCTTCAGCGCAGGCGGCTCAGCACTGCATGCCGTCGTAGCCAAGTTCCACCCCGACAGGGAGCCGGGCGGACAATTCGGCGTGACGGACGTCGTGAGTCATATGCGTGAACACGGTGCGCCGGGCGCCGAGCTGCGCGGCCACATCGAGGGACTCATTCAGGCTGAAGTGCGTTGGGTGCTTGCGCTCGCGGAGCA
>JAPLMU010000117.1:0-7662 GCA_026386795.1 Planctomycetota bacterium
CACTGCCTGATCGATGGTGAATGCTCCGACAGCGGTGCGTCGAATCATGGTGCAGTGACCGCCAGTACCCAACACTCCGCCAAGTTCGCGCGCAATGCTGCGCACATAGGTGCCTTTGGCGCAGTGGATATCAAGCGAAAGGAGTGGCCACTCATAGTGAGTGACCACGATCGAATGAATGGTGACTGGCCGTGGATGCATCTCCGGCGTCTGCCCCTTGCGCGCCATCTTGTACGCGCGGCGACCGCCAATTTTCATCGCACTGAAGACCGGTGGTCGCTGCAAGACCTCGCCGGTGAATTGCGCAACAAGCACCGTTTCAATTTCTGCGCGCGTCGGGGCGATGGTTGCCGCGCCCGTGCCACCAAGCGGAACCTCCGTGCGCACGCCTTCAAGATCATCAGTATCAGTGAACGCGGAGAGGTCGATGGTGGTCAGGTACCGCTTCTCGGTGGCCATGAGCCCGGCGAGTTGTTTGGTGCATTTTCCAAGCGCAAGCACCAAGACGCCAGTGGCAAGTGGGTCAAGTGTCCCCGCATGTCCCGTGCGAACGCCGCCCGCTCGTCGGCGCACGATTGCCACTGCTTTCATGCTTGAAAAGCCCACGGGCTTGTCAATGGCCAGGATGCCGTGCAGGTCGGACATGCATTTGAGCCTACGCCGTGTTCAGTAACGGCGCGTAATCCGCGCGCGGCGGTTCGCACAATGTTGGTTGAGTCTGCGCACACGCCGCGATAGACTCCCGGATCTTCAGGACAGGTGTCCGAGTGGTCGAAGGAGCAGCATTGGAAATGCTGTATACGGGCAACCGTATCGTGGGTTCGAATCCCACCCTGTCCGCCTGAAACAAGCGGGAGACGACCGATTGGTCGTCTCCCGCTGTTGTTTTTAGCATGTCAACCGAGTGCGGCGGCTTTAGTTACCGCGGCGGCGGCGGCCGTTCAGACCCATGAGCGCAAACGCGGCCACGGCACCCGGCGCAGGAACTGCTCCCCACGTGAACTGCACTTGGGACTGCGCGGGCATGGAATTAGCGAGGTAATCACTGTTGAACTTGTAATTCCCGGCAGCCAAGACGAAGGTCGAGGTGCCGCTGGGGGTTTGACCGAAATCACCACCCACCGAAGTGAATGCGCCGGCATTGAAGCCCAGGCTGTGCGCTATGGCACCGCCCACGTTCTGAACACTCCAACTACCCATGCGATTGGTTTGGGTCCAATTCCATGTGACCGTCAGCAGCACGGCCTCGTTGAAGCTGTAGAGGGCAGACGAGTTGCCCTCGCCGTCGACTCCACCAGCGACGGCCATGGCCGTATTCATGGTGATGCTGCTTGCCGCCGTGGTGAGGGTGGATGTCACATTCCCGTAGGTACCGGTAGCGAGTTCAGCCGTGATCGCACCGTAGGAGTTGCCAAAGGCGGCGCTTTGTTGATCCGGGGTGCTGTAAATCGTGACGTTGGCCGTATAGAGCTCGATTCCAGCAAACGCAGGGCAGGATGCAAATGCGACGCAGGTCAGGGGGAGTAGGGGGCGAAATAACATTATGTTCTTGTCTCTCAAGGATTTAAGGCGAACTACTAGGCACGGTCCATGGTGACGCCAATATGGCATGTCTCTACCAAACAGTCGTAAATAATTACTCATTTGGATCATCGCCCTACCTCAATTGTCAAATTCTTGAGAGAATTGTTAATTATGGGATCTACCCGCCGCCACCGATTCACCCGCGTTCATTGCCTGGTCCTGCCTCCCTCGGTGCTGTTTGCCGTGACCGCTGCCCAAGCGCAGGTGATCAGTGCGCAGTCCGCAGCGACGCTTAACCCGGCAGACTTCCGGGCGAGTACGCGCCTCCAGTACGGTCTGACGCAGCCGCAGACATACCAGGGGGCGATCCTTGGTGGTGCTCGCATCAACTCGGATCAACAGGCGGTGATTGCGGCCGACGGCGGATTCACCGCAAGCACAAATCCTCCATTTTGGAGTCAGGCCGCTGGAAATACGTTCCAGTTGTCATACACCGCGTCCACACAGACGCTGACCATGCGCGTCTTGCGTCCGTCAGGCGCTCAGCAGTTCTCGATCAGCGACACCGTGAACCTCACCGGAGCCGGTGGTCTCAATCTGGATTTCGCAGCCCTTAACCTCTCCACCTTTGGTGGAATCCAGTTAACGTCGGCCGGGCACACAGTGGCCCTTGGACCAAACGGTCTTCCGTGGAGTAGCACCGACCTGGCGCGCTCCACCCTCACTGGTTGGAATCTCGGCGCCGATTGGGGCATGACCGGATCTGTACTGTTCCGTGCTGGTGGTGACGCTGTGCCCCGTCTGCAGGGGGACATCTTGGCACCGGGGCTTGCGTACCAGCTCAGTCATGTCAGTGGCGACCCTCGACAGCAGGTTTACAACTACGGAATCATTTCCGACATGGTTGTGTCGGATACGGATTTCCTGCAATCGACCTTCGGCGGTACTGACGGAATCATTGAAGTCGACATCAGTTCCGCGGCAGCGGTGACCTTTGATATTGCAAGTAATCAGCAGTATTCGGGCAGCATCACGGACCTCACCACCAGCCTCGTTGCCAGCCAATACCGCGGTACCGCCAGCCTGGTGAAGCGCGGCATCGGAACGCTGACCTTGACGGAGGCAAGCACCTATTCCGGTGACACCACTATTGAAGATGGAGCGCTCGCGATCACTTCGAGTGATCAACTTGGTGCTGGTGCAATCATCTTCGGCAATGGATCAGGAGCAGGAACGCCAGTACTTGCGGTTGATCTTGGTGGCGGTACCGACACGCTGACACGCGATGTCATGGCAGACAACTCCAACGTCACCCTTGACGTAGCGCCCGGGACATTGACTGTTGAAGGCACGATCTTTGATGTCGGCGCTAATGATCTCGTGAAGCGAGGCGCGGGCACCTTGGTACTGAACCTTGCTGGCGGCTACCGCGGAACGCTTGATGTGCAGGCTGGAACAGTTGCAGTCGGCGGTACTGGCGCCGTTGGCGATGCGGGAATCCGTATCGGCGGCGATGCATCGGTGCGCTTTGATATCGACTTCAGTAGCGCAGTGGGTCAGGATTTGGCAGTCCTCGGTGATGCCACCGTGTACAGCGATACGAACTCCACGCTTGAGTGGAACACCGCCATGACATCCGCCGCGACTGATTCGTTAGAAGTGCGCGGCCTCACCATGATTCTCAACGGCGACGCCTCCGCTCTGCTTGGCGGACTTGATGTCAATGACACGCACTTCACCATGGATGGCGGGCACATTGGAAGTTCAGTCATTGGACGCGGCGGATCATTCATCGATGCATCCGGAACGATTGACGGTGACCTGACGATCAATGACGCAGCGCTCTCAGCAAGCGGTGGTGACGGAAGCCGGCCGGGAGCATTGAATGTCGGCGGCAGTCTTTCGCTTGCGGCCGCAGCGACATTGCGGGCCAATCTCTTCCTGACGGAAAGTGCTGTTGATCAGCGCGAATCCGATCGAGTGACGGTTGTGGGAAGTGCGTCAATGGGTGGTGCGCTGGTGGCTGTCCACAATGCAAATCTCGCACCGGGGGCACTCATCCCCGGTGTTGGAGTCACCAAGACATGGCAGCTGATCTCATCGCCTGGAACCGGTACAGGTGCATTCAGTTCAGCAACGCTTCTGCTCTTCGAACCAGGTTCCGGCGATAGCCAAGCAATTGCGTTGGCAGTCAATGGTTCTGTTTCATTTGCTGCCGTTCGCATCACGACGGTCTTCGACGCGCTTGGCGCCACGATATCCATGACGGGAACCGGGCCACTCCCGCCTGACGAAAGATTTAAGACTCCATGCGGAACGGTGACCGGGGCGGAGATCAACGGTTTGGTCGATCACCTACGGCTCGTTGAAGCAACAGGGACCCCCGACGCTGCTGAGATAGCTGCGCTCTTGCTCTTGGAAAAGCCAGAAGATCTGCCAGCAAGTTACGCCGCCACGCAGCAGCGCAACCCATATGCCACGCCAAGCGTGATCATGGACTCCAACTACATGGCTGGTCAGACCGCCATGCTCCGCCTGATGCAGATGCGTGACGGCGCAATGGGCTCCGCAGCAGTCAAGGCTGCGGATGCCAGCGGTGGCCAAGCACCGCAAGTGCAAGCGCAAGAAGGATTCGGCGCGCCGCTCAACGGCCCAACTCCTGATGAAGGCGCGCGTGCGTGGACCCGTGGCTACGGATTCTGGGAAAATGTTGACGGCAATCCGTGCACCGATTGCGGCTACGACGCATCGATCGGCGCTGCGCTCGTTGGAATGGACTGGGCTGTTGACAGCGGCGGCATCATCGGTGGTTTCGCCGGTCTTGGACCAGGCCAGATCAGCATGAATACCGTCAATGGATCACAGTACGAAAATGTGACCACGGTGATGGCCGGAATCTACGGAAGCTGGGTACCCGTGGGCGGTGGTAGTTACATCTCTGGCTTCGGTATGGGTGGTTACAACAGCATCGATCGCACGCGGAATATTGATATTTCAGCGGTCGATCTGAACCGGACCGCCACATCCTCGAACGATGCGTGGTCACTCTCCTTTGGTGGCGAAGCGGGCTTGAACCTGAAGGTGAATGATGAGACCACCCTGCAGCCGTATGTCGGCGTCGCATGGGCGCAGTACTGGGGCGGTTCATACAACGAGCAGGGTGCTGACAGTTTGAATCTGCAGGTTGACTCACAGAGCGCCAATCAGTGGCAACCCACGGTCGGCACGCGCTTGCTGCAGGAGTTCAAGATCGGTCGCGACATTCTGACGCCGTACATCGGTGCGGGCTTCATTGCGCAGATTCCGGTTGGCGCTGGATGGACGCCGACCTACACCAGTGATTTCAATCTTGGCGAACCGACCAAGATGGCTAGTTCGCCAGAAGATCGGTACGGCGCAAACTTCCAAGCAGGCATTCAGTTTGCCACGATCAAGGGCGTGACGGCGTACATCGCATTCGACGGCGCAGCGATGACTGACAAGCAGCGGTACGGCGGGCAGGTTGGGTTGCTGGTGCCGTTCTAAGCAGATAAGGATCGATTTCCTGGTCGTACACAAGCGGTAGCACGGCGACGATCGCTGTGAACCTAACCAACACGTCGTCGGTCGTTTCCTACCTGTCGGCTTTCGTCGTCGGTATGCAGGATTCCAGTTTCGTTGTGACTCAGACTTCGGCACCGAGCCCGTTCAGTCAACTCACTGGCAATGGCCTGATGGCCACGCCGTTTGGGGACTTTGAGTGGGGCTCGAGCGCCACTGGCTCATTTAACGGCGGTGGAGGAGGGAATGTCGGTCTGGCGCAAGGAGCGTCGGGGTCCTGGACATTCTCGGTGAGTGGCGCTGCTGCAAGCCTGGCGGCGGTCAACAGTGCTTCGGTGTTCAACGGTGCAAACCAGTGGGACTTCGTGGCGCACCTCAAGGGAATCACCAACGGCAGTGGAACTGTCTCTGAGAAACTCACGTCCAACCTGATGGGCGCGGCGATGCCCGGGCCGGGCGCACTTGCCCTACTTGCGCTCGCTGGCGTGGTGTCGCGCCGCCGTCGCGCTTGAATGCGCGCCTAAATACGCGGTGAACGATGCGCTAGAGATCACGGCGATTGTTGTTGGCTTCGCGTGCCAACCGTAGTACCTTTGGAACCTATGAACAGATCGAAACACGCCGGGCGGACTCGTGTACGGAATGCCGTTCGCCATTTCACCGCCGTACTTGCGCTCGCGGTTGCCATGCCGGCGGCTGCTCAGTCGTGTACCGGCGACATCCTCGCTGACGGAGTCATCAACGGGGCTGACCTCGGGGCAATGCTTTCATACTGGGGACCGCGCACCACCGCCCCGTTCTCGGTTGCATCTGATATCAACGGTGACGGGGTGATCAACGGCGGTGATCTCGGGGCATTGCTCTCTAACTGGGGCCCGTGTCCGGCATCGATCAGTGGCGTCACACCGACTGAAGGGTGTTTCGTAGGCGGCACGGTGATCACCATCACGGGGTCGTACCTTGGTACCGCATCAGAGGTCACAGTTGGCGGTGTACTAGCCACCATTGTCACGGTGAACTCTCCAACCACCGTCACCGCCACCACGCCGGCGGGCATCCTTGGTCCAGTCGCGGTACGTGTGACAACCGCCGCAGGCACGTACACCGCACCTCAGACATTCACTTACATGCCGGCGTCTGTCAGTTCAATTGTGCCGAACGCGGGAGCAACCGCGGGCGGCTCGCAGATCACGATCACAGGCGCGTACCTCGCGCTCACTACGGGAGTCAGCATTGGTGGCACGCCGTGCACCGGCGTCACGGTGGTGAACGCCACGACGGTGACGGCCATGACCCCAGCGGGAACGCTTGGCAATGCGGATGTAGTGATTACAGGCGGAAAGGGCACGATCACGGTGGTGGGCGGCTATCGCTACGTGTCGATTGTTGTCCCCAGTTGGGCGACGCTGGTGGAAGCGCAGCCGAACCCCGCGGTGGTGACGGATTCCACGCTGCGCGCAGCGATCACGGCGTCCGGCATGGCGTGGCGCGTGCGTGACACGGCGACGCAGATGGAGATGTTGTTGGTGCCGGCGGGGACGTTCACGATGGGATGCACGGCGTCGAACCAGTATGGGTGTATCAGCGATGAGAACCCCACGCACTCAGTGACCTTGACGCAAGCGTTCTACCTGGGTCGCTATGAAGTGACGGAGGGGCAGTGGGTGGCGAGGATGGGGAGGAATCCGAGTTACTTCCAAGGGCAGTCTGACTCTGCAAGCCGCCCGGTGGAGCAAGTGAGTTGGAATACCATTCAGGGCTACCTGAGCGTAACGGGCATGCGTTTACCAAGCGAAGCGGAGTGGGAGTACGCGTGTCGCGTGTCGCGCCGGTACGACGACGGCGTTCAACAACGGGAGTAGTGATGACGCCACTGTGGGGACGATTGCGTGGTACTACTACAACTCTGGGAACCAGACACACGCCGTCGGCGGCAAGGCAGCCAACGCACTTGGCTTGTTTGACATGTCAGGCAATGTGTGGGAGTGGGTGAATGATTGGTATGCGGGATATTCGAGCGGTGCGCAGACGAACCCGCTTGGTCCGGTGTCTGGTTCGTACCGCGTGTTCCGCGGCGGCTCCTGGAGCGTCAACGCGAGCACCGTGCGCTCCTCGTACCGCGTCAACGGCACGCCCGCCGGCAGCACGTACTACTTCGGGTTTCGCGTCGCGAGGGCCCCCTGATTGCTTTCCTTTCCTCTCTTTCCTCTTTCCTCTTCCTCTTTCTTTCTTCTTTCTTCACTAAAAAATCACGCTGACGATGTTGTGCCGGATCACTCCGCGCCGCAGGCGGTCCGACTTCATCAGTCAAGCGATAATCCTTCGCCGCCAACATCTCCATTGATCCCATGATCATCGATAGCGTCATCATCTGACACCTTGCGGCGCTCTCGACTACACTCGTCTTCCGCACCGCGGGCTGTAGCGCAGTTTGGTAGCGCGTTTGACTGGGGGTCAAAAGGTCGTGGGTTCAAATCCCGCCAGCCCGACTCCTCACTCTAAAGCGGAAGGCCCAAGCGCCTTCCGCTTTGTCGTTCCGGGGTCGGTCTGGGCGCCGCAGCTGCGCTGCGTCGCTGCGTTCTGCCGCTGCGCGTCAGC
>JAPLMU010000117.1:7699-17289 GCA_026386795.1 Planctomycetota bacterium
GCCCGACTCCTCACTCTAAAGCGGAAGGCCCAAGCGCCTTCCGCTTTGTCGTTCCGGGGTCGGTCTGGGCGCCGCAGCTGCGCTGCGTCGCTGCGTTCTGCCGCTGCGCGTCAGCCCGCGCGTGAGTCGGCGCCCGCAGGAGCGGGCGGCAAATCCCGCCAGCCCGACTCAAGACACGCGAGGCCAGCAATGGCCTCGCGTTCTCATTTCCGCCATATTCCTGCGAAACCGGTGGTGGGGCGCGCAGCGCCCGGTCGCCGCGCTCCGCTCAGAAATTCCGGAGCGATTTTCCTGCACTCCACCGCGGTCCCGACCACCGTCCGCAGCCCCCGATTGCCCAAGATTTAGCTTGCTTCCTCGCCGCCGCGGTGCAGAATCTGGCTTCCTGACATTTTACGCGAACCGGTCAGCCTGGTTCCGCTCCCTTCCCTTCCGAGGTGTGCTTCCGTGGACTTCAAGCTCTCATTCGTATCCATGGCTGCGCTGTCATTCGCCCCATGCGCGCTTGCCGAGGTGATCTTCGACCAGATCGGCGCCCCGACGAACCTGCCCACGTCGGGCCCCGAGGGCTTCTACCGCTACGGTTCCCAGATCTTCCCCGGAGAGCCGCAATTCGAGCTGCTGGCGCTCGATGACTTCTCGATGAGCTCGGCATTCCGAATCGAGTCCGTATCTGCGGTGATCGCGGGGTACGGTTCGTTCGGGTCGTTCGCCGGCATCCAGGGATTCGAGCTGCGCATCTACCAGTCGCCGCAACAGGCCGCGCTCGGCGCCGGTGCCGCGCTTGCGGTTGCATCACTCGGTGTGCCGGCCTCGTACGGGGCGTTCGGCACCGGGGTACGCGTCGACCTCTCGCTTCCGCAGGCCATCGAACTGGCGGCGGGCTCGTACTGGATGTCGCTGCAAGCGGTGAACCCGGGGTCGAACGGACAGATCGGCGTGGTCATCTCGGACATCGGCGACGGCGTCAGCTGGCAGGCCAATCCCGGCGGCGGGTTCGGCGTTCCGGGGAATGCGCTGCAGCGGCCGGTGAACATGGCGTACATGCTCGAAGGAACAATGGTCCCCGTGCCGGGCGGCGCACTGACCATCGCCGCGGCGATTGCATGCCGCGTTACCCGGCGGCGATACCGCTAAGCAGCGCGGCCGCCATCACATCCCGCAGCGCCGACGCCGTGAAAGCCCGAACACCGCGCCCGCGCCGAGCATCGCAAGCGCACCCGGTGCCGGGACCGCCCCGTATGTCAACGCGGCTTCGTGGCGTTCCACGGTCCGTCCTTGCCGACGCGGATGATGGTCTCGCCGTCGTACCGGAACAGTCCCTGTCAGCCGCCGAGCCACAGTCGTCCTGATCGATCCTGGTAGGTGCACTGAATGGCGTTGGTACTCAGGCCCTGGGATTCTCCGAAGTTCGTGCATGATTTGCCGTCGTACACGAACGCTTCGCCGGGGAATCCTTCCTTCACGCAGAAAAACTCCACTACTTTGCCGTTGTAGCGGCCGACGCCGTCGCTGTTGGTCCCAAACCAGAGACGGCCGCTGCGGTCTTCAAAGATGCGTCGAATGAACGGACTGAGCGGCGTGATGGCCGTGGTCGCGGGAGGGCTCTTCGTTATCAGGGGCGGTGACTCGGTCTGCTTCGCAGCGCAACCGCACAGACAGCCACTGAGCAGCATCACCAACAGAGAGAATCTTGCGGTGATCATGAGGGCAGCCTAGTTGCGCCACCAACTACGTCGCGTCAGCAGTGATACCAAGCTTCTTGCGGAGCAACGCGGCATCAATCGTGATTTGCGTTTGTGTCTGCGGCGTGAGCCGATCGACATTCTTCATGATCATTGCCATTCGCTGGTTCTGCGAAAGTTGTTTGCGGGTGCGGATCAGGAAGTCCCAGTAAAAGACGGTGACTGGGCAAGCAGATGGGCCGCTGCGTTCCGCTGGGTCGTAACGACACTCAGTGCAGTAGTTACTCATCCGCTCGATGTACTTACCACTCGCTGCATATGGTTTGGTTCCAACAAGGCCAGTCACGCCCTTTGAAGCCTTTGGGCGTCGATCCGCATGCATGACCATGCCAAGCGCGTTGGGAAGCGTGACCCAATCCACGCCGTCGATGAACATTCCGAGATACCAATCGCTCACAGCGCGCGGGTGAACCCCGCTGATAAGCGCGAAGTTGCCAGTCACCATCAGCCGCTGGATGTGGTGGCCGTATCCGGTCTCAATTACTTGACCAACACATGCTTTCATGCAAGCCATGTCAGTGTCAGCAGTCCAATAGAAGTCCGGCAATTTTCCTTGTTGATTCAGACCGTTGCGATCCGCGTACTCCGCTCCCTCAAGCCAGTACACGCCGCGAATGAATTCACGCCAACCAATGATCTGCCGCACGAACGCTTCCACCGATTGCAGTGGAGCTTCGCCATCATTGAAGGCCTTGATCGCTCGCTCGCAACACTCGCGCGGATTCAAGAGCTTGAGATTGAGTGAACTTGATAGGGTCGCGTGATAGAGCGTGGGCTCATTGGTCCACATGGCATCTTCATAGGCACCGAAGTTCGTAAGCCGATGCGTGATGAAGTCATCAAGTGCAGCCAAAGCCTGCTCGCGCGTCACTGGCCAACCAAATGATTCGGTGGCGCCGGGTAGCCCTGGCAGGACCTGTTTCATCGCGCTGATGACCGCGCGTGTGGTCGCATCTGCCTTAAAAGTGAGCGGTTTGCGCGGCTTGGGGCTGGGACCTTGTTTGCCAAATGGCAGTCGGTTCTCCTTGTCAAAGTTCCACACTCCACCGGCAGGCTGCGCGCCCTTGCCGTGGCCATCCATCAGGTATCCAGTCTTACGGCGCTGCTCGCGGTAGAAGAACTCCATCGTCAGGGCGGTGCGATCCTTTGCCCACACAGCGAACTCTTCCACCGTGGTGAGAAAGTGCTCGTCTGGCAAGACGGTCAGCGGAATGCCAGTGGCGTCACGAACACGCTCAAGGATCGTGAGAACTCGCCACTCACCCGGCTGTGTGCAAACAATCTGCGTGTGTTTGAGCGCAGCAATGGCGCGAGTGAGTTCCGTTTCGAACGCGCCGGTGTTCTCTGGATCTTCAAGATTGATGTATCGAACGCGAATCTTTCGTTTGATCAAGGCGGCAGCAAAGTGGCGCATGGCCGAAAGAAACAGAGTGGTCCGCTGGACATGACTCGGTACATGTTGCGATTCGCTGGCAACTTCCATCATCAATACGGTGTCATCTGCTCCAAGCGTGCTGATGATGGGCGCGTCAAGGTCAAGCTGGTCTCCGAAGATGACAGCAAGACGCCCTCCGCCGGTTTGAGGCGTCAAGCGTTTCAATGCAGCCGTGGGCTTCCGTGGCATGGTTCGGAATACTAGGGATGACCGGGCGCGAAGACGTCACCGAAATACAAACCATGTTCCACCAACCAGCGCCGCAACTGCAAGTGTTTTTAGCACACCCCAGCGCAGGCGAAAGATCATGAAGGCGGACATCGTGGCGATAGTCAAAGCAGGAATATCCAGTGTGCGCAGATCCGGTACCAACACTCGAGCACCGTTCCACGTGTGCTCGTTTACAGTTTGGAACAGCGTGTGCGCGGCGAGCCAGATGCCAAGGTTGAGAATCACTCCAACAACCGCGGCAGTAATGCATGACAGGGTAGCTGCCAATGAAGCACTGCGCCGTACATGCTCGACATACGGCGCACCCAAGAAGATCCACAGAAAGCACGGAACGAAAGTCACCCATGCCACTAATACTGATGCCAATGCACCAGCAACAATCGGATGAAGGGCGCTGATTGCTTCGGCTCCGCTCGCTTCGCGATATGCCCCCATATATCCAACAAATTGCAGCACCATAATCAGCGGACCGGGAGTGGATTCAGCCATGCCAAGCCCGGCGAGCATTTCGTCTGGTTGTACCCATCCATAGACATGGACTGCCTGCTGTGCAACATACGCCAGCACCGCGTACGCGCCACCGAAAGTCACTACTGCAACTTGGCTAAAGAATTCAGCTTGTTGAGTGAAGACATTCTCTCTGCCAAGTAACAATCGCAAGAGAATCACGGGCACAAGCCAAAGCGGTAACCACACCGCAAGTACGCCAAGCGTGCGGTTGATGCTTGGCCGGCTGTGATCAATAGAAAGGGTGTCAGTGAGATAGGCGCTGGCTGTATTGGTAGGGATATCGGTGCGGGTATCTGCGTGGATCTCGGCACGACCGCAACTGTCTGTATTCACTGCAGGCGATTTCAGTATCGAAAATCGCTTGGAAACCAACTTATTGCCAACAAATCCAAGTACAGCCGCCGCGCCAATGATTACCGGGAAAGGTACTTGCAGTACGAAGATTGCAAGAAATGCGCCTGCTGCAACGGCGTACATGAATCTGTTCTTAAGAACGCGTTTGCCGATTCGGATGACCGCCTCGGTAACAATTGCGAGCACCGACGCCTTTACCCCGAACAGCAATCCGTCAATGGCGGCAATGCCGTGCCACAGGGTGTATGCGATGCTCAGTGCAAGGATCGCGAAGAAACCTGGAATGACAAAGAGCAGTCCTGCAACCAATCCGCCGCGCGTGCGATGCAGTAACCAGCCGACATAGGTGACCAATTGCATCGCTTCAGGTCCGGGCAGCAGCATGCAGTAATTCAGCGCGTGAAGGAATCGCTCTTCACTGATCCAGCGTTTTTCCTCCACCAGCACCTTGAAATGAATCGTCGGAAGTATTCCTGGCTTTCAAGGTTGTCACTTTACAAAGAGAAAGAGGATCTGATTATTTTTACCTGATCGAATTGGGAAAGTTCTCGCATCAGGCTGTAACGCGACACGGCAAGTTCGCGTATTCCGTACATACGGTGACCACTGAACTCCACACAGACTCCGCATCGCTCCGCCGCACCCTTGCTTACACAGGCGCGTGCATGTCCTTGGTACTCGCTGCCGCTTCATGCGCGCCCCACGCGGCAAGTGCGACCTCTGCGGTTGCTGCGCCGACCGCCACGCTTACATCCGCTACTCCGGGATCGCTCGCCGCGTGTCCCGTCCCGCGCGCACCCACAAGTGTGAGTTCTGCCGACCGCGGCACGCTGCCCTATGACCGCGATGTCTGGCAGACGCTTCTTTATCACCACGCAAAGATTCACCGCACCGTGACCATCATTGCGAACGGCGTCTCCGCCACCACTGAATCAGATGATCCCGCAGTGGCCACCCTGATCAAGGACCACACGCTCGCTATGCAAGGTCGCATGGCGGAAGGACTCCAAGTACGGACCTGGGACCCCGTGTTCAAGGAACTCTTTGCGCGCCATGAACATGTGAAACTGACCGTGGAACTCACAGAAAAAGGGGTTCGCATTGTGGAAACCGGCGAAGATCCAGAGACCGTTCGATTGCTTCGCTCCCATGCCTCCGGTGTCACGGATTTCGTGCGCGTTGGCAGCGCGGCAGCGCAGCGCGAGACCCCGTACGTCAACGATTGAATCAGCCCACGTGGTCGATCTGCGCACATAAATCACCCCGGTCAGTTACCCTGCCTGACCGTGCTCGGCCATCTGCTCCAAGTTGAAGTTGAAGACCTGATCGCACAACGCGATTGGGTAGGCCTGCGCAGCGCGCTCAATGATCTCAACGACCCGGATATTGCAGAAATCTTGACTGATTTGCCATCCGATGATGAGGGCGTCATCTTCCGGCTCCTCTCTCGGGATCGTGCGGGTGCGGTCTTCTCGTACCTGCCAGTTGAGCAACAAGCGGAGCTCATTGCCTCGCTTTCAAGCGAGCAGATGCTTGAGCTGGTGAACGCCATGACGCCCGATGACCGCGTCTCGCTGCTTGATGATCTGCCAGCAGAAGTCACGCGGCGGATCTTGGAGTCGCTCAGCCCGCAAGCGCTCGCAGCAACGCGCACACTGCTTGGCTACCCCGAAGGCACCGCTGGCCACGTGATGACGCCGGAGTACATCAGCCTCTCGCCCGGCATGACCGTTACGGAGGCGCTCGATTCCATCCGCCGCTCGGAGCGCCGTGTCGAGACACTCAACGTTCTCTATGTTGTTGATGCCGCCGGCGCACTCCTCTTTGATGTGCGCCTTGGACTCCTTGTCAGGGCAGACCCCAACGCGCTGGTGGGTGATCTTGAGCAAGCCACGCTGGTCTCGATTCCAGCACGCACCGACCTTCCTGAAGTGGTGCGCTTGTTCAAGCGCTACGACCGATCCGCTCTTGCAGTCGTTGATGAGCGCGGGCACATGCTCGGCATCATCACTGTTGACGATGCGCTTGATATCTCCCAGACGGAAGACACGGAGACGCAACTCCGATTCGGTGGCGTGCAAGCGGTGGATACGCCGTACTCACGCACTCCGTTCTGGCAATTGCTGCGGCAGCGCGGGCTCTGGCTTTCCGTGCTGTTCGTGGGCGAGATGCTCACAGCAACAGCAATGAGCCACTTTGAACACGAGATCGCCTCGGCAGTCATGCTGGCGATGTTCATTCCGCTGGTGATTTCGAGCGGTGGCAACACTGGATCACAGGCAGCAACGCTCGTGGTGCGCGCGCTTGCGCTCGGCGAATTGCCGGGCAACGCGTGGCGGCGTGTCTTCCTGCGCGAACTCGGCACCGGCGCAGTGCTCGGTAGTTGGCTCGGATCGCTCGGTTTCATCCGCGTGCTGGTCTGGCAGTATTTCGGCTGGTACGACTACGGCGGGCATCCGTATCTAGTGGCCACGGTGATATGGCTCAGTCTGATCGGTGTGGTTTGCTTCGGCACCATCGCTGGCAGCATGTTGCCGTTCATCTTGCGCTCATTCAAACTTGATCCAGCCACAAGTTCGGCACCATTTGTTGCCACATTGGTCGATGTCACTGGGCTGGTCATCTACTTCGTAGTTGCTAAGGTGATCCTCACCGGCACGCTGCTCTGATCGCTCCAAAGGAAATGAAATATGAACCTCACCTACGGCGATTACCTGTGCGTTCCGCAACTCCTCTCGCTGCAGCGTCCGCTTTCACACCGCCCCGACAGTGCGGACCCAGAACATGATGAGATGCTCTTCATCATCATCCATCAGGTATATGAACTGTGGTTCAAGCAGCAACTTCACGAAGGCGATCGCCTTGCTGAATGCCTAACCGCGGGCCAAGTACCGGAAGCGTGCGCAACATTGCAGCGCATGCTCACCATCTTGAAGACCATGGTGCAGCAGGTTGATGTGATTGAAACTATTACGCCGGTTTCATTTCTCTCCTTCCGAAGCTTCTTGGCAAATTCCAGCGGATTCCAAAGCGCGCAATTCCGCGAATTTGAGTTTCTGCTCGGCAACAAGAATCCGCGCGTCCTCACGCACTATCCAGAAGGAACGCCAGACCGCGTAGCGATCGAACGCCGCTGGGGAAAGCCAACGCTCTTCGATGCGTTTGCAAAGTTCGTTGCGCTGCGTGGCTATCCGGTTCCTGCCGAACTTCTTGCTCGCGACGTCACTCAGCCGCCGCAAGAGTGGCCAGCGTTCCAGGAAACACTGCTTGACCTCTATCACAATCATCCCACCGAGCGCAGCGTGTGCGAACTGCTCGTGGATCTTGACGAGGGTATTCAGGAGTGGCGCTACCGCCATGTAAAAATGGTGGAGCGCACTATTGGATTCAAGCAGGGGACTGGCGGCAGTCCGGGCGTTGCCTATCTCCGAACAACGCTCTTCAATCCGCTCTTTCCCGACCTGTGGGCGATCCGCACGCGGCTGTGATGCGCAACGAGGCGCCTGCGTGCCTTGTATCGCGCCCTAGCGAGCGGTCATCCGCGCTGCGTCCGCGGGTATCTTTCAGGCATGTCCACCATCAATCCGATCATCGCTACCTCTGCATCGCAATCACCGTGCTGCGGTCCGAACGGATGCAGTACCGATGCGGGGGCGACAGCTGCTACCCGCGCGTTGAATGAGTTTGGTGATGCCACCGGGCTCAATGTTGACGGCACCGTGGCGGGCTCCATTGTATTGATGCAATGGATCGCCGACAACCGGCACATGATGAACCCGCCGGTCGGCAATAAGTACCTGTATAGCGGCAAGGATTTCTTTGTGATGATCATCGCTGGCCCCAACGCCCGCAATGATTTCCACATGACTAACAGCGAGGAGTTCTTCATTCAACTGAAGGGCGATATCACCGTACGCATCCGCGACATCAACGGAATCCGCGATGTTCCGATTCGCGAGGGCGAAACCTTCTTCATTCCGCCCAATGTCCCGCACAGTCCGCAGCGCGGTCCAAACACGTTGGGGATGGTGATTGAACGCCGTCGCCCGGAGACTGAGCCGGAGCACTTGATGTTCTTCTGCCAGAAGTGCGAAGAGCTGGTCTATGACAAAGTCTTTGTGTGCAAGGACATCGTGCAGCATTTCGCCAAGGCCATGGAAGAGTTCTGGGCCGATCCCGCGCTGTGCACGTGCAAGAAGTGTGGCACGCGTGTGATGCGCCCGTACTGAACATCCAATGATCGACCTGCACACGCACATCTTGCCTGAGCGCTGGCCGGACCTCTGTGCCAAGTATGGCTATCCCGGCTGGGTAAGCATTGAGCATTGCGCTGCGTGTCGCGCACAATTGTGGAAAGACGGGCGGATGTTCCGCGAAATCCACTCGAATTCCTGGGATCCAACCGCGCGCACTGCCGACTGCGATGCCGCCGGGGTGCGTGTGCAAGTGCTGAGCACGGTGCCGGTGATGTTCAGTTACTGGGCGAAGGCCGCGGATGCCGCTGATCTTTCTGCCACCCTCAATGATCACATCGCTGGTGTAGTGCGCGACGCGCCGGATCAATTCGTTGGCTTGGGCACCATTCCCATGCAGGACACTCGGTTAGCAATTCGCGAACTCGAACGATGCGTGCGCGAGCTCGGCATGCCTGGTGTGCAGATTGGTTCGAACGTCAACGGTCGCAACTTGGATGATCCATCCGTTGTCGAAGTGCTCGAAGCTGCCGCCGCGCTTGGCGCATGCGTCTTCGTTCATCCGTGGGAAATGTGCGGCGCCGATCGTATGGAGCGGCACTGGTTCCCGTGGCTGGTTGGCATGCCAGCAGAAACCGCGCTTGCCGTTGGCAGCGTGTGCTTCGGTGGCGTGATGGAGAAACTGCCATCGTTGCGCATTGCATTTGCTCATGGCGGTGGTGCGGCGCCGATGACCATCGGTCGCTGGGAACACGGATTCCGCGAACGCCCTGACCTGTGCCAGACTGCCACTAACGAATCGCCACGCGAGGCAATCAAGCGCGTGTGGTTTGACTCGCTGGTGCATGACCCGGAAGCACTGCGGCTCTTACTTTCAGTCGCAGGGCAGGGCAAGGTGGCGCTTGGCACCGACTACCCGTTCCCGCTTGGGGAACTCTCGCCCGGCGCTATTGTGCGCGCCGCGACGTGGCTTGATGAAGAAACGCGCGCCAGCATTCTGCATGGATCGGCCGCAACCTTTCTTGGTTCGCGCGCCCAACACGCCGTGCGCTGCGCTGCATACGAATTACCCGCACCTCATGTGAATGCACGATCATGACTATGACCGCTCGCGCCGCACCA
>JAPLMU010000174.1 GCA_026386795.1 Planctomycetota bacterium
TGGCGCTTGGGTTTCTCACCATGTTCTTCCTAGAACGATTTGCGCACTTTCATCAGCATGAATTGCCCGAGCCAGCGTGCGATGATCCGATGCACGGGCACGAGGGCCACCATCACGCTTCGCATGAGCATTCCGGGCACAGTCACGACGGTGCTGCTTCGGAACGCGCGCCGGTCGGGCGGCTGACATGGACTGGTGCGGCCGTCGGAATGGGTCTGCACTCGCTGCTCGAGGGCGTTGCCCTTGCCGCCAGCGTGGCTGCTGTCCGTGAAGTGGAGCCAGGCGTGGCGCCGGCCCTTGCTGGGCTTGGCACTTTCCTCGTGATCTTGCTGCACAAGCCGTTTGACTCGATGACCGTTGCCACCTTGCTGCATGCGGGCGGCGGTAGCCGCGGCAGGGTGCTGCTGGTGAACCTCTTATTTGCGAGTTTGGTGCCGATCGGCGTAGTGCTCTTTATGTTGGGAGCTGCTGCGACCACTGGAGGCACCGCAGTTGCCGTGCCCTACGCGTTGGCCTTCTCGGCGGGAACCTTCCTTTGTATTGCAGCGGCTGACTTGTTGCCAGAAGTGCAGTTTCACCGCCACGACCGTGTTGGTTTGTCAGTGGCGTTGGTGCTCGGGCTCGTGTTGGCGCTTGTTGTGGGGCGGATGGAAGCGCTTTCACACGCTGGACATGAGCATGCTGAACATGATCACGCTGCACATGATCACGCGGTCGAAACACCGGATCACGCGAACCTGAATCATTGATTTACACTGCAACCTACGGAATAGATATGAAAGCAGAACGAGTACTCGCTGAATTGAATCGCCTGCGGCAAGACCTTGACAAGAATCCCAAGGATTCCGAATGGTTCACGCTGCATCACGCATTTTGCTTCATCTCTTACAAGATGGGCGACTTTCAGAAGTACCTCGACGAGAACATCAAGCCTGGCGATGAGCCCGAATTTGACTGAATGCTGAACCATGCCTGACTACAAGAGCACGCTCAATCTCCCCAAGACCGACGAATTTGACTGAATGCTGAACCATGCCTGACTACAAGAGCACGCTCAATCTCCCCAAGACCGACTTCGCCATGAAGGCGAACCTCTCGCAAGCCGAACCGTTGACGGTGAAGCGTTGGCAAGATGAGGCGCTGTATGACACAGTGCAAGCGGCGCGCGCGAATGCGCCGCTCTATTCATTCCATGACGGCCCTCCGTACGCGAATGGATCGATCCACTTGGGGCATTTGCTCAACAAGGTCTTGAAGGACATTGTGGTGCGCTCGCGGCTGATGGATGGCATGCGCGTTCCGTACGTGCCGGGTTGGGATTGCCACGGACTGCCCATTGAGCACAAAGTAGTCACGGATATGAACGAGAAGGGCAAGCTCCAGAAGGTCATGGAGTTGCCGGACGATCAGCGTCGCATGATCATTCGTCGTGAGTGCCAGACCTATGCAGACAAGTTTGTAAAACTGCAGGCCGGGCAAATGCAGCGCCTCTTGACGCTTGCTGATTACGCCAACCCGTACCTCACCATGAAGCCTGCCTTTGAGGGTGCGGTCATTGAGGACTTTGCAGACCTGGTGGAGCAGGGCTTGGTGTATCGCGCGTTAAAGCCGGTGCACTGGTCGATCGCCAACCGCACGGCGCTTGCCGAAGCTGAACTGGAATACGAAGATCGAGAAGATCTTTCGGTGTACGTGGACTTTGAAGCGGCGGATCGCGAAGCAGTGGAGCGGGCGTTTGAGTGCGAGCTTGACTGCACCCCCAGCTTCACCATTTGGACCACCACGCCCTGGACGCTGCCAGCCAATTTGGCAATCGCTGTCCACGCTGACTATCGATACGCCGTGGTTGAAGTGGACGGCAATCTGGCGATCATGGCCACGGACTTGGTGGCCAAAGTCACCAAGCTTGCGGGCAGTGACAAGGTTCGGATTGTTGCGGAAACGGACGGAGCCAAGTTGGTTGGCTTGAAGTATCGGCATCCGTTCTGCGACCGTGAATCAGCAGTGGTTGCAGCTGACTACGTAACGCTTGAGGATGGCACGGGTCTGGTTCACACGGCGCCGGGA
>JAPLMU010000082.1 GCA_026386795.1 Planctomycetota bacterium
AGCTCTGCGGCGAGGCGCTTCCAATTGCCCCAGTGCGCGGCGCACAGGCGCGTGAACGCACGTTGCATGCCGGAGTCTTTACGCGCGGGGGTTCCAATAGCAAGGCGCAGGGCGCCGAGCGGGTTGCCAGCGATGAGTGGACGAGCCGCAAATCCTTTGCCGTGCCGCGCTGAACCGAATCGTTGGTCGCCGAAGTAATTGACGAAGAGGAGCGCGCCGTTCGCGTCGGCGAGGTCGTCCGCGCGTGATCGCATCAGTTCAACTTCAAACTTGACGAGGCCGCGCACCACAATCTCAAAGGTGTTGGAAGCGATGCATGATGCGTCGAGCGGACGCGAGGACCAACCGATGGTGCGGGCGCGCCAGCCCTCCCCTTCCACGCCGCGCGCGAGTGAACGCACCGCGCCGATCGGAGGATGATCGAGCGAAATGTGCTGCGCGGTGGCGGCGTGGCGATCCTTGAGACCGGCGTAAGTGACGGAACGCGGCGGCAGATGAAGTTCACGCGTGAGCGCGTCGACGGCATCGGGCGTGGTCCAGCCGGACTTGGTCAGGCGACACACGGCAAACGGCGCGTCTTCCGATGGGGAAGATTCGAGTGCGGATGCGTAGGAGGAAACAAGTTCCTCATCAACACGGAAGTCATCGGGGGATCGTCGAATTGCCACTGCGGCGCAATGTACGCCCTCACGGCGATGCGTTCCTGACTCAGGCGGCGAATGTCTGCCAGAGCAGCAAGAAGTTCAAGCCGGAAATCAGGAATGCCAGCGACCATGCGGCCCACTTGATCCAGCCTCGCGCGGCAAAGTCACCCATCTTGGACGGTGATGTGGTGAAGATGATCAACGGGAAGACGGCAAACGGTAATTGCAGAGAAAGCACCACCTGCGAGAAGATCAGTAGTTTGCCGATGCCTTTATCCCCGTAGATCAGCGCCACCGCCACGGCGGGGACGATCGCCACGAGCCGAGTCAGAAGGCGGCGAGCCCAGGGGGAGATTCGCAGGTCAAGGAACCCCTCCATGACAATCTGGCCGGCGAGCGTTCCGGTGAGCGTGGAATTTTGGCCGCTGGCTAGGAGTGCTACGGCGAAGATGGTGCTGGCGAGTGACGCGCCAAGGACTGGCGTGAGGAGGTCGTAGGCCTGATGAATGTCAGCAACGCCTTGGTTCACGGTGCCGTGGAAGGCGGCGGCGGCGGTGATCAAGATGGCTGCGTTGACGAAGAACGCGAACCCGAGCGCAACGGTGGAATCAATGGTGGCCAGACGCAGCGCTTCGCGTTTGCCGGCGTCGGTGCGTGGGAAGTCGCGTGTCTGCACAATGCTGGAATGCAGGTACAAATTGTGCGGCATCACCGTTGCGCCAAGGATGCCGATCGCTACATAAAGCATCGCGGGGTCAGAAAGAATCTGCGATGTTGGCACGAAGCCGCGGATGATTCCGCCGGCATCGGGACGCGCGGCCCACAGTTCGTAGGCGAAGCAGGCGCCGATGGTGAATACCAGTGCAGCGACGAGTGCTTCAATGATGCGGAAGCCGCGGCGTTGCAGAATCAGGATGAGCATCACGTCGAACGCAGTGATGATGATGCCCCACACGAGTGGAATATCAAAGAGCAGTTGCAGCGCGATGGCGGAGCCAATGACTTCGGCGAGGTCGCAGGCGACAATGGCAAGTTCGCAGAGGATCCACAATGCGAGCGATGTTGGACGCGAGTAATGATCGCGGCACGCTTGTGCTAAGTCGCGGCCAGCAACAATGCCGAGGCGCACGGCGAGGTGTTGCAACAGCATCGCCATCAAGTTGGATGCCAGGATCACAAAGAGGAGCGAGTAGCCCCAACCGGAACCGGCCGCCAAACCCGTGGCCCAGTTGCCTGGATCCATGTAGCCCACAGCGATCATCATGCCGATGCCGCTGAACGCCCACAGTTTGCGCCACAGGGGGGCGCCGCTCGGAGCGACCGCAATGGACGAATTCACCTCCGGCAGCGAAGGAACGCGCACTTCCCGCCACCATCCGCGGTCGCCGAGAGCGTTCTGAGGTCTGTTCGGCACGTTCACGGCGGAAGTGTAAGGCCAAAGGGGCGCATAACGAGCAGATCCGCGAATGAATGACTTCCCTTGGGCGGCGTCTTTCGCTATCCTCCTCGATCTGCCCCTGTCCGGGGCATAAACATGCAAGCAAGGTAAGGACAGCAGACATGAAGAGCGAAATCCATCCGAAGTGGTTCCCCGAGTGCAAGGTCTCCTATCGCGGTCAGCACGTCATGACCGTCGGCGCGACCGTGCCTGAGATGAATGTTGAAGTGTGGTCGGGTTCGCACCCGTTCTACACCGGTCAGAAGACCTTCATCGATACCGCCGGCCGAGTTGAGCGCTTCCAGCGCAAGTTCGCTGGCGACTACTTTAAGAAGGACGCAGAGAAGAAGACTGACGCGGCTGCAAAGCCAGCGGCGGCTCCTGCTGCGAAGGCACCTGCTGCTCCGAAGGCTGCGGCTCCTGCCAAGAAGTAGTTCACTGATTCTGAAATATGGCAACCGCGCCTTTGTTGGCGCGGTTGTTCTTTTTGATGTTGATGCGTGAAGAGCGCGCACAACGGAATCATTCCGGATTGCGAGGAACACATCGAACCGATTGCAGACAACCTTCGGCACATGCTTGATTCGATGGCGAGCGAATTCCACGCTGCGGCGGAGGCGATGCTCGATCCGGATGTGGCTGCAGACCATCGTCGCGTGCGAGCGCTGACGTTGAAGCGTGCCTCGCTGGAGGCGGTAGTGACGCGGTGGAATTTATGGCGCGCAGCGGAGCGTGAATGCGCAGAATTAGGCTTACTGGCAACCGACAATGACCCGGAGCTTGCGGCAGTGGCTGCGGCGGAATTGCCCGGCGTGCATCGACGCGCGGACGCCCTGCTCTTGGAATTGCAGCGACTGTTGGTAACCAGCGACGACAGCCGCGTTGGTGCAGTGATCTTAGAAGTCCGAGCAGGCGTTGGCGGCGATGAGGCCGCGCTGTGGGCTGGCGAGTTAGTGGAAATGTATCGACGACTTGCGCATCGACGCGGGTGGTCGTGGGATGAAATGGATGTGCGTGATGGCGACGCGGGTGGTGTGACGCAGGCAATTGTTGAAGTGCAAGGCAACGGTGTGTGGACGGCGCTTGGTTACGAAGCCGGAACGCACCAGGTGAAGCGTGTGCCTGCAACGGAAGCGCAGGGGCGGATTCACACGAGTACTGCAACGGTGGCGGTGATGGCAGAGCCGGAGGAAGTAGAGAGCGAAGTGGATCCCGCGGAAGTGAAGGAGATGATGACCACCGCGCAGGGGCCGGGCGGACAGAACGTCAACAAGGTGGCAACCGCGGTGCATCTGATTCACTTGCCCACCGGGATTGAGGTGCGCATGCAAGAGACGCGGAGTCAATTGCAGAACCGCGAGAAAGCGTGGCGGCTGTTGCGTGCGCGCGTGCACGAAGGGCGGCGGCAAGTTGCTGAGGCGGCGCGCAGTGCGGAGAGGCGCAGCATGATGGGGAGCGGCGGGCGGGCGGAGAAGATTCGCACGTATCGGTGGAAGGAAGCGATCGCGGTGGACCACCGGATTGATGCTTCGTTTCCGTTGCAGAAGTTGATGTCTGGGGAGATGGATGAACTGCTTGACGCGCTGCACCGGATGGATGTTGCGGAGCGGTTGGCACGGCTGGAGTAAGGCGCGGGGTGTTGAGGCATCACCGGTTTGTGGTGGCTCTGATGCAACACGATTTCGTACTGGCCCGCATTCGCCTTACGAGGACAGCCGCTGAGCGCGGCTCAGTCCTCTCCGGCGCCTGCGGCCAGGATGCGTTGGCGAAGATCAAATGACTGCGGATGATGGAGGGCGCTTATGCACAAACGCCCCCAGGCGCGGGTGCGCATGGGGGCGTGGAGTGTGGACACTGGCCGAAGCCAGTGTGGAGTGCAGAGTGATGTCAGGCGCGACGTCGGCGAGCGCCGACGATGCCTGCTGCGCCCAGGAGCGCGAGCGCGCCGGGAGCAGGGACGGCCGTCATTTGAAAGTTGGAGGCGGTCCACGTCTGCCCGGGCCCGGCGCCCGTTGCGCCCGCGGTCGACATGCCGACACCCAAGGCCGGCACCTGATTCCAATCGAACGGGCCCGTACCTTCAGTGAGCGCAAACTGACTCTTGCTGAACTCGATGGTCAGACTCGTAGCGCTCAGTTGTGAACCCGTGAGCGTCAACTTTGCTTCCATGTAGTTACCGTTGACATCACCGAAAGAGAAATTGACGTAACTACCCGCATTCCGCGTGGTGCCGACGAATGCCACATCGATCATGATCTTGTTGAAGTCAATCGCAACAGCGGATGCGTTCGCATTCACGTAAGACAGCCCGGCGTAGGAGCCGAAGGTGGTGTTCGGGCGGTCCCCGGAGAAGGAGCCCACCCACGAGCCCGCGCCGGTCTGGCTGCGAGCGCTGGTCCCGACGCCGCCCGATGGCGTGGTACCACCGGAGCCCCTGGTCGCCGCCGTCGTCCGGGTGTCGAACAGACCGCCGAGCCACGACCCGCTTTGGGTGATGTTGGTCGAACTCCCTGTTGCAAGCGCGTCGGAAAGTTGTGTGAACGGATCCACGATCGCCGCATTCGCCGAACCCGCCACGGCCACGGCCGCGGCAACACCAACCATCGAAGAAATGAAAGTCTTGTTTCGCATCTGAAACTCCATGCTGGGCTCTCGCCCGGTTGTGCCCACACTCCCGTGTAGGGCGTGACATAGCCGAAACCGTCGGCGCGGTTGTAAACACACGTTTGCCCCACCGGAGCAAGCGCTTCTTGAATTGCGTTGATCATTTGCAGGCTTCACCTGCGGCTGATGTCACGCTCCACATACAAGAACGTAATACCCCCCCCCCACCCATCATGCATTTTTTGAGATTTTCATCGTCAGTGAAAAAACGCGCTTCTAACCGCGCTGAGCCCGAAAATTGTCCCTGGCCGCCTACGACCACAGGAACAGGTTCCAGCCCCTGGTTTCCAAATGCCTTCCGTGTGCGAGCCCCCGCAGTGAGCACGGGAGGCTCGGTAAGCGGCGTGTGAAACTGAGAAGTCCGGCAGTTGGACGTACGCCCCGTGGGTGCCAACCGGACGAACAGTTTCGCCCGAGGCTAAGCGGAACCTTGGCAACGGAGGGGGCGGGGGGCGTCTCAACTCGCTTCCACCGCACGCAACGGCGAAAGAGGGACAGTGGTGAACGGCACCTATTTAGTGGGGCATCGGGAAGCGCGTGCAGAATGCACGGATCTCCGCGCGCACGGCGGCCGTTTCCTCCGCTGCGCCCTTTGATCCCATGATGCGGTCGAGCCATGCGGCGACTTGAATCATTTCGGGCTCCTTTAGACCACGCGACGTGAGTGCCGGGGTGCCGAGACGAAGACCACTGGTCACCATTGGGGGGCGCGGGTCGTTCGGGATGCCATTCTTATTGCAGATGATTCCAGCGGCTTCGAGCCACTTCTCGGCGTCGGCGCCCGTGAGGTCCGCGCTGCGTTGACGAAGGTCGACGAGCATCAGGTGGTTGTCGGTGCCGCCAGCGCACAGGCGGTAGTTGCGCTTGATCAGTTCCGCTGCGAGCGCCTTGGCATTGGCAACTACTTGCTTGCTGTAAACGGTGAACTCCGGTTGCAACGCCTCGCCAAATGCAATGGCTTTCGCGGCGATGATGTGCATGAGCGGACCACCCTGACTTCCGGGGAATACTTTGCGATCAAGCTTGGTGGCGATTTCCGGATCGTTGCAGAGAATCAGGCCGCCGCGTGGACCACGGAGGGTCTTGTGCGTGGTGGTGGTGACCACATGCGCGTGTGGGAACGGACTCGGATGAACGCCGGTTGCAACCAGACCAGCGATGTGCGC
>JAPLMU010000175.1 GCA_026386795.1 Planctomycetota bacterium
GTATGTTGAGAATCTGAAGGACATCGCCGAACGCGGCACGCTTTCACAGGATCCGTCGACGTACGTGTGCAATCCTTCGCGCCTTGACCCAACACTTGCGCCGGCTGGACATTCCGCGCTCTACGTGTTGGTGCCAACGCCCAACGACAAGCCCGGACACTGCAAAGTTGACTGGGAACAGTCCAAGGCAGAACTGCGCGAGCGCACCCTGAAGCAATTGGAAACCGTCTTCGGCATCACCGACATTCGCTCCCGCATCCGCGCAGAACACCTGGTCACGCCCGCCGACTGGAAGTCCGAACGCATTGCGCACGGCGCCACGTTCAATCTCGCTCACAACCTCGGCCAAATGCTGCACCGTCGTCCGCAGCATCGCTTGCAGGGCTTCGACAATCTCTGGCTGGTTGGCGGCGGCACGCACCCAGGCAGCGGCCTCCCGGTGATCTTCCTTTCCAGCGAGATCACCACCAACCTGATGTGCGCCGAAGCGGGCGTACCTTCGCCGCTGTAACGCGATCCGAACACGCACACACAGGCATGGATGCACTCGCATAAACCCGGACCGATCACGCCCGTCCGCTCGAGGGTTTGATCTACGCCGCGCGTCCACTCTTCTTGGGTCGCCACTTCAAAGTCAGCGACCGCCCAGTTGACGCGCAATCTCGCAGATACAGATTGATCAAGCTTTGATACGGCATATCCAGTTCTTGTGCCAGTTTCTTGAAGTATCGCACAGTGGATTCATCAAGCCGAATGGTCACGGGCTGCTTCAGCTTTCGCGCGTACGGATTTGGCTTTGATTTCGAAAAGTCGTATTCGGTTCGCATCATGATCCTCGCTTAATCGTGCTTCAAATACTGAGTCTGCTCATGGCGAGTGGCTTTCCTCGCCGAGATGATTCTGATTTTATGATCTATTTCTCGAAAGCAATGCACCACCACTAAAATTCGTGGCAAGCGACTCATTCCAAGCAGAATGAATCGATCCTCAGAATTGGAATGCTCTGGATCGTCAATCAGCAACGCTTGTTCATCTTCAAAGGCAGTTGCTGCTTCTTCAAATGAGACTTTGTGCTTGGCGCGATTCGTCGCTGCCTTACGAGGATCCCATTCGAACTCGATTCCTGCCATACATATAATGTACGTACAAATTGTACGTTGTCAACAAGTTACGTAGCGCTTTCTTTACCAGTTGCCACGCTCAGCGCAGTCGTGCTCCCAACCGCACCTGATGTGCGCCGAAGCAGGCGTTCCGTCACCGCTGTAACGCACACACGCCCCCAAGCGCGGGTGCGCGTGGGGGCGTGGAGTGTGGACGCCGGCCGAAGCCAACGTGGAGTGCAAAGTAAAGGTTAGGCGCGGCGGCGACGGCCACCGGTGAGACCTGCGACGCCGATGAGAGCGAATGCGCCTGGGGCGGGGACGAGGACGTTGATTGCCTGCTCGCCGACCTGCGATGAGTAGCCATCACCAACACCGCTGTTGAACACCTGAATCTTGATGTTCCAGTTACCGATGTCGTTCACCGAGCCAGCGCTCGACATGAAATCCCAACCAACGTTCCATGCGTTTTGGAAGTGCGGGTCGCTCGCGCCGCTAAAGTTGGCGCTTAGATCGCCCAAGTCCATGGAGAGTGCGCCTGCAGCGGTACCGTCAACGATCATGCGCATGTTGTACAAGCCGGAAACGGGCCGCGCGCCACCAACCGTAGCACTCCAAACGAACGACCAACGGGCATTGGTTCCGGAATATGGAACGATGGGGCCGCCATTGACACGAGTTTCCGTAGCAACGCCCGCACCGGCCAAGTATGCACCAGCACTGTCTGTCTTGAGCCAAGAGCCGCCGCCCGCATGACTGGAGTAGTCAACTTCTGTGGTCAAGTCAAAGTTCGCACCCTGCCATGCAATGGCCTTCAGACCAATCGTGACTTCGCCCGAACTCGAAGCGTGGTTACTGTATTGATAGCCATCGTTACCAATGTTGGCACCGCCGCCGGTACCCACCGTGTATGAGATTGGGGTGGTGCCGCCGTAGGTCAGCGTTCCAAAATCCGCACTCGCCGCGGCAGCCATCATTCCAACCGAGATCACGCCAGCGGTGACAATCAACTTCTTGCTGTTCTTCATCTATGAATCCTTGGGGTGTGAACCCCGGTGA
>JAPLMU010000132.1 GCA_026386795.1 Planctomycetota bacterium
CATGGCGAGGGTGGACGTTCCGTAGGGGTTGATGTCCCAACCAGCGACGAGGCCTGCCGCGGATCCGGTGGTTTGAGTCTCAACATTCACATAGAGACCGTCAATATTGTTTGGAACTACTTGGTTCAGGTTCCACGTAATGACAGCAGCGTTTGCAGTCCCGACCGATGCAACAGTCGTCAGTGCGGCAGCGCACGCAAGGAAATGCTTGGAAAGGCGAGTGCCTGATGAAAGTCCGTTGGTCGTGTCATGTCGACGGTTTCGCATGGCCAGATCTCCAGTTGAATGATGTCAATCTCGGTGAGTGCAGAGGGAACCTTTGATTGGTTCTCGGCTGCGCATTCGGGGAAGTGCGCCCATAATCTTCATAAAGTAGCACCGAATTGACGAAGCGCTAGCAACTGACCGTTGCATTTCTTAAAAAGCAAGCCCGCACCTGAAGAGGTGCGGGCCGTGGAAGGATCAGATCAGTGACAACCGGCAAGCCGGGCGCCTATCAAGGGGGGCATGCGCCCCATGCGCCGAGCAGCAGTCCAAGGTCAGCGCCGTTGACGACGCCGTCGTTATTCAGATCGCCGATGCAACCCGGGGTGCCGCCGGGGCATGCACCCCATGCGCCAAGCAGCAGACCAAGATCTGCGCCGTTGACAACGTAGTCCAGGTTGAGGTCGCCCAGGCATGACGGCGGTGGCGGGGTTGGGCCATCGATCACGAGGGAACCGCTGACGGCACCGGTCGTTGCACTGTAACCACCAATCACCAAGTGGTAGGTCTGACCTGCCACGAGGTTTTGCGTGAGCGGAAGACCCGTGTTCGTGGGATTGAGACCGCTCGAATATGAGGAAATGCCAGTGGTGCCGCACCCAGAGGAGCATGCGCAGTTGTCATCGTTGTAGGCAATGGACGCCATGGTCAATCCCGAACCAGGACACACCTCGCTGAGCGCCATTTTGGTGTCATTCACTGAGCCGCACGTGCTGAACTGATACGCACCCGTGACGGCCGGAGTGAACTTGGACCACGCAGCGTTGTAGATAATGGTGGTCGTAGTTCCCGCGGCGTTGGTGCCGGCAGTCACGTTGCCCGTGGTAGCAGAATTGTTAAACGGACTGATACCGAATGGCACGGCCGCAGCTGCGATGCAGTCTGGGCTTGGTGGAGCGGTCACGGCTACAGCGATCGGCGACGGCAGTACTGCGACTGACGATGAGGCGCCGATCACAATGTAGTACGTCTGCGCCGCAGTGGCATTCAGTACGACGCTTGACGACGTGCCGCACGAATTGTCGTTGCAGGTAATCACCACCGAGCCAGGGGCGCATCCGTCCAAGATCGCCATGCGCGTATCGGCACCGCTTGCGCAGGTATCGATGGTGAACGCACCGGTGATCGGGGCGACAAACTTGAAGTAGTTGGCGTGGTACGCGGTGAATGCGCAGCCTCCTGCGACAACGAGGCTCGTCGAGGTGGTTTGATCGAGCGGCAAGTTGTTGGCGCCCGACACCGCTACTGGGTTGAATGCGGCGCACGGGTCGTAGTTCGGCGGCGGTCCGCCTGAGCCAGCAGTGATCGCCACTCCTGCAACGGACTCATAGGAGAGCGAAGTGAGCGTGCGAACGCCCATCGTCGCGCCGATGGTCATGACGCCGAAACCGTAGTGGGTCAGTCCATCAGCAATTCGGTGCGTTGAGCAACCAGCCGCCGGCGGTGACGCTCGACGCCGTGCTGCCATAGGTGGAAGCCCCATTGACAACCGTTCCCGCCGTCAGACTTGCAACGGCGATGGTGGTGCCGCCTTGGCCGAGGCCCGTGACGCAACCGCTCGGCGCCAATGCGGCGAACCAGCTCATGGCGAGGGTGGACGTTCCGTAGGGGTTGATGTCCCAACCAGCGACGAGGCCTGCCGCGGATCCGGTGGTTTGAGTCTCAACATTCACATAGAGACCGTCAATATTGTTTGGAACTACTTGGTTCAGGTTCCACGTAAT
>JAPLMU010000126.1 GCA_026386795.1 Planctomycetota bacterium
ATTACTATTCACCCCTATGAAGTTTCAGTCTCCCAAGGGCACGCGCGATTTCTATCCAGCCGAGATGGCCGTGCGCCGTCGCATTGAAGCCGCGTGGCGCGACGCCAGTATTGCATTTGGTTACGACGAAATTGACGGGCCAACCTTCGAGCATCTTGAGCTCTACACCGCAAAGAGCGGCGAAGGAATCATCAACGAACTCTTCAGCTTCCGCCGCGCTGGTGGTAGTGATGACTACGCGTTGCGCCCAGAATTCACGCCGACACTTGCGCGCATGGCTGCGGCGCGCGCTGCGCAGTTGCCGATGCCAGTGAAGTGGTTCGCGGTGCCGAATTTCTTCCGCGCCGAACGTCCGCAGCGCGGCCGTCTGCGCGAGTTCTATCAGTGGAATGTCGATCTTCTCGGCGCTGAGGGCCCGGCGATCGATGCGGAAGTGATTGGCGTGGCTGTTGCCGCACTCGCGCGGCTTGGCCTGCGCGCCACCGATGTGCGGGTCAAGATCAGTCACCGCGTGGCTGCCGCCAATGTCGTGCGTGCGCTCGGTGTTGCAGATGAATCCGTAGCAGGCGCATTCGAACTGCTTGATCGCCGTGACAAGATGCCGCCGGAGGAATTCACCAAGCGTGCTGCAGCGCTCGGTCTCGCGGGCGATGGGCTTGCTCGCTTCGAGGCGGTGGTGCGAACGCGCGTGCAGATCACCGATGACATTGGCGTACTCGCCACTACCGCTGGAATCGCGCCGGAATCGCTCGCGGAATTAGTTCTCCTGCGCGACGCACTGGTTGCCGCAGGACTCGCTGAATGGTGCGAATTTGACCTCGGAATCGTGCGCGGGCTCGCCTACTACACCGGCACCGTATTTGAGATTCACGAAGCATCAGGCGGCGAACGCGCCATTGCCGGCGGCGGCCGCTATGACGGACTCATTGAACTCTTCGGCGGACCAAAGACGCCGGCAATTGGCTTCGGTATGGGCGATGTAGTGCTTGGGTTGGTGCTTGCTGATCGTGGCCTCTTGCCCGCCGATGGAACTGAGTTGCTTCCACGACCGGATGCGTTCATCATCGCTTTGGCTGACCCCGCCGCCGATGCGGAGTTGCCGCGCCTTGTTGCGCGACTTCGCAGCGATGGACTTCATATTCGCCACAGTTACAAGGCCACTCGCAATGTTGGCAAGTTGCTCGCAGACGCGTCCAAGCAGCGCGCGCGATTTGCTGTTCTTCTTGGTGCCGAACTTGCTGATGGCCAGGTGATGCTGAAAGATCTTGCAAGCGGTGAGCAGCGCCCAGTAGCGCTGACGGAATTGCCCGCGTTCCTCCGCGCGCCTGCATGAAACGCATCCTCGTCATCGTCGCCGTCGAAGCTGAACGTGCCGCACTCGGCGCGCGTTGTGTTGCTTCGCCCGCGGTACGGGTGGTTGTTGCGGGTATCGGTCGCACCAATGCGGCGGCTGCTGCAGCAGAGACACTCGCAGAAGCGCGCGCAGCAGGCACGCCGTTCGTTGCAGTTATTTCAACTGGCATCGCTGGCGCGTTGCCGGGCTCGAATCTGTCGATCGGTGCAGTGATCGTTGCTGATGTTTGCATCTACGCAGAGGAAGGCATCGCACTCCCTGAAGGTCAGGGTGATATGCGCGCGCTCGGCTTCCCACTCGGCGATTTCGAAGGGAACCGCGTACCTGTTGACGCTGCACTGCTCGTGGCGTTCCGTGCACTTGGGACCGCGTGCGCGATTGCGACCGTGGCGACATGCTCCGGCACTGACGCCGCGGCGCTCGCCGTGCGCACGCGAACCGGCGCGATGGCCGAAGCGATGGAAGGTGCGGCGGTGGTGCATGCAGCGCGACGCGCGGGCGTTCCTGCAATTGAGATTCGATCGATCAGCAACACCACGGGCGACCGACCAAAGCAGCGGTGGGACATCGCGGCCGCGTTCACTGCGCTGGCGCGTGTTGGCGACGAGATTCTGAAATTCGCTCAATCGTGATCGGTGGTTGCACGACCCGGCGGCGCGCGTATGTTTCGCAGCGCCTGGCGCTCTTTCGTTTGTTAGTTCCAGAGCGCGCCGGCTACGGCGATGATCCAGATCGCTATCCCGAAACCAACTTTCACCAAGACGCCCACCATGCGACCTGCAGCCGCTGCGGCGGCTGGCAATACGAGGCCCATGGCGGAGCGATCTCCATAGGTCATCTCACCGATGAATGCACCCACTGCGGCGCCGATGAGCGCGCCCGCAAGTGTTCCGGCGAGTGGGATGAATGCAAGCAACACCGTTCCGACGAGCGCGCCTGCAAACGAGCCGAGAATCGCACCCCATGCACCGCGCGCGCGTGCGCCGCCGACGCGCGCGCCCGCGGCACTCATGGCGGTCTCGCACACCTCGCCGAAGACGGCAAGCAGGAAGAGTGCGAGCAGCGTCCATCCGCTGTAGAGCGGAGCGCCGTTCCCCGCGAGTGACCACAGTTGTGCAGCGCCCACCAACATCAACATCGCCCAATTGCCGGGCAGTGTGAGGAGCGTCATGAAGAGGCAGCCGCCGCCGAGGACAGCCATCAGAAGTGCCACCACGATTGTTTCGCTCGTCATGTGTCGATCCTCTTCCAGGAGCCGTCCGGTAGCGCAGTCATGACGGTGCGGGCGCCATCCGACCAGTGCAGTTCGATTTCCGTGCCTCTCAGGCCGTGCGCGAGCCAAGTTCCGGCGCGTACCGGTGTCACCGTACCGCGGTCCGCGCTGAGTTGTTGCGCACCACTCAGGGAAAGATACGCCGCGCGGTGTGCGCCGATCCGATCCGCGGTGGTGGATTCGCCAACCGCCAGTCCTCCGGGGTCATGCGCCGTCCGCCATGTGGCGCAGACGAGGTCGTCGTCGTTGGCCGGCGCACGCGTTGCGAGTAGCACATCAAAGTGGTCGCCCTGCGCACCGCCGGTATGGCGAAGAACCGCGGCCGGTTGCGGAAGGGACTTGCCAGTCAGCACAGGAAATGGCGGCGCGGGTTCGGTCACGCCGATATCATCCCACGAACCCCGCGGACGCCGTCCGCTGGGTGCACACGCTGCCAGGAGGGCACATGCCGCACATGAATTCAACGCACGGACGCACTTTCCCAATCGCACTTCTCATGGCCCACGTTGTGGCGCTCCCGCTCTTGCTGGCAGGGTGCAAGGCAACGGACAGCGCGGAGTCGCGTTCCAAAGAAGCCAACGAACGACTTCGCTACGGTCAATATGCAGAGGCAGCAGCTGCCGTCGAGCCGATCGTTCGCGATCAGCCCGGCGATTGGCGTGCGCAGTTTGCGTATGGTCGCGCAATGCTCGGTCAGGGCAAGCTTGAGGACGCGCGTCGTTCGCTCGACCGCGCTTACCAGCTCCAGCCTGCGAACGAAGAAATCGTGACCAGCCTTGCAGAGTGCATGGCACAGCAGAAGGATGTCAAGGATGCGTATCAGTTGCTGCGCGCCTTCGGCAAGGACTTCCGATCATGGCGCGCATACCTCGCGCTGAGTCATGTGGCAGAAGACTCTGGCGATCCGGACACCGCATCGACCAGTGCGATGGATTCCATCAAGGTCAACGAGCCGCTTCCGGGCCAGCGTGCCTCGATCGAGCCGTACATGCGCGCCGCTGATTTGGCGTTCAAGTTCGGCAAGGAGGCCGACGGTGTGCGCCGCTTGCGTCAGGCGTATGGCATTCTTCCAACCGATCCCCGTATCACGGAAGCATTGGCTGCGCACCAAGTTGCCATTGGTAAAGACACCGCACTTCCACTCGGGCCGTAATGGCGCTGCATTTCCCCGCATGACGCTCCGCACTCTGCATGACGCCTGATTCCGCCAATCCCCGTGAACGGTGGCTGAGTTGGCTCGGCACGCTTGGCGATCTCGCGCGCTTGCGCACGCTTCGGCTTCTTGAGCGCGAAGAGCTCGGCGTTGGCGAACTTGCGCGTGCATTGCAACTGCCGCAGAGCACGGTGAGTCGCCACCTGAAGCCGCTCTTTGAGCAGGGCTGGGTCGACAAGCGCACCGAAGGAACGCAGAGCCTCTATCGAATGACACCGGCAGCGCTTGCAACCGACATGCGCGATCTGTGGCGCATGAGCCGTGAACACTTAGGCAGCGCTGCTTCGTTTGAAGAAGACGATGCGCGCCTTGCGGAAGTGATTGCGGCGCGCCGCGTAGATAGTCGCACATTCTTTGGACGCATCGGCGGCGACTGGGATGAGTTGCGCCGCGAATTGTTCGGTGATGCATTTGTGTGTGAGGCATTGCTGGGATTGCTTCCTCCCGACGCAGTAGCGGTCGACTTTGGTTGCGGCACTGGCGAAGCAGCAGAGAGGCTCGCGCCGGTGGTTGGTCGCGTGATTGCGATTGATCGTGAGCCAGCCATGCTTACGGCTGCGCGCAAGCGACTCAAGCGATTTGCGAATGTGGAATTTCGGCAGGGCGATTTGCTCGCGCCGCCACTCGCCGCAGGCGAAGCTGATATCGGCATCGTCATGCTCGTCTTTCATCATGTGGACGATCCCGCTGCGATGTTGCGCGCTCTTGCGCCCGGATTTCGCACGGGCGGGGCGCTCTTGGTGGTTGACATGGCGAGCCATGATCGATCCGGTTACCAACAGACCATGGGCCACCGCCACCTTGGCTTTTCTGAGCAGGATTTGCAAGGTTTCGCCCGTGGCAGCGGTTTCGCACTGCGCCGTCATACGCGCTTGCGTCCGGACACCAGCGGTAAGGGTCCCGGATTGTTTGCAGCGCTCTTTGTTCGTGGATGATCCCACCGCCAGGTGAACCGAGCGATGTGCGTGGGGCTCACAAGGCATGAAACGTACAGCGCGTAAGACTCACTTTGATCCCGCGTCCAGCCACGCAGCAATGATCTTTGATTGCTTGTCCTTCTTAAGCGCACGGAACTGGTTTGCGTCAGCAACTGTTGCAAATCCAATCACCTTTCCATCCCATGTCACCGGCGCCGCTTGAGCGGTCAGTGTTTCGCCAGTGAGCGGGCACATCGCATTGTGGATTCCTTTCTGCGGCAGCACTTGTGCGGCGCCCAACTTGTTGCGCTTTGCGCGCGGTAGTGCAGCAAACTGTGCCGCATCAGCCGCCGAGTTGAATCGAATTTGCCACTGTCCGTAATAGCCAACATGGCCAGGTCCAACCACGGGCTCCTGCGTGATCGGGTCGATGCACTCGGGTTCGATCTTTGCTGCTGTTGCTGCTTGCGCGGCAGGGCGATCGATAACATCCGCACCCGTGGTCTTCTCGCCGCTGCCACTTGATGGTCTGATTGAAGGGTTGTCCACCACGTCGGAACTGTTCGCCGCAGCGCTTCCATCGTTCGGTGGCGCCTGGTACAGGTCGGCCTTGTTCGAGGCGCAGGCGACGAGTGTCGTGGCAACAATGAACCCTGCAAGCGGCGCGGTGATCTTCATGCGCGCAGGATCGCGTCTTTTTGGTCTGAATGGGGGCACCGCGTGTTATTTATTTGTTTCAGGCGACCAATATTTTGCCCAATGGGCTCCTGTGCGCTACAATCATCCTTTCATCCGGATGAACGGATGGATAGTCCTCTGGTTCGTCGGAAACACTCTTAACGGAGCCCCCATGCCTGCTACTGCCACCGCTACCACTACCGCCGCCAACCCGTTCCTCACCAATTCGCGCCTCTCCCTCACGGAGTTCCTGCCTTTCAAGGTGAAGGACATGTCCGCTGAGACCGTTCGCTTCGGTCGCAAAGAGATCGAACTCGCCGAGATCGAGATGCCGGGCCTCATGGCCTTGCGCGCTGAGTACAAGGGCAAGAACCCGCTCAAGGGTGCACGCATCATCGGCAGTCTGCACATGACCATTCAGACCGCGGTCCTCATTGAGACCTTGGTTGAGCTCGGCGCTGAAGTGCGTTGGTGCAGTTGCAACATCTTCAGTACGCAGGACCACGCTGCCGCCGCTGTCGCTGTTGGTCCAAACGGTACCCCTGAGAAGCCAACCGGTATCCCGGTCTTCGCATGGAAGGGCGAGTCGCTCGATGAGTACTGGTGGTGCACTTGGCAGGCGCTGCACTTTGCAGATGGCAAGGGACCGAACATGATCCTCGATGACGGTGGCGACGCCACGCTCCTCATCCACAAGGGTCTTGCCTTTGAGAAGCTCGGATCCGTGCCAACCGCCACCACTGAGGACAGTGAGGAATACACCGTCATTCTGCAGCTCCTCACCGCGCTGCAGCAGAAGCATGCTGGCTACTGGACCAAGACCGCGCCGAACGTGATTGGCGTGACTGAGGAAACCACCACCGGCGTGCATCGTCTGTACCAGATGCAGGAACTCGGCGAACTCCTCTTCCCAGCGATCAATGTCAACGACGCTGTCACCAAGAGCAAGTTTGACAACCTCTACGGTTGCCGTCACTCACTGGTTGACGGAATCATGCGCGCCACCGACGTCATGCTTGCCGGCAAGGTTGCCGTGGTCTTTGGATACGGCGACGTCGGCAAGGGTTCGTGCCAGAGCCTGCGTGGCCAAGGCTGCCGCGTGAAGGTCACGGAAATCGACCCAATTTGCGCGCTGCAGGCGTGCATGGAGGGCTACGAAGTCGTCACCCTCGCCGATGCCGTTGCAACTGCTGACATCTTCATCACCGCCACCGGCAACAAGGACATCATCCGCGCCGAGGACATCCTGAAGATGAAGGACAAGGCGATCATTGGCAACATCGGTCACTTTGACAATGAGATTGATATGGCCGGCCTGAAGAAGACCCCTGGCACCAAGTGCGTCAACATCAAGCCACAGGTTGATGAGTGGAAGCTTCCGAACGGCAAGAGCATCATTATGCTTGCCGAAGGACGTCTCTTGAACCTTGGCTGCGCTACTGGTCACCCAAGCTTCGTGATGAGTTCCAGCTTCTCCAATCAGGTGATTGCGCAGATTGAACTGTTCCTCAACCACAAGAAGTACGCGAAGCAGGTTTACACCTTGCCGAAGAAGCTTGATGAGAAGGTGGCGCGTCTGCACCTTGGGCAGCTGGGTGCCAAGCTCACCGAACTCCGCAAGGATCAGGCTGAGTACTTGGGCATTCCTGCCGACGGTCCGTACAAGCCAGACCACTACCGCTATTGAGTAGCGGCGGGGTTCGCCCCGCACTGATTGACATTCACAGGGCCCGCGGAGCGATCCGCGGGCCCTGTCGTTTATGAGTGGGACGCGGCGTGGTGTTGCGTGGCTACCATTGAACGCATGGATTTGTCTCCGTCCAAACCTTCGGCGCTGCCCGACCTTGCGGCACTCTCTGCTGCGGACCTGTTGTTTGCACTGATTTCTGCAGATGATCTTGCGGCTCATGTTGCACGCTCGCTCGCTGAAGACCTCGGTGCCGCCGGAGACGTCACCGGCGAAGCAATGATTTCTGCCGATGCGCGTGCCACGGCTGTGGTGCGATTTCGTTCGCCGGGTATTGCATGCGGCGCGCCGCTTGTGGCGGAAGTGCTTCGCCAAATAGCACCCGGCACACGCCTGGCACATCACGCCGCCGACGGGGAGCAGCTGGCGGCGGGAGCAACTTTCATTTCACTGGAAGGCCCCTTGCGCGGCATCTTGACAGCGGAACGGACGCTCCTCAATTACGTTGGTCATCTCTCCGGCATTGCCACGCTCACTGCGCAGTACGTGGAGCAGGCGCGAGGGACGCGTGCATCCATCTGCGATACCCGTAAAACCGTTCCCGGCATGCGCATGCTGGAGAAGTGGGCGGTGCGATGTGGTGGCGGAACGAACCACCGCATTGGGCTTTTTGACGCCATGCTCATCAAGGACAATCATGTGGCCGGACTCAGTCCCAGCGATATGGCCAAGCGCGTGGCAAGCGCGGCAGCCGCAGCGCGTTCCCGTACGCCCTTGCGCTTTGTGGAGGTGGAATGTGACACGCTCGAGCAGTTGCAAGCGATGCTTGGTCTCCCCAAGGACACGGTCGACATGGTGCTCTTGGACAACATGACGATCGGGCAACTTGCGGAAGCAGTGGGCATGCGTGATGCTGCGGCGTCGGGCGTGCTCCTCGAAGCGTCAGGTGGCGTGCATCTGGAAAGCGTTGCCGCCATTGCAGCAACAGGTGTTGACCGAATTTCTATCGGGGCGCTGACGCACTCCGCTGCCTGCCTTGATGTTGGTCTTGATATCGCGGTGTAGCTACTTCGCCGTGTTGCAGCCACTCGCGCATTACCGGGAGTGCGGTACGTGGTAACGAGTAAGCGAATCACCTTGCGATGGGACCCAGAAAACCCCCGCCACGTTGCGATCCATGGCCAGATCCCACGTTGCGATCCATGGCCAGATCGGTCGGTCATTTGAAGCACGAAGTACGGCGAATGGGAATGAAATTTATGAGCAGTGCCCGCCAAACACGGTCATGGCATACCGCGATCGTGCCGGCGACGGATGGATTCTCTGCGTTGGCGCCGGTCTATGCGGAATCCCTCAAGGATGTTGCACTCGCTGACCATGACCCCACGCCGGCGGCCGCCGCGCGGTTGACCAATCGCGAAAGTCAGGTATTGGAGGCGCTGATGAAGGGCCAGTCCCTGGCAGCCATCGGTACATCCCTCAAAATCAGCCGGGCCACGGTTGCCACGCTGGCGTCGCATTGCTACAAGAAGTTCGGCGTCTCCGGCCGGCAGCAGCTTGCAGCCGTGGTCATGGGTGGGCAATCCAACAAGTGATCAGGAAGCCTGGCAGTCAGTTCCATGAAGGGGGGAGCGGAGCAAAAAGGGAGCTCGTTACATTCCGGATGACATGTCTTTTTTAGCAGTTTGTAACGATTTTAGGATCTGACGCGCACGGGCAGGCTTCCGCCCCGCGTATATCTCACGAGGTGTGACTGAACAGCCTGATCATCACGTCATCCATTTCGAAGGAGCCTCGTATGCGTCTTGATCGAACCCTGCTGTGTGTCGTGTGTGCTGTTGTGTCTGTAAATCCCTGCTACGCCGAGCGTCGGCACGATGATGGCACCGGCACCCGTGATGATTCTCTTTGGTCGGAGACCGAGTCTCGCGACAGTTCGAGATCAGGAAAGTCCAAGTGCGGCATTTCCCAGAGTAATGGGAAGATTCGTATCGACAGCAAGAAGGGCAAGGGCGGCTCCGCTGCATACGAATCGGAGTGGAAGGTCGATTGGACGGACAGCTTTGTCATGGAGTTTGAGCATGAACTCAAGAGCAGTCGCCCGAGCAAGACTTCGCAGAGCGCCACGAGTGGTATGGCTCTCGGATTTGGAACATTCGATATGGCGTCGGGCTGGACCGATGGCGTGAACCTGGTGGTGACCCGTACCAAGACCGAGCGCACCCTGACTGCCTCTGTTCGTGTAGGTGGCGTGGTGGTGGATTCCGCTACGACGAACCTTGCGTATGGCGCGCATGACTTCAAACTTGTCTGGACGAGTGTTGGCGGCGCTGTGTCGCTCGCCGTGCGGTTGGATGGATCCACGTCGCCGCTGTTGTCGCTGTCTGGGCTGGAAACCCGCTTTGCCGGGCATGAAGCCGAAGGCATGGGCGTATCGCTCTTCGGCACGTCTGCCGGAAACTTCAAGTTTGAAGCCAGCTTTGATGATGTCTCCTTCTCTGGCGACGACTACAACGACGATGACGACAGCGGCTTTGATGACGACGACGGATCGGATGACGCCGACGAGGACGGAGCTGACGACACCAACGAGGACGGAGATAGCGGCGACGACTCCGATTGAGGCGCAGCGCTGCTTGCCCACCTGCTTGATTGGATTCGGCTACCCTTGTCAATCTCCACGGTCTCGGTGTCGAAGGTCGACACCGAGACCGTGGTCTTTCCGAAAGCATCGTCATTATGAATCGCTCAGTTATCAACTCACTCATCGTGGCTAGTTTGTCTATGGCCTTTATCGCTTGTGAAGCAGCCGGTCCGAAGCGCATTGACACCGCGACCGCCAGCATGTCGGACACCAAGGACATGCTGACGCGCGGAAGTACCGAGGTCACCGGAGCATTGGCCGCCGCCGAGGCGATCGGTGTCACCCCTGACTTGAAGGCAAGTTACGAATCGTTCTCCAAGTCACTGAGCACGCTCGAGAAGACCGCAGACCAGGTTCGCGATCGTTGGGCATCGCTGACAGCCAAGGCGCAGAGTTACACCGACACATGGCAGAAGGAAGCGGATCTTCTGAAGAGTGAAGCAGCGCGTACGGCTGCTGCAACGCGCCGCGATTCGTTCACGGCCCGTATCACCGCCATCCGCACTTCGATGGGTGAAGTCAAGACCTCCTACGAAGGCTTTGTGGCTGACATGTCCGACATCCATGTGTTGCTCGCCAACGATCTCACTGCTGATGGAATCAAGTCGGTGAAGCCACTGCTTGCCAAGGCAAAGAAGGACGCAGATACCGTCCAAGCCAAGGCAACCGCAGCAACCAAGCTGCTTGAAGATGCCATCGCCAGTTCAGCAACCATGTTGCCAACGCCGCCTGCTGCTGCTCCGGCCGCTGCGAAGTAAGTAAGTACTGCTTGAATGCAAAGGTGTAATACGCGGCGTGACCGTGATGAACTCGTTCATCACAGTCACGCCGCGATCTTTATTGATTTGCCGGCTATTTCGGACGCTGGCGCGTTGCAGTTAGCTCACCAATTCCCGCACGGAGCGCTTCATCAGCGCGCGCACGGCGGGCATGGCGCTGGCAATGGTCATCACTAACAGAACCGCCCAGCCGATGGCAAGCGGAGCGAGTGGCGGCTCAAAGGCAATTTCCTGCCCGCCAAGTTCTTTGTGCCAGAAGACGCCCATGCGCGCCAAATGGAGTCCAAGCGCAGTTCCGATGCCTGCACCAGCAATCGTGAGGAGCAGCACTTCGCCAAGTACCAGTCGCGCTAAGAGTCCAGGCGTTGCGCCGGTGGCGCGCAGTACGCCGTATTCAAATGTGCGGGCTCCAATATTTGCAGCAACTACATTTCCAACACCGAAGCACGCGAGTGCGAGTGCAGCGAAAGCGATAGTGCTAGTGATCATCAGGATGCGGTCGCCGATTTCGAGAATCGTCTTGCGGATTGCGCGACCGCTTGCAAATACTGCGCCGGGCACGCGGTCAGTGACGGCGTCGCCCAGCTGCGTGTCGAATTCCGGCGGTCGTGCATCATCAACATCAACCTGCAGGATGAATGCTTCGCGGCTGCCGAAACTGCGGGCCACTTCGTCAAAGTCCATGAAGACGCAACTGACAGCGTTCTCTGTGTAGACACTGCGGATGCCAAAGAACTGCACCGCTACATCGAGCCCTGCAGCCCCAACCACGCCGACGATTTCGTATTCCTTCTCAGTCTTGCCGCCGCCAAGGCGAATGTGATCGCCAGTCTTTTTCCCGCGCGCTATCAAGAACTCCTTCGCCACCAGAATGCCCGCGCCACTCTTGAGTTTCGGCAGCGCGCTCTCTGGCGAACCTTGGATCCATTCGAGCCGATTCAGTGCCAAGAATTCCTCAGGCGGGAACCCAATACACACCACGTTTGGAGTGCCAATGCCCTCCACTCCAAACACTGTTTCGCCGATCACTTTGAGCGGTAGATAGCCAATCGGCACGGTTCCTTGCACGCCCGGTATCGCCTTGATTCGATCTTGCTCAGCGACGGTCATACCGTTCGCTTTGAAGACAAAGCCATCAGAGATGCGCACGCGTTCACTGATGTCGCGCACCACCGCCGTGCCGTTGGTCCACGTGCTAGTCAGGATGGAGACGCCCACCATGAGTGCACCGGCGGTGAATCCCAATCGATACGGGGCCTGCTGCACGGCGCCGGACAGCAATCCGCGCGGTACGCGAAGAGCGCGCTCGATGCCGCCGCTCAGCACCGTGGCCACCACCCAAAGCGCTGGCACCGAAAGCATGAACCATCCCGCGTGCAGCAGCGGGATCCCCAGCAATGAGTACGTCCAGAACCGCGCCGTTCCACCCGGCACAAGTAGTAGGAGCGCCACTTGCGCCCCGAGGCAAGCGAGACCCACAACGCCGAGCCACACAATGCCGGCGCGTCGCGGGGCGCGCACTCGTGGCGCCAGCGCTGCCAGTGGGCTGGTACTTGATGCTTGCCATGCGGGCCACAACGATCCGCCAATGCCGGCGATGAGGCTGCCGCCAATAGCCAGCCCAACGCCAGCCCAACTCATGAAGAATCCATCGGAAAGCCACTCGCGGAACCACCAACGGAGCAGGGCGGCCAGTGCCACCCCCAGTGGAACGCCAGCAATTCCCCCCGCGCCGCACAGCGCTGCGCCCGCCCACACTTGGCTCATGAATACCTGTCGACGGCTTGCGCCAACGCAGCGCGCAATCGCCAATTCTTTCTGCTGCTCCGCCACGGCGGTGGTCATGCCGGTGCCCACAATAAACGCGCAACTCATAAATGCAATCGCGCTGATGAGTACGAACCCCAGTCGCAATGCCAGCATTTGCTTGTCGAAGCCAGTGGTGTACAGCTCGCTTGGCTCAAGCGACAATGGCTCTTTGAATTCAGGCGCATGGAGCGCCACCCACGCAGGGACATCGGTGCCAGCTTTCAGTGCCACCATGACGGTGGTGACTTGGTCGCTGCCATTGGCCTCAACGAGCGTCGAGCGATCAACCACTACATAGGGCCGCTGCAACGCCCCGAGCGCGGCGCGGTCAATGATGCCAGTCACGGTCAGTGCAATCGGGTCGCCGAAGCGTTGCACTTGCAATTGATCACCGACAGCGCACGCAAGTGCCTTGGCAGTGAGCGGATCAACAGCAATTTCGCCCGCTTGTATTGGCAGGCGCCCCACACGCATTTCCTGCATTCGAAAGCGTGCGTCAGATCCCGCTTCAAGTCCACGCGTCTGCGCTACTACGCGTCGTGGCTTGCCATCATCGTCGCGTCCACCGTCGGCGCGTATGAGTGAGAGCGAGCCGCCAAGACTTGTTGCAACCGCGTCAATCCCTGGAAGTGCGCGCACGCGCTCGGCTTCTTTGCCATCGAATGCAGCGCCGAAACGATTGACCAGCCGCGCGTCGGTGGCGCCGATCGAGCGCCGCAGGCTTGCTTCCGCATTTCCGCGCGCCGATTCCAGTCCACAGGCAACCGCTGCTACGAGCGCGCTCGAAAGCATGACGGCAATGGCCAAGAGCGCGGTTCTACCGCGTCTCGCTGCCAAGCCCTGACGCGCGAACCACCAGGTCGCTCGCATGCATGCCTTTCGTATCAAAGCCGCCGGCGACGATGCCGTCGCGAATCACAAACACATGTTTACAGTGCGCGGCCGCGGCGGGCTCGTGCGTCACCATCAGTACCACCATCTGTCGTTCATGCGCAAGTGCGTCCAACATCTTCCACATGCGTTCGCTGTTGGCACTATCAAGCGCGCCGGTTGGTTCATCAGCAAACAAGACTGATGGTTCAAAGAGCAACGCACGCGCAATCGCAACTCGCTGTTGCTCACCACCGGAAAGCGCTTCGGGTCGATGCGTCGCACGGTCCGCAAGGCCAAGCGTCTCGAGTAATTCGCGAGCGCGCTTCTCGAGCGGACCGCGCGCAGCACCATCAAGGATGCCCGGAAGCATGACGTTGTCGACAGCGTTCAGTGTGGGAAGCAGGTTGTATTGTTGAAATACCACGCCGACCCGCTTGCGGCGGTGCAGGGTGAGTTCCCGTTCGTTCATCTGATCGATGCGCGAGCCGGCAACTTCAATTTCCCCAGAATCGGGGCGATCCAGTCCCGCTAAGAGGTACAACAGCGTGCTCTTGCCGCTTCCCGACGAGCCCATGATTCCATAGAAGCCGGGCTCGCGGATCTCAAGATCCGCGCCGCGCAGGGCTTCCACCGCTCGCTCGCCCGTGCGATAGGTCTTGCAAACAGCGCGGGCACGAACGAACACTGACCCTTCCGCGTTCAGGGACGGAGTTCCGATTGAATGAGTCGGGTTGCTGCTATTCATGTGCCATCACTCACGCGCCATGGGCTCAGAGTGATAGGCGCTGTGCAGACCCGCGTCATGGATCAGTGACCGTTCTTTGTGTCGTACGTCTTTGAATCCATCAAGTCTGCCGCCTTGGAAAGGTCGCAGCCTGAGAGTCGCACGAGCCAGCCCTTTCCGTAGGGATCACTATTCAATAGCGATGGATCCTTGTGAGCAACTTCGTTGCTTGCGACGACGGTGCATGCACAAGGAACATAAATCTCGCTGCTCGTCTTCACACTCTCTACCTCGCCAACGGTTCCGCCCGCGGTAACCGCGGTGCCGTCGGACTTCATTTCAACGAAGGTGATGTCGGTGAGCGCATCAGCAGCGTGTTGTGTGATGCCCATGGTGACCGTTCCGTCGGTCTCCTGACGGAACCATTCGTGAGTCTCGCTGAACCGGCAGTTGGTGGGGGTGGACATCAATCTTCTCCTGAATGCGGTACATCGGGGCAAATTCGCACATGCGGATCAGCCGTCGAGGCGGGAATCATAGCCGTGCGTGTAGACTCTGAGGCGCGGCTCGTCTGTCGCACCCCACCCCATGCTTCTCACTATCTCTTCCCGATCCCTGCAGTATGTAAAGCGTGCAAAGCGCGCACTTGAACCGATGGAGATTCCGGAGTTCGCGGCCGAGGAACTGGGAGTAAAGGGCATTAACGCAAACACGGCGCTGCTGCGCGGCATGGTCGCTAAGGATCTTGAGCGTCTGCGCGACCGCGCCGACCGCGCCCGCTGCCCGATTCTGGTGCTCGTGGACGAGGCAGCGCTGGACTTTGGACCCGACGCAGGCCCTGCATCTATTCAGCGCATTGAGCGTCTCGGAATGGCAGCAAGCAAGCTCGGAGCGCCCGCCGTCGCGGTGGAACTCAGCGCACTCCCGGCGACCAACTTTGATGCCTACGCTGCCAACATCAAGCGTTCCTTGGTTGCGCTTGATCGATTCGATACTCATCTTCTGCTGCGCCCCGGTACTGGTCCCGCTGGGGATCCCCTGAAGATTGCGGAGCTCATCAAGAAGATCGGCGGCTTCCGGATCGGCAGCATGCCCACCTTTGCGCATGCGGCTGGCACCAGTGACCCAGAGGGAACGCTACGCAAACTCTCCCCGTACGCGCAGGCCGTTGAAGCCAGCATCAAGGGCTTTGGCAAGACCGGCAAGCATGACGCTTGGGACCTCGCCAAGATGCTTGATGCCGTGCGCACGGTGGGCTACCAGAACACACTCTGTATCGACTACGCCGCCAAGGCTGACCCAGTCGGCAACATCGAACTTGCCCGCGATCTCTTTGCTGCTGAGATTGATCCGGTGGACGATGAGGGCGAGGATGAGGAAGAGGCCGAGGGCGAGGCCGAGGTGGCCTCGTGACTGCGCCGGCAGGCGTGATCGTGACGATGGATGGCCCGGCCGGCACGGGAAAGAGCTCAGTTGCCTGGAAACTTGCACAACGCCTCGGACTTGAGGTGCTCGATACCGGCGCGATGTACCGAGCTGCTGCAGTCGTTGCGCTTGATGAAGGCGTGCCCGCCGATGACGGCGTAGCCCTCGCCGCGCGTATTGCCGAAGAAGGTCTCGCATTCGATTGGTCGTTCCGTCCGCCGCGACTTCTGCTTGGCGGTCGTGATCTCACCGAACGTATTCGCGACGCTGATGTGAATGTTGCAGTGAGCGTTGTTGCGCGCCAGCCGGCACTGCGGGCGGCGATGGTTGAAGCGCAACGTGCTATTGGTCGCGCGCATCCACGACTCGTAACAGAAGGTCGCGATCAAGGGTCCGTTGTGTTTCCGGATGCCATCGTTCGCTTCTATTTGGATGCGCATCCCGAAGTACGTGCGCGACGTCGTGTTGATCAAATGCGCGCGCAGGGTCGACCCGCGGATTACGAAGCAGTGTTGCGAGCCATTCAACAGCGCGACCATCTTGATGAAACGCGCGTCGATGGACCGCTCGTATGTGCGCCCGGTGCGCAACGAATCGATACGAGCGGCCTCACGCTTGATCAAGTCGTCCTAGAACTTGAGCGTCGAGCGCGGGTTGTTGTTCCGTCAGACTTTCTGGCACCGTCACGAGCGGTGCAGCCGGCATGATCACGCTCTTTCAGGCGAAGCGCCGGGCTCCCGGCCGCGGCGCGGTGAGTGTTGCGTGGTTCAGCGCCTGCGCCTTCATCGTGTTCTACACATTGCGCCTGATTTGGGGATTTCGCTGCACCGGGCAAGAGCGATTGCCACGGCAGGGCGGCATTCTGGTGGTGAGCAATCATCAGAGTTTGCTTGATCCACCAGCATGCGGAAGCGCCACGCGTGAGCGTCCGTACACCATCATTGCCCGCGAGAGTTTGTTTCGATTTCGCCCGTTCGCAATGCTGATTCGTAGTTACGGCGCTGTGCCGATTGAGCGCGGCTCAGGTGATCTTGGCGCATTGCGCATGGCGATCAAGCAATTAGCCATGGGGCGCGCCGTGTTCATGTTCCCGGAAGGGACGCGCAATGACGATGGTCGTACCAAGGCATTCAAGCCCGGCATTGCGCTGCTCGCGCGGCGTGCGAAGGCAACGATTGTTCCAATGGCCATTGAGGGCGCGCACGACATTTGGCCAAAGTCGCGGCGCTGGCCGTTCTTGCGAGGCAAACTCCAGGCGGAGATCGGCGAGCCCATTCCGCCAGAGACGGTGGAACTCTGGTCCGCTGAGGGGCCGGATGTGTTCCTCGAAAATCTTCGTTCGCGCATAGAGGAATTGCGCATGCGCTGTCGCGCGAAATTGCGTGAGCGCACGCGCGGTGCATTCCCGCCACCGGGTCCAGCTGATCGTCCTTATTGGGAAGACGACGCGTGATGTCCGACGCGCATGATGCTCTCGGTGAAGGTGATTCATCGCGTGCTCCGCGAGATTCGAGTCGGTCATCGCATGGCACGCCGCTTGAGCCGCGCATTGCAGCGGCATGGGTGGCGCGCAAGTTGCGCGAGGCAGGGCACCGAGCGTTCTTCGCCGGAGGCTGCGTGCGCGATGCAATCTTCGGTCATGATGCTGCGGATTATGACGTTGCAACCAGCGCCGTTCCTGATGAAATTCGGCAGGTTTTCCCGCGCGCTATGGGCGTTGGCGAGTCCTTCGGAGTGATGCTTGTCCGCCACGGCGGTCGCTCCGTAGAGGTTGCAACATTCCGCGCTGACGGCGTGTACATCGATGGCCGACGGCCTGATGCAGTGCGTTTCAGCGACGATCGCGAGGATGCACTGCGCCGCGACTTCACCATCAATGGGCTCTTTGAAGATCCAGAGACGGGTGAGATCATTGATCATGTTGGTGGTCGCGCTGATCTTGCGGCTGGTATCCTGCGCGCTATCGGTAGCGCTGATGACCGCTTGCATGAGGATCGTCTGCGGGCATTGCGCGCTGCGCGGTTCGCTGCGCGATTTGGGCTTGTGATTGACCCCGACACCGAAGCCGCAGTACGCCGCATCGCACACGATCTCACGGGGGTGAGTCGAGAGCGCATCGGCAACGAAGTGCGGCGCATGCTGATGCACCCGAGCCGTGCGCGTGCAGTTGAACTCATCGAGACGCTCGGGCTTGGAGCGGCGGTGTTGGGCGAACGCGCGGACAGTTGCGACTACGCGCTTCTTGCTGCGCTCCCGCCGGCGGCAGGCGTCGAAGAATCGCTCGCCGCGTGGATGCTGGTCCGCCTCCCCGCTGATACATCGCCTGTCCGTCAACGCCGCTGGCGAGAGGCACTGATCCTTTCCAATGACGAGTCAGACATGCTGGCTGCGATCCTGGCCATTCGTCCCCGGATTGTGGGCACATGGATCGATGGAGATCGGGCACTCCGCAAGCGCCTTGCCGCGGCACCTGGGTTCGCGGGTGCCATGGCAATTCTCCGGGCAGAGCGCCATCCCGTGGCTGTCACGGTGGATGCAGACGTGCCCGGTCTGCGCGCCGAGGGGATTCAGCCGGTGCCATTCGTCACTGGAGATGACTTGGTGGCCATGGGTATGCGCCCGGGACCAGCCTTTCGCCCCATGCTTGACCGGGCGTATGACTTGCAGCTGAATGGCGGTTTTTCTGATCGAGATGCCGCACTTGCCGTCGTTCGAGAATGGCGGGACGGGTAAACTTTAAAATCCATGAAGCCGATCCTCCTGCTTGCCGCCTTTACTGTCTCGGCCGCCGCATTTGCGCAGTCCGATGCACCCGCTACTGCTCCCACAACGGCCCCCGATGCCGCACCGCAGCAGGAGGAAACTCCCGCCCCGGCCACAGCGCCAGTGGTTGCGCCCGCCGCGCCGGTGAAAGCACCGCCGCCGTTCACGCTCGGTCGCACCGCTAGCAACAAGGGTGGCAAGAGCCCGTATGCCACCGACACGCAGTTGGATCACCCCCCGGTCGTCTATGTGATCCCCATGGAGGGCTACATGGGGATCGATATCAGTGGACTGGTCTACGACAAGATCATCAAGGATGTGAAAGAGAAGAAGCCGGACCTGATCGTCTTCCGACTCAACTCCGCCGATGGTCGCATGAACGAGAAGTACATGGAAGCGGTCGACAGCGCCCGCAAGGATGACAAGATCGATCCGCGGCGGCTCGCCAGCGGCATCACTGATTACCGTGACGTTGCCGCCAAGCTCCACAATGAGTTGAATACGTATCCAATGGTGATGTACGTGCAGGATTCGCGCGGCATCTCCTGCGTCTATGCGCTCGCGTGGCCGTACATGTTTATGGCGCCCGAGGCGCGCATTGCTGGTCTTGACATCGTGGCGTCGCTCGGCGGCGGCAACGATGTTGACATCAAGGCAAAGATGTTCAGCGCCTGGACGAGTATCGCCAAGGGAATTCTTGAACTCGGCGGTCGTCAGCAGGAGCTCTACGATTCCCTCGTTCGTCCAGATCGCACTCTGAGTGCCGACATCGAAGGGCGGACCACCAAGTGGCGCTCGGATACCGCGGGATCGTGGTACGTGATCGATACATCGCTTGAAGCTGCGGCTCGATTTAGCGCTAAGTCAGCCGAGGACACCGGCCTCACGGACGGCATCGCCGTGGATATTCCGGATCTCCTGTTCCTACTTGGGTACCCGGAGTACACGCTTTCCGAAAGCGGGGAGAAGATCTTCCGTGACTACAACTCCACATGGCGCAAGCAGTTCGTGGAGAGCAAGAAGTGGATGGAAGACTTCCAGCAGCCGATGGAGCAAGCGAGCGACCTCGGTAAGCGCAAGCAGATCCTCGAGAAGATGCAGAAGATGTTCAAGCAGTACCCGTCTTTCGCAAAGATGTGGGAATGGACCCGCGGACTCACAGACGATCAGCTGAAGATTCTCATTGAGCAGCTCACCGAACAGATCCGCGGTAACAATCAGAAGAAGTCGGGATCAGGAACCACCGGCGGGACTACCGGCGGCAAGGGGCCGGCAGGTCCGATGGGTCCAGGTCGATAGCGCGTTGTCCATACAGCATCAATAGTTCAAGCAATCGCCACCATCGCGCGCTGACAACGAGCGCGCCCGAAGCAAGAGAATCCATGCGCACACTCACCTCCATCGCACTCGCCGCCGTACTTGCAGTCGCAGCACCCGGTCTTTATTCATCTGCCCATGCGATGCCCCAGTCGGGCTCGAAGCAGCAGCAAGTCAAACTCATCAAGGGCACATGGTGGGGCTCGGTGGGCGACCGCGTGGAGATTGTGGTCAAGGATCAACTTGCAACGCGAACCATGACCGGCACGGTCACCAAGATTGATTCTGACAAGGGCATTGTCACCGTGGATGCGGAGATCGACGGCAAGAAGGTCAGTCGTCCTGTATTCACAAGCACCATCGTTTCGATCAAGCCGGTTGGTGGCGCCGCAGCGCCTGCTCCAACTGGCACTGCTGGAAACGCAACGACCGGTTCGTCACCCACAGACGGCGCCAAGAGCGCAACGGATGCGGCAGCCACGCCGACCAAAAAGCCATCTGGCAAGGTTGACGCGCAGGGCTATCAGCTTGATGAGAACGGCTACCGCATCGCCCCGCAGAAGGGCGTGTTCATACTTCCGTTTGTTGGTGGCGTCGGCGCAACCGCGCGCGCCTATGAAATCGAACAGATGGGCAAAGAGGCTGACAAGTGGGGCCCAGGCCAGATCATCATCTTGGACATCGATAGCCCGGGCGGGCTGGTGACCGAGATCTTCAAGATTGTGGACGCGATCAAGTCTGTCCGCGAACGACATCGTGTGGTGGCGTGGATCCGCGAGGCTATTTCGGCCGCCGCGGTCACTTCCATGCAGTGCGATGAGATCTACTTTCGAACCATGGGTGCTGACGGCGCAGCCATGATGATCGCCGGAAGCAACAGCGTTTACGGTGAGCCACTCGACAGGTTCCGCGTTGAACTTGGTGACATCATTGAGAAGAACGGCCGCCCGCGCATGGTGTTTTTGGCGATGGTCTTGTCGAAGGACGTGTTGACTTACACCAAAGATCCGGTGACTGGAAAGCCAACCTTTCATGACAAGATCACCGGTCTTCCGGGCGAGGTAGTTCTCTCGAACGACAAGGACAACCTGACTTTCAATGCCAGTAACGCGCTCGATTGTGGATTCAGCAAGGGGACAGCCGACACTGGCGCGGATTTTGCGCCGCTCCTCGGACTCAAGGAGTGGTACGAAATCAGCGACTACGGCGTGAAGATGGCCGCGGCATGGAAGAAGTTGCATGAGGAGTGTGAGAAAGATCTCGCCTTGCAGATGCAGCGAATGGAAATCCCGCGCGCCGGTGGGCCATCGGAGCAGCTCTCCGTGCAGATCCAAATTATGGAGAAAGTCGTAGCGTGGCATAAGCGCTGCCCGCCATGCGTCGACGGCAAGCTCGACATCGATCAGTTGAAGAAGCAACTCAAGCAGATGCGCAAGCAACTCTCCGATATGCGCAAGAAGAGCAGCGCCCCTGGTGGCTGATCGAATGTTCAGCTGCTGAGTTAGCCAACTTCGCGGCGCTGAAACAGCGCCACGGCAACGCACATCACAGCGACAATCATTGCGGCCCCGTATGCAACGGATGGCATGAGATATGCCACGGGAATATCGCGCTTCTGCTGGATGGCATCGGAAAGCCAGAACACTTGGAAGTTTGGGACGACGGCGTAGGCCACTTTGAGGAGCGCCAATTGGGCGTGATTTGCATCAAGCGCGGAGCCAGCTGAGCCATCCTTCGCGAGGCGTTCAAGCATGCCGCCGATATCGCGCAAGCGGCGTGCAATCAACCAGTCGCTCATGAGCCCGATGACGAACGCACCGAAGGTGATGCCCAGCGTGACCACTTGTCCAAAGCGAGTGGAGACAGCCACGGCGATGCTCGCGAGCACGCAGAGCCCGAGCCACATCATGGCAATGGCAACCCAAATGCTTCCCTTGAACTGACCGGACGGAAGCACCGGGGTCCAATCCTTGGCAAAGAGCAGGCTGAGCACGTAGGCGATTCCTAAGAGAGGAATGCCGAACCCCAAAATTGACGCCGGGAAACTCCATCCGTAGAAATAATTGCACCAGATGGCTGCAGCGAAGGTTGCACCAATAGCCAAGATCCCGAAGGTCAGGACCGGATAGTGGTAGCTCGTGGTGACAGTCGGCATGGTGCCATGCATCTCCACCAGCATGAAGACCAGCGAGAGAAAGAGGGTGCATGCGCTGAGTGCTGCCGCTACCCCGAGGAATTTGCCCCACACAAACACAGGTCGGCTGACCGGCTTAGAGATCACGGTCAGCACTGTGCGATTGTCAATTTCCCGACTGAGGGCGTTGGTTGCCAAGAATCCAGCGAGAAGCGTGCCGCAGACAAAGATGGTTGAGAGCGCGATATCCACAAACATCCGCTGGTCGTCCATCAGCGTGAAGCCGCTGAAGGGGATACTGAGGATGATGAGAAGCGTCCCCGCCACCATGACGGCCAAAGCAACCGGTTGGCGGACGCACTCAATGGCGGTGTTACGGGCGATGGCCCAAAGCTGTTCGAGGAAGTTCATCGGGTGATTTGATCGGTCCAGGACGGGGCGGCGACGACGGGAATACAGTACCCTGACGCACCAACGCGTGTGCTCGGAATGCCGCCGTTTCCCCGCAGGATTTCCTTCCGATGCGAACTGACCAGTACGCCTACCAGCAAGCCACCCGTATCGCCGGACTCGGACTGATTTTGCAACTTGCAATCGGTCTTGTCCTCTTTGTGGTGGGAAGCGCGGTGGGAAGCACTGCCTTCGTCCAGGGCAGCACGATTGTGTTCGTGGGCGTAGCGGTGTGGGCGGTGCTGATTGTCATCTTTCACCAGCACCGCCTAGCGGCGATCGAGGCGATGGAGGCCGATGACCTGCGATCCGCTGGTGCTGATTCAACAGTCTTTGCGTCCGAACGCGCCGGCGAGTCGTTGGTGGCGGCTAAGCGGCTGCAGCGCCTCAATCGGATTCTGCTGCCGGGAGTAAGTCTCTTGGCTGCGGGTGCGCTTGCCCTCACTGGGGTAAATGCGGCGCGGTACATCTCGAGCCTCGACTTCCGCCCTGGCACCGATCAACCGATCATTGATGTCACTCCTTTCTCAGTGGGTTTCGCCACAGGCTGGCAGCTAGCGATCTGTGTATCGCTCGCTCTGATTGCGTTCATCTTCTCGCGCTTTGTTGCGGGCATGTCCAAGCAGCCCGCGTGGCAGAATCTGCGCGGTGGTGCTGGCTTCATGGTGGCGACGGCGTTGGTGCTTTCGGCGATAGCGGTTGGCTTGGTGGCCAATTCGTTTGGTAAGCCGAAGTGGCTTGAGCCAATCGTGCTCGCCATCGGAATTGGGCAGGTGATCTTTGCGGGTGAAATCATCCTCAATTTCATTCTGGCGCTTTACCGCCCGCGACGAATTGGCGACAACCCGCGCGCGCCGTTCGATTCACGCATTCTGAGCCTGCTTGCCGCGCCAGACTCGATCGTCCGCTCCATCAATGAAGCGGTCAATTACCAGTTTGGATTCGATATCACATCAAGCTGGGGCTACCAGCTCATGTTGCGCAGCACGGCGTGGTTGTTGGTGCTTGGCGCCACCGTATTGGTAGCGCTGTCATGCGTTGTCGTTGTACCCCCTGGTCAACAAGCGGTGCGTCTCCGCGGCGGCGCGATTGTCGGCGATGTCTACGAAGGCACCGTGATGCTCAAGTGGCCATGGCCGATTGAGACCGCATCGGTGCAGGATGTGGCCAGGCTACGCAGCGTGGTGCTCGGCGCCCGTCCAGTAAAGGTCGGTCGCGTCAATGTTTGGAGCGAAGAGGAGAACAACGATCCAGATCGCTATCCGTACATGGTTGCCGCGCCGCTGCTCTCCGAGCAGGTGCAGAAAGATCTGAGCGGTCGATCCGATGCTGACGCGCAGCCGGACGCATCCGCAGCCGCTGTTTCTCAGCGCTTTGCGCTTGTTGATGCCGACATCGTGATGAATTACCGCATTGCGCCGAAGGGGCTGCTCGACTGGCTTGCCTTCGCGTCTGATACGCGCGTTCGTCGCACCGCGTCAGACATGCGCGAGCGGATCTTGCGCGATATTGCCCTCCGCGAAGTCACTCGATACCTTTCCACGCAGCCGATGGACGCAGTACTCAGTCCGCGTGGCGATTCACTCGTCCGCTCTTTGCGCGAGCGTATTCAAGCGAGCTTTGATGCCGCGAAAACTGGCGTGGAAGTCGTGGCGATTCAGGTGCCGACACTGCGCCCGCCCGCCGGGCGCGGCGCGGGGATGTTCGAAGAGATTTCTATTGACATGCAGAACGCTCGCAAACTGCGCGAAGAGGCAGACCGTATGTCGCGCGCATCGATGGCGGCAATTGCAGGCAGCCCAGAGCGGGCCGAAGGAATCGTGACGGCGATCGCTGCACTGGAGAAGATCGAACGCGAGAGCGGCGCTGACAGTGCGCTCGCCTCAGAGAAGCGAGCGGCTGTTGAACGCTTGGTCGTCGATAGCAAGGGTGGCGCTGCGCGCGTCGTTTCGCAGGCGCGCGCGAAGCGATGGGCGATTGTCATGGGTGCTGCTGGAGATTCAGCTGAGGTGCTCGGGCAGGCTCCTTCGTTCCATGCGGCGCCTGAACTCTATAAGCAGTTTCGCACCATGCAGGTGCTCGGTCGCGCGCTTGCGGGTGTGCGCGTCAAGTATGTCCTTGGCGAGTCGGTGGCTGGTCGTGCCGACATTGATGTGACTATGAAGCAGGCTGAGTCTGGATTGAACTTGGCTGATTATCTTGAGAAGAAAGAAAAGCCCCCAACAGCTGGGGAAGGTAAGTAACCCATGAATCGCACCATCGGCATCGTTGTCGGCGCGCTCATCGTGCTTGTGCTTGTGCTCTACAACACCACCTACACGGTGAACTTCCATGAAATCGCGATCGTTACGCGTTTCGGGAAACCCGCCGGGGTGATTACCGAGCCGGGCCTGCACATGAAGGCACCATTCTTCATCGATCAGGTCACGCGGCTTGATACGCGGCAGCAACTCATTGAGAGCCCGCTTGAAACTGTGCTTACGCGCGATGGTCAGCAAGTATTGGTGCAGGCTTTCATGACATGGCGCATTGACACCACGCCTGAAGAAGCGTTGCGATTCTTCACGAGCTACGCATCGGTTGAGGGTGCATCCAACGCGCTGGAGACGCAACTTCAGGGAGCGCTCCGGGCCATCGGTGGTTACGCATTCGGCGATCTCGTTGGGCAGGGCGGAAAGCTTGCCGATGCAGAGACTGCGATCCTTGGTGATCTGCAGAAGACGCGTCTTGCGGGCACCATGCCGGTGAGCGTTGGCATCTCGCAGGTTGTTCTTCCGAATAAGACCACTGTTGCAGTACTTCGTCGCATGGCGGCTGTGCAGGAGACGCTGGCAAATCTTGAGGAAGCGAAGGGCGCCAGCGCCGCTGAGGCCATCAAGAGTCAGGCGAAGAGCCAGGCTGACATCATCATGAATTTCACTGATCAATGGGCCGCCCGTATCGAAGGAAAGGGCAACGAAGAGGCCACGCGTTACTACCAAGAGATGAAGGGCGAGGCAGAGTTGGCGATCTTCCTGACGTGGCTTGACACGCTGAAGGCGTCGCTCAGTTCGAGCACCACCTACATCACTGATACAACGCGCGCTCCATTCCATCTCATCAATCTCGATGCGCCGGTGAACGCGCAGGGCATCCCGCAGCCGGGCAATGCAGCAAAGACAAAATGATGAGTTTCGCACCGATCACTTGCACGCTTAGCAAGGACCAACGCTGATGATGGACTCGAATCCCAACCCCAATCTTGCGCCTGCAGCCGACGAAGCGCCACGCCGCGGCGCGAGTGCGCAGTACACGGTGTCAGCTGGCGCTGGGGCTGAGGCGGCAATGCGGCAGGCAATGGATCCTGCCAATCAGTCGCTCGGCGAGGCGCTGCGCCTGAGTTACCGCGTGTTGCAGGTGGCAATCTTGGCATTGGTGGTGGTGTTCCTGTTCAGCGGATTCCAGACCGTTCAGGAAGGGCAGACCGGCGTCAAGACATTCTTTGGACGGATTGTCGGCGCTCCTGGTGATGAGCAAGTGTCCCCTGGTTTGCAGCCGTTCTGGCCGTATCCAGTTGGAGAGATTGTGTTGCTTCCCCAGAAGGATGCGGTGGAACTCAATAGCGAATTCTGGCCGCGCTTTAAGCAGGGAATAACCACGGTGGAACAGGCGGCTGCAGCCACCACTCCCGAGGATCCGATTCGTCCCGGTCTTGATGGCTCGCTGATTACGGCTGACGGTGACCTGGCGCATGTTCGCATTGCCGCCGAATACACCGTCGAGGACGCAGTGCGCACGCTTGACCAATTCCAGCCAGAGGCACTTCGCGAAGTCGTCCGTCATGCGCTTGCGCGTGGGATGGTCCAGACGGCGGCGCAGTTCACGTTGCAGGAATTGCTTGAAAATCGCGATGGACCCGAGCAGGCGCTTCGCCAGCGTGCGCAGTCAACGCTCGATTCCATGAAGTCTGGTGTGAAGCTTGGCATAGTGACCATTCCTGAGAAGATCGCGCCGCTTGCTATTCGCAATACGTTCAGCCGTGTGCAAGAGGCTCGCGAGAACGGCAAGTTGGCGCTTGAGAAGGCGCAGCAAGAAGCCAACGGCACGCTCGTCGGAATGGCCGGAGCGGACTACGCGCAGATCTTGGATTTGGTGCAGCGCTACGAAACGGAACTCACGCGCGGTGACCTGACCGCTGCGGATGCGGTGATGCAAGAACTTGGTACGCGCCTCGAAGGCGGTACGAATGTCGGACAGACATCTGCAATCATCGCTCGCGCGCAGGCGTACCGAGCATCAGTGCGCGCAACGCTCGGTAAGGAAGTCGGTCGACTCAATGGGCTTGCGCCGTCGTTCCGAGAGAATCCGCAGCAACTGGTGCGCAAATTGTGGCTTGACGCGGTTCGGCAAGTGCTTTCATCGCCCACCGCGGAGATGCTTGCGGCGCCTGACGCGGGTGGCCCGGTCCGCATCAATCTTGAAAGTTCGAACGAGGTGATGCAGGCCCGTCGCCAGAACGAAGTGCAGCGCCGCAAGATGGAAGCGATGAAGACCAACTCTTCCAACTTCCAACTTGGAAGTCGGCAGATCACCATCGATGAACCTGGTCGTCGCCTTGATCGCAGTGCCCAGAAGGGCTTTGGCCGCGACTGACGTCGGCAAGGAGTGCTCGCATGGCAACTGACGCGACGAATAATGACATTGTGGTGGACGCAGTTGGCCTGACCAAGGTGTTCAGCGATTTCTGGCTCCGCCAGAAATCGATCGCCGTTGATGGCATCTCCTTTGAGATTCGCCGCGACGAGATCTTCGGACTGCTTGGCCCGAACGGCAGTGGCAAGAGCACCACCATCAAGATGATTCTTGGCTTGTTGCATCGCAGCAAGGGGAATCTTTCGGTGTTCGGCAAGGAACCCACGGATGTCGCCGTCAAGCGGCGCATTGGCTACCTGCCGGAAGAGAGTTACATGTACCGGTTCCTGACACCGGTTGAGACCCTTGATTTCTACGGCAAACTCTTCGGTCTACCGCGCGCAATTCGTCGCAGTCGCATTGACGAATTGCTGGAAATGGTTGGCATGACGCACGCCGCGAATCGCCCGGTTGGCGAATTTTCCAAAGGCATGGCGCGGCGTCTGGGAATCGCGCAGGCACTTATCAATGATCCTGATCTACTCATTCTTGATGAACCAACATCGGGTCTTGATCCGCTCGGTTCGCGCCAAGTGAAAGATTTGCTTCTTGACCTTGGGCGACGCGGCAAGACCATCCTGCTCTCCAGTCACCAACTTGACGATGTGCAGGATGTGTGTGATCGCATGGTGATCCTCTACGGCGGCAAGATTCGCAGCGAGGGCACCGTGGACGAGCTGCTCGAAGACTCCGGCCGTACCGTCATCACTACGCCGCGACTCGACGCAGCCACCGTCACCAAGATTGAGCGGATCATCCGCGAGACCGCACACGTTGAAGTCGAGCGCGTGGCCGCGCCGCGACAGCGCCTCGAGGACCTCTTCCTGCAGATTGTTGAACGTGCGCGCAATGATCGTGCCGCAACAAGCGGGGCGGGCGCAGGCGGACCAACAGCGGCGTTCCTGCGTGGCGAAGAGAAGGAAGGCGGTGGGCTGATTGCTGATCTTGAAGCGGTTATTCAGGCCCCCAAACCTGTTGTTACCACTGTGCCGGCAACACCAACTGCTGATACTGCGGTGCTTGACGCGCTCGTGAGTGGCAAGCCTGTGACTGCCGCCACCAAGGCTGAACCGGGCGCGCCTGCACCGAAGACAACGAAGGCTCCGGAACCACCAAAGGATGTCGATCGATCGGTCATCGATGATCTGCTTGGCGGAGGCGGGAATCCGTGACCGCACTCGTGGCGCGGCTCCATCGCTGGATCGGCGAGCGCATGGCAACGCGTGCGGCGCGCATTCTGGCAACCGTTGCCATTTTGGTAGCGCTTGGTCTGATCGCGTGGCCGCTCATGACGACATCGCTCTCTCTGCAGACGCAGCGGGCAGCCATCTTGAAGTCACTTGAAAAATGCTCTGCGAAAGACCGTGATCCGGCCGCCATGCAACTCATGCAACGCGGCATGGTGACAGTTGGTGACCGTGAATACGGCGGTCCTCGTGTCGTCGGTCGGGCCGTCGATCTCTTTGATGATGCAGGCTTGATGCCAGCTGATGTGAAGCTGGAACTTTCTTGGCGCTTGCTCGGTGACCAGGTTCCACTGTGGATGCCCTATGTTCTGGTGCGTTCCCCGCTACTGGTGATCACGGTATTGGCACTGAGCGGTATCGGTGCACTCGCAGTCGTGTGGATTGGGCTGCTGCTCCCGGCTCTTGAAGTGGGAGGCACGGTCGCGGCGGCGGCAACCTTCTGTTGGTGGATGGGCTGGCCCGTTGCCACGCAGTGGTTGATCAGTTCCGCACTTTCGCTATTGCTCTTTGCATTTCTCTGGAACGGCGCGCGCGCGCTTCTTGGCGTTCGTTCCGGCCCATTTGCAGTGGCATCCAACACGGCGCTCGAAGGCATACGCACCTTGGCACTTCCTGGATTTGCGCTACCCATCGCAATGATCGTCCCGTTTCTTGCGCTTTCGCGGGAGCGCGGCGAGGCGCTGTTGCAGGCGATTCCGGGATTCCTTGACTGGGGTCACACCGCGTTCTACACAATGGCTGCGCTCTTCGTGATCGTCTTCGGTTGCGCGAGCACCGCGTTTGAGATTCGCGATCGTCAAGTGTGGTCTGTGGTGACAAAGCCGATTTCGCATGGTGGCTGGCTGCTCGGAAAGTGGATCGGCACGTTTGCGCTTGGGTTTTCCTTGGTCGTCGGTGGTGGTCTGCTGCTTGCTGCGGGCACTTCGTACCTTGCTTCACAGAAGCCACTTGACGAGCGTGATGCCCGCGATGTACGCGACACAGTGCTCGTTGGTCGCGTTGGGTTTCGACCGGAGTTTGAGACGCTCCCGCCTGAGCGATTGCGAGAGATCATCGACCAGACGATTGAGGGCGACTCGGTACTCAAGGCGGATATCGCCAACGGTCTTGCTGATGAGTCACAATCGCGCCGCAGTATTGCCACGGCGAAGCAGCGAGAGTTTCTCAATCAGCAGCGCCGCATCGGGCCGGGCGAGAGCCGGGAGTTCGTGTTTCATGGGCTTTCCGGAGTCGTTGCGCAGCAGCGCGGCATTTCGCTCCGGTACAAACTGCATGGTGGCGGCGAGGATGAACATAAGAAGTTCCCAGCCATGTTCCAGTACACCACCGGTAGCGGTGCAGGTATGTGGGAACTGCGCGAGTGGACCCCGGGCGAGGCCTATACCCTCGATATTGATCCGAAATTTGTGGACCAGCAGGGCGATCTGAACATCAGAATCTTCTCAGCGGGCTGGGACGAAGAGAAAAAGCAGCCGATTCCTTTACAGTTGACCATCTTTGTCGAAGATGATTCGCTTGAAGTGATGGCCGCCGAATCCACCTTTGTAGGGAACCTTGCTTCAGCTGTGATTGTTGATGGGTGCAAACTCGCGTTCCTTGCAGCGCTCGCAGTTGCCGGCGGTTCACTCTTAAGCTTTCCGATCGCAGTGCTACTCACCTTTGGCGTCTTTGCGATGGCGACGCTGACGCCGTTCTTAGCAACATCCATCAAGTACTACTATCCCGATGAGAAGAGCGGCATCATCATTTGGATTTTCCAAGCGGCGGTATTGGCGATTGCCCGAACCGTTGAATTCCTGCTGAGTGGATTTGCGGCGCGTAGCCCCAGTGATTCGCTTGCTCAGGGGCGCTCCATCACGTGGTCAACACTGTTCGATACGGTTGTGGGCATCGGTCTCGGTTGGACGGGCGGAATTTTGCTTATCGGCTGGCTTGGCATTCGTCGGAAGGAGATCGCCGTTTACAGCGGCAACGGCTGACCGATGCGCGATCGCACCATCCAGATCCTTTCGGTTCTCGCAGCCGTGGCAGCGCTATTCACTGCATCCGCGCTGCTGCCGCGCATCGTTGCGGCAAGTGATGAAGGCAAGTTGCGCTACACCGATGTTTCGGTGGAGGGCGCACCGCCAATCGTTGCCATCGGCGCGGCAGTGGGTGCATTGCGCGGTCTCGTCGTGGATTATTTATGGATTCGCCTGCAACAGATGCGCGAAACCTCGCAGTTCTACGACGCGCGCCGATTGGCTGATCTCATCACCAAGTTGCAACCTCGTTTCGGCGAAGTATGGGCATTCCACGGTCACAACTTGGCGTACAACCTTTCGGTAATGACCAGCACGCCTGAGGAGCGCTGGAAGCTCGTCAATGAAGGCATTGACTTGGTTCGCAACAAGGGCATTCGCTACAACCCAAATGACCTGATTCTTTACAAGGAATTGGGTGGGTGGTTTGCGCACAAGATTGACGGCCTCAGCGATGACGCGCATCTCTATTACAAGCGCGAATTTGCTAAGGAGTGGCACCTGCTTCTTGGTGAGCCACCGCCTGGCTCCGAGGATCGCGCCGCATGGCTGCAGGCGATTGTCGATGCTCCAGACACCTACGAGGAACTGATAGCGCGCGAACCCGACGTTGCCACAATGCTTGCGACGCTTGAGGCGAAGATGCGCGTGTTCGACCCGAAGTACAAAGTGAAGTTGGACCGCGACTTCCTGTTCACGCACGGGCGCTGGCACTCGGTGCGAACTGGTGCGGGTTACGCCAAGCTCTTCAATCTGCAGGATCAATTCCGTCGCCGGGATCCGGTGTATGCATCGGTGGACGATGTCTTCTCAGATCCAGCGAACGCCAAGGCGATTGATCAGTTGGTGACGTTCCTCCGTAAACGTGTGCTTATTGACGATTACAACATGGATCCCGCGCGCATGGCTCGCTACACGCGTGAGTTTGGTCCATTTGACTGGAGACATCCGCAGTCGCATGCGTTCTACTGGTCAAAGATGGGCGCAGAAATTGGCTCAGAGCGCTACAACAATGACGAGGACATCTACCGGATCCTCAATGATGATCGCACAACCATTCAGGCTATGCAGGCGCTCGCTCACTCTGGGCTGATGCGCGTCGATCCGTTCTCAACCGACAACCCAACACGGCTCTATGACATTCGTTGGATCAAGGCTATTGATCGCTATTTCCGCGAGCTGTACAGCAAGCATTTCAAAGCACGCGGCGGTGGTCCGGACACTTTTGTTGACTTCTATGAGAACTTCATGGCGCAGGCAGTGCGCGAGCTCTATCACGCAGGTGAGGCAGAGGAGGCGCAGAAGCTCCTTGATGAGCTCGACAAATTATGCGGTCGCGGTGGCTTGATCCCAAACAATAAATATGTTGCTCCCCTCGATGTATTCGTGCGCAACGCGACATTCGGCGATTATGAGATGGTTCCCGATGTGGCGCGCACGGATGTCGCGGCCATCCTTCGTCGCGGTTTCTTGGAGGGATACTTGGTCGGCAAGAAGAAGGTGCTTGATGATGCGTTGGTGTATGCGCGCGATCTCACTGAGTACTTCCGTACCAACCGATTCACTGACTTTCGTACCAAGATGGGTGACGCGCGCCTCGCTGATTTGATTGGATCGCTCGAGCGCAGCGTTGAAGATGTTCTTGTGAGCATCATGCAGGACGGCTCGCTTCCGCTTGTTGACCGGCTCACGGTGTACAACCGCCTGCCGGAAGATCAGCGCGCCATGGTCTACGACTCAGCACGCGCGCGCATTGAGGCGGATCTGGCAGCGAGCCCGCTTGGCTCGGGCGGCGCGAAGGCGGAGAATCTGTTCCCAGAGCCGCCGAACATGGATGCCTACCGCGCCCGCAAGGCGGAGCGCGAGAGCAAGCGCGCGGCTGAGGACAAGGCGCGCCAAGAAGGTTCGATGGACCGCAAGCGCTGATGTAGCCTTCGCGCCATGCGCACGCCTCCTCCTGCAATTCTGGCTATTGGGAAGAACTACGCGGACCACGTTGCCGAAATGGGTGGCAAGGCGCCGGACGCATTGGTGATGTTCATGAAGAACCCATCGTCCGTATGTGCCGATGGTGACGCGATCGTCATTCCATCCATCTGCGATGAGCACGGTCCGCAGGTTGACTTCGAAGGCTGTCGGTCATCGGCGGTTACGCGGTGGCGAACGATGTCACTGCACGTTGGTGGCAGCGCGAGGGTGGTGGCGGCCAGTTTTGCCGCGGCAAGGGCTTTGACACATTCTGCCCGATCGGTGCGATCACACCAACGGCTGCGATCCCGGATCCGCAGGCACTCCGTATTGTCACTCGGCTCAACGGGGTGGTGATGCAGGATGCTTCGACATCCATCATGTTGCACTCCGTGGCGCGGATTGTCTCGGAGCTTTCGCGTGGCACGACGCTTCGAGCTGGCACGGTGATTCTCACCGGAACGCCATCCGGCGTCGGATTTGGCCGTACCCCTCAGGTGTTCTTGAAGGCAGGCGACGTTGTGGAAATTGAAATCGCGGGCGTCGGTCGGATCAGCAATCCGGTGCAACATGCCTGAGCGCAGTCACGCAGCACGCGCATGTATCGGCGCAATTCATTTCTACCAACGCCGTATCGCATGGATCACACGCGGCTGGTGCCGCTTCCATCCTTCGTGCTCGGTGTACGCAGTCGAAGCCATCGAGCGTCACGGCGCGGTGCGCGGATCATGGCTTGCGAGTTGCAGAATCGCGCGATGCAATCCGTGGGGCGGATGCGGCCACGACCCAGTGCCGTGATGACTGATGATGTGTGGTGCTGATTACGGCTGATCCACATGCGGTGGGATTAATGCATGCAGCGCGCGCGCCGACTGATCCAAGGCGTTCCGATACCGTTCAGCGTCCCACTCTTCATGGCGGCGCGCGACCAACACAAGATCGAGTCCCGTTGGCAGCTCATGTTGCAGCGCGCGGAATGCCTCGCGCAGGAGGCGCTTCAATCGGTTGCGCGCAACAGCATTGCCCACCTTGCGGGAAACGCTCAACCCGATGCGCGTGATCGGCAGCCCATTGCGGGCCGCGTAGACGATGATCCCGCCGCAGTCCTGACGGCGCCGCAGCGCATAGGCACGGTCGAAGTCCTCGCCGCGTTTGACGTGTAGGAGGGCCGGGAATCGTAGATTTCCGCTTGGAGGCATCGGAGGAGGGTACCGGGGCGGGGGTGCGCATATTCTCGGCTCTTTGCGGTTGCGCGGGGCAGGGCTATACTGCTCGGCTCGCGATTGGGCGGTGCCCTCCGCGTTTGGTCCACGCACATTCGGTCATTCCCATCGGAGCCTGCTCGTGATTGACGCATTGAAGAGCGATGAAATCGTCCAAAAGCTTGGTGGTCGTTTCAAGTTGACCGCCCTGATCCAGCGTCGCCTCGGCGAACTCGTTGACGGCGCCCGTCCGCTCGTTGAGCGTAATGGTCGCACGGACTTCGAGGTTGTCATCGATGAGATCGTGCACGAGAAGATCACCATTGACTGGGAGGCGAGCGGGCTCGAGGCTCCGCCGCGTCGCTGACTTCGCATTCAGATCGGAGCGCTCCGGATTGACCGGTGCCCCGATCCCGCGCATACTGTCTTTGTCCCGTTCCACCCGGAGAGGTGCCTGAGCGGTTGAAGGGACTAGTCTCGAAAACTAGCAGCGGGCTTGCCTGCTCGTGGGTTCGAATCCCACCCTCTCCGCTTCGCTCGCCCCGCAATCATCGCGGGGCGAGCTTGCTTTTGTATTGGGCTGCCATGATGCAGCGACGCGTCTCGTGATGTCTCGTCAGAGCCGCGTCGCTTGTGTGTCGCGAATCCATCCAGAGCGGCCGTCAGGAAGTTCGATGCGCAGCCAATCCGGGCGCACTTCGATCACCGTGCTCTCGACTCCCGGTCCAAGCGTCTCAACGAATGCGGGTTCGAATCCATCACCGTTGCCCTTACGGAGCGTGACGCCAGTCTCCACCAACACTGCGCGCGGGCGGCTGATATGGATGTACTCGTCGGCGATCGCGCTGCCGCCGAAGAGTGTTGTTCCACACAGTAGCGAGACGATCGTAATGCGCCATCCAGCTTTCGATTTCGTGCCCGCACCGCCGCGCTGTATGGCGGGACGGATGAGCCATGCGGCAAGAGCACCCCAGAAACCAAGCCAGCACAGCCAACCCAGCGTGAGCCGAATTGACCGGGGCACCACGTGCCACCAGAGTGCCACGGAATCCACAAGCAGTGTGCCGCCCGTTCGTTCGAATGAACTCTTCACGCCGGCGCGCGCGCGTGCCAGGTTGTGTTCAAGGTCGGAATCACCGGGCATGAAGCGCTCGGCGCGCAAGTATGCGGCGATCGCGTGACCGATGTCGCCAGATTCCATGTAGGCATTGCCGAGGTTGAATTCAAGTGGTCCGTTCTCGGCGCCCGCCGCGCGGATTCGTTCCCAAAGCTTGGTACTTTCGCGGAATGCGTCGAGGCTTGCGGCAGCATCAGTGCGTCGAAGTTGGACTCCGCGCTCATAGGCAACCTGCGCATCACGCGCTGCGCCGAGTGAACGGTCGTAATCAGTAGCGGATGCTTTCGATCCACTCAGTGCAGCCATCACGATGCACAGTACTACGCCAAATTTCATGAACCAATTGGACCAATTCATCGTGCGTCCCCCTTCGCGGTACGCAGGCGCGCTGCGTCGAGTGAATCGATCGCGCGCTGAGCTTCGGCAGCAAGTTCGGCGGGAGCGGCAGCCCCGGCATAGCGGGCACGATCACAGTGCCCAAGGAACTCAGCGATGCGGGTACGGAGTTCATGATTCACACCGGCAGTCGCCAGCACGCGTTCAAGGTCCCCGCGCGTGAGCGTTCCTGCTGGGCGGCCCGTCATGTCTTCTACAAATCCGGTGATGGCTCCGGCAAGTCCGGCTGCGTCGGTTGCCGCGCGGAGACGACCGTCGGCAGTGCGGCGCGCCCGGCTGCGACGTGAGAGACCGCCGTCGCGCGCGTGCCTTGCCCGGTGCCAACGGACGGCGAGTGCGCCCGCGGCGGCAATGGGTGGGACGAAGAGGCCCGCTAGTTCGAGTGGCCCCGTGCTCAGCCGTTCGTCTGCAAGCAGCGCATCGGTGACCGGCCGATTTGCTACCAAGCCGCTCTGCACTTCGGTCAGTTGCGTTCCTGGTGTTGACGCATCGTTCCCAGTCGCACCAGCGCCGCTGACGATCTTTGAGAGATCCATCTGATTGGCGGGAGTGACTGTGATCGGAACCGGCTGGCTACGACTCACAACATATTTGCGATTCTGCGGGTCAAACGCGCTGTATTCGATCGGCGGGATCGCGGCTGTTCCGGCGCGCAGGGGTCGCACAGTGACGGTAAATCGCTTGGTGCTGCCACTGACGACTCCGGAAAGCGGCTCATTTGGAACTCGGAACTCTCGGGCGAGCGTGGCGTCGGCTGCGAGGGCGGGGGGCTGCAGCGTTTCGAGATTCGCGCCGCCGCGGATATCGGTGATCGCAAGTGTCAGCGTCACAGGATCGCCGACAGCAACAGTCGTTGGCTTGGCGGTGACGGCAATCGCGAATGCACCCACCGCACCGCTAAATGAAGCAGGTCGGTCAATCTCCGGAAGAGGAAGAATGGTCACGCCCGATGCAGTCGCCGTTATCGAGAGCGGCCGTGATTCGCTGATCGTGAGTTGGCGATCAAGAAAGAGGTTCTGCACTTCACGCAGCGCAAGCGGATACGTCATGCGAATGCGGACCGTGCCGATTTCCGGTGCACCTGTCTTCGGCGGCCACGTGCGGCGCGTCAATTCATAGTTGAAGTATGTGTCACCATTCCGAATTTCCTGCTGCGCACGCGGCGCGGCGTTACGCTGCCTGAGTTCGCCGACTTGCTGCTCAAAGACGCCCCATTCGCTGCCCTGTAGATCAACGAGTTGCCACATCTGTGACTCGTTCAATTGACCGTACGTGGCATCCTTGTAGGCGCGAACGCTGATCCGAAGAATCAGGTCGAGCGGCTGACCAACATAGCCCTCAGCCGGCAGGCCAATGACTTCAGCGGAAAGAAGGTTGCCAGCGTCACTCTTCAAGACTTGAACGCGCTGCGGCTTGCTGCGGATTTCCTTTCCGTCAACCTCCACAGAGAGCGCGGGAATGTCGATGCTGCCTGCTCGTTCGGGCGTGATTTCGACTGCGTAGGTCACCGTGGACGAATTGCGCACGCGACCGTTGCGTAGTTCGGTCATGGACTGCCGGCCGCGTTCGATCACACGAACTGTTGCGCCAGCGATTTCCGGAGCGACCGGCGGCTTCACATCACCGGCATCGGTGACTTCGATGGTCACCAGTATCGGTGCGCCTTCGTATGCATTGCCCTCCGGCATGCGGAAGTGCGCGTCTCCCGCGGCGGCGGTTCGCAGCAGGGAGAGGGAGAGGCAGAGGAGGATGGCGAGGATCGTTACACGCATTCGGGTGATCACCAGTCCTTGATCGGCTTACGGCCGCGCGCGGCTTCGGCCTGCACTTTGCGCTCCTGCGCGGCGCGTCGTTCGTGCTCGCGATCGCGCACCGACTGCAGGAGGCGGTCAGCCTGATCCTTGGTCATTTGACCATCCTTTGGCTGCCCCGGCTCGCCAGGCTTCGGCTCCTCTGGAGGCTTCTGATCTTCAGGGGACTTTGCGTCCTGATCCTTCTTGTCGTCCTTGTCCTTCTTGTCGCCTTGATCCTTCTTGTCGCCCTGATCCTTCTTGTCGCCTTGATCCTTCTTGTCGTCTTGATCCTTCTTGTCGTCCTGGTCCTTCTTGTCGTCCTTGTCCTTCTTGTCGGCCTGGTCCTTTTTGTCGCCCTGGTCCTTTTTGTCGCCCTGGTCCTTTTTGTCGCCTTGATCCTTCTTGTCGCCTTGGTCCTTCTTGTCGTCCTTGTCCTTCTTGTCGCCCTGATCCTTCTTGTCGTCCTTCTTCTGCTGCTCGTCTTGCTTCTTCTTCAGCTCTTCGAGGGCGCGAATGAGGCGCAGGCTCTGCTCCGCGTTTGCGCGGGATTCTTGATCAGCGGGGTTCGCGTAGGCCGCGTCTTTGAATCCTCCAAGACTCTTGTTGGCATCGGCAATCGCTTGCTTCAGTGCCTCGGGATCGATCTTGGCCTCGGGATCGATCTTTGCCTCGGGGCCTTCTTTCGCCTCGCCAGTCGCTGCAGTGCGCTGCTCGTCAAGCATGCGCTGCGCGGCTTCGGCCTGCGTTCGCGTTGCGCTGTAGAAACTGGCAGCGCGGTTGTATAGGCTCGATGCACTCAGCGCAGCGTCGGTATGTTCGCCGTTCGATGCTGCATTGCTTGCTCGCGCGAACGCCTTGGCGGCATCCTGGAACTTGCCTGCTTTGTAGAGCGAAACACCCATGTTGTACGCAGCGTCGGCGGCATCAGGCCGTGCCGCGAGCGCGGCTTCGTATGCGGCGGCAGCGCCGGCAAAGTCACCGCTCTGATGCGCTGCCTCGCCCGCGCGAACGGCGCTGCGGAAATCAACTGGTTCATGCGCCGTCTCAGGCGCGCGAACCTTCTCGCTCTGTTGCCCACCGTCTTGCCCGTTGCCTTGCGCCGCGGGCATTGCTGCCCCAGGCGCACTCTTCGCGCCTGCCATCGGCGGAGTCTGTCGCGCGGCCGCTGGTGCACTCTTCGCGCCTCCCATCGGCGCATCCGCCCGCCCAGCATCCGCCCGAGGTGCGTTCTGCCGCGTCGTGGGATTCACTTGACCGAACGCGTGGAGCGCAATCGAGGCCACCAGACCCAATGCAATCGCTGTAGTCCGATTCATTGCGCACCATCCTCCGTCTTGGGCGCGCGGCGCGCTGGGATGACGCTTCCAACAAGGAGGAAGACAAATGCGAGTCCAGCAAACCACTGGAAGCGCGGGGTGCGACGCGTGACCGTTGCATCTTCAAATTCCTTGCGTTCAAGCGCGCCGACAGTCTGCGCGTAGGCACGTGCCATATCAACGCGACCAGTTCCGGCTGGAATGAATGCGCCGCCACCTGCAAGCGCGGTCTCGCGGAGGACGCGCTCGTCCATCTTGCTCCACACTTCCTGACCGTCGTAGACGAGGTATTGAACCCCGTCCTTGGTGCGAGATTCCGGAATGCGCGCGCCTTCCCGGGAGTCCCCGATTCCAACTGCATACACATGCACTCCGTTCTTCTCGAGTACGGCCTTTGCAGTGGCAATTGGATCGGCATCGCCGGTGTCGAGGTCTTCGCCGTCCGAGAGGATGATGATGGCGCGGCTTCCAGCAGATGCCGGCGGGAAACTCGCGGCCGCGAGTGCAATGGCGTTCGCCAATGCGGTGCCGCCGCGCGCACCGGAAAGTGGAACGAGTTCCCCGAGCGTGGTACGGAATGCCCCGTAATTCAGAGTGAGTGGAACGCGCATCGCCGCAGTACCAGCGAATTCAACCAGTCCGATGCGGTCCCCGCCAAGGGACTCCACGGTCTCCTCTACAAATTGCCGCGCGCGTGAAAGGCGGTCAGGCGTTGCATCTTGCGCGGTCATTGACCGGCTGACATCCATAACGAAGAAGACATCTGCGCCGCGGCGCTTCACCTCTTCAACTTGAGCGCCCCAGCGCGGGTCCATCAGTGCAGGAACCAATGCCGCCAGCGCAGCCAGCGCCAGCACAGCACGCACGAAAGGCCGCGCTGCATTGGCACGCGGCGCGATGGAACGCAAGAGCGGCGCATCAGCAAACGAAGCGATAGCGCGCGCGCGTCCGCGCGTTCGGATGACTACAAGCACCACCAGTGCAAGCACTGCCCAGATCCAATTCAGTGCTGCAGGATTGGCAAACATGAAGTCCATGGGATTCATGGCAACATCCTCCAACGCGTCTGCGCGAGCAGCAGTTCAGCGGCGATCAATAGAAACGCAATCAAGAGGAGCGGCGGAAATTGCACGCCGGCAATGTCGGAACCTTCAACCGCAAGATCGCGGAACTGCAAGTAGCGCCGCTGTTCGGTGGTGGTCTTCTCAAGACGATTGATAGTTTCGTAGATCGACTCCAAACTGCGTGAGTCGGTAGCGCGGAAGTACTGACCGCCAGTGAGCGTGGCCATCTCCTTCAAGAGTTTCTCGTCGATGTGTACGGGTACCGGCACGAGCCGCGTACCACCAAACGGCATTTGCATTGGGTAGGGCGCCTCGCCGATCGTTCCCATCCCCACGGCGTACAAGGTGATTCCGTAGGTCTTGCAAATTTCAGCAGCAGTCGTTGGAGCAATATCGCCGGCGTTATTTTCGCCATCGGTGAGGAGAATGATCACCTTGCTCTTTGGCTTCGGAAGATCGCCGCCGCGTTCCGTGGCGTCGCGGAGCCGCTCCGCAGCGAGTGCCACCGCTTCGCCAATTGCCGTGCCGTCCTCGCCGCGATTGCCGGCAACAGTAACCGTATCAAGCACCTGTACGAGGTAGTCGTGATCAAGCGTGAGCGGGCAGATACTGTCGGCGTACCGGGCGAACGAGATGAGCCCGATGAGATCACTCGGACGACCATCAAGTCCAGCGCCACCAAGAACGAATCGCCCGGCAACTTCTTTCAGCGCCGTCAATCGATCAGCGCGCTCGCCATCCTTCTGGAAGTCCATTGCCAGCATCGAACTTGACCGGTCAACCACGATCTCGATGGCGACGCCTTCGACATAGACGCGGGTTTGCTCGTTGGCCTTGATCGGGCGCGCGATGCATACGGCGAGCGTTACCAGCGCTGCCATCCGCAACAGCAGCGGCAACCACCAAGTGCGAGAAACGAGCGTGGCGCCGGCCGCACGCAGCGGCGCAACCGAAGGAAATCCGATCGTGGCGCGCGAGCGAGGGCGGGCAACGGCAATCCATGCCATTGGAACAGCCAAGAGCAGCAACAGCCACCACACACTGCTTTCGTGGAATCCGTTCATGACTCCGCCTCGCTTGGAGGCGGGGCGGTTCGCTCGACAAATCCGCGCATGGCGGTGAGGGCGTGCGCGCAGGTGTCAGTCCCCGGGCGTGCCGCCGCAAATTTCACCATGTCCGCGCTGCGTAAAAACGCACCGAGCGTGCGCTCGTGTTCCCCAGCAAGATTCGGATGGTGCGCCGCTTGCCCAAGGAATTCCTGCGTGGTCTGATCGGGCGCAGCAATCTGGTAACGCCTCTCCACATACGTGCGAACAACATCAGAAAGACGAACGAAGAATCCTTCCACATCACCGCGCTCGGGGAGCCGCTGCGATTCCAAGATGTCAAACTCGCGGCGCGCCCATTCATCGGGTGCAACCGGAATCACCACGGGCTGATGTGTTGGTCGACGCATGAGCCACCAGACAAATCCGCCAGCAATAGCGGTTGCACCTGCAGCAATCAGCCACCACCACCACGCGCGTGTATCGATTTCAACTGGCCCGCGAATGTCAGACGCCAATTCGGTCAGAGGAAGGTTGCCGCCGAGGAGAGTCGTGAGCGTGATGCTGGTAGCGGGCACCGTGACAGCCGTCTTGGTTCCATCAGCACTGGTCATGGAAACTGTGACGGCAGGCACATCAAGCGTTCCCGCTTCCCATGCAACAAGTTCCGCCACCATGCTTGTTTGACCGGCAGCGGACGGCTTGCTCAATGCCGGGCGTACATCAAAGCGCCCGAACGTTGTTCCAATTTCAGGAAGTTGCAGCGACACGTCAGCTGGCGTGGTAGCGACGATTTGCATCGTGATTGATGCGCCAGGCTGCCAGTGCTGCGCATCGAGCGTTCGAGTCACGCTGAGCTTGCCTTCTTTGACTTCCTGCACCACACGCGACTGCTTGGGCGCGCGTTCCGTTGCGCGCGGGACAGGGCGCGGCGCAATGACCGGCGCAGTGCTCGAGTCTTGCGCAAGCGCCGGCCCACTTACAGTGAGCAAGGCGGCGATGAAAGTCGCAAGCGTCTTCTTCATCGTGCCCTCCGTGCCTCGCGGCGGCGGAAGAACGTGGTAAGCGGCGCAACAAAGTCGCTACCAGTCTCCACGCGGATCGCTTCCGAGCGGAGTTTGCGAAGTGTTTCGTCGAGCAAGGATCCTTCGGCCGCAGCCAGTTGCGCGAATCGATTGCGAACCGCCTTTGATCCAAGGTCAACCACAATGCACTCGCCAGTTTCTTCGTCCATGAATTCAGCGAGTCCAAGTGCTGGCAGCGCATGCTCACGGCGATCGCGAATCAGGACAGGAATCACATCGTGTTTCATGCGCGCAATGCGTAGCGCGTCTTCCCAAGGCTCGCCGCCTTTGGCAGAGACGGTATTGGAACGCCAATCGCTGATCACAAAGAGCACCGAGCGACGGCTGAGCATGCGAGTTGCCTCGGCAACAGCACCACCGATGTCCGTGCCACGGCTCGTTGGTTCGAAAGCCAACAGATCACGAACGATGCGCAACACATGGCGCGAACCCTTTCGCGGCGGAACAACAAGTTCGACGCGATCGGTGAAGCAGACGAGGCCAACACGGTCGTTCGAACGAATGGCGCTGAATGCGATCGTCGCCGCGATTTCCGCAGCCAATTCGCGCTTCAATTGCGCATGCGTTCCGAAGGAAAGTGAGCCGCTCAGGTCAACCGCCAACATCACCGTGAGCTCGCGCTCTTCGCGGAACAACTTGACGTGCGGAAAACCTGTGCGAGCGCTGACATTCCAATCAATAGAGCGAACGTCATCGCCGTACTGATACGGGCGGACTTCTTCGAATTCCATTCCGCGTCCCTTAAATGCGGAACGGAACTGGCCCGCCATCACGTCGCTCACCAGGTGAGACGTGCGGATTTCGATGCGGCGGACCTTGCGAAGCAGTTCAGACGTCTGCATGGCGTTGGTCAGGGAACGGGGACATGCTCAAGAAGCGCGCGCACAACATCATCGGAGGTCTTCTCCAACGCTTCGGCTTCATAACTGAGACCAAGGCGATGGCGAAGTACGGCGTGCGCCACATCCTTGACGTCTTGCGGTACTACGAACCCGCGACCATCGATGAATGCCTTGGCACGCGCGGTCTGCGCAAGGGCCAGCGTCGCACGCGGCGAGGCCCCGTATTGCAGCAGATCTTTCACCGGCACCTTGTACGCAGCGGGATCGCGGCTCGCAACAACCAAGGCGACGATGTAGTCCTTAATGCTGTCGTCCACAAAGATCTCGTCAACCACGGCGCGTGCAGCGCGGATCTCTTCGGGTTGCATCACCGGCTTCACGGAAATCTTGCCAGTGGTGCGCGACATTCGATCGAGAATCTGCCGCTCTTCCGTGCGCGTTGGGTAGGTGATCACGATCTTCAATAGGAACCGATCCACCTGCGCCTCGGGGAGCGGGTAAGTGCCTTCCTGTTCAATTGGATTCTGCGTAGCAAGCACCAAGAATGGGTCGTCCATCTTGAAGGTCTCGCCGCCGATGGTCACTTGTCGTTCCTGCATCGCTTCAAGCAGCGCGCTCTGCACCTTGGCGGGTGCGCGATTGATTTCGTCGGCGAGGACGATGTTGGCGAAGACCGGACCCTTCTTGACGCTGAACTCATGCGTGGCGGGGCTGTACACCATGGTTCCGATCAAGTCCGACGGCAAGAGATCGGGCGTGAACTGGATGCGATGGAACGACGTGCGAATGGCAGCAGCAAGCGTGGCAACCGCGGTCGTCTTTGCGAGTCCCGGAACGCCTTCGATCAGAATGTGCCCGTTGCACAGCAGGCCGATGATCAAGCCTTCAAGCAGTTCGTGCTGCCCGACAATGACTTGCTGTAGTTCCTGCTTCAGGAGCGCGAACGGCGGATGAGCCGCCTTCACCTTCTGCTCAATGGCACCGATATCGTGTTGGGTGATCGTGGTCATAGTGTTCTCATTTCGTGTCAAAGACAGTGCGTGGGGAAGTCAGGATATTCGTTCACCATCCATAGGCGTGGACGATGGCTTGTGTCCCGGAGCGTGCGTAGCCAGCCTCCGCAAGCGCCGCATAGGTGCGCTCAGCGGCGGTGGCACAGGGCAAGTCCAGGCCCAAGGCACGCGCTTCATCGAGCGCGATACGAAGGTCCTTCAGGAAGTGTTCGATGAAAAATCCGGGTGCAAAGTCAGATTTTAAGATTCGTGGGGCTAAGTTGGTCAGTGACCAGCTTGCCGCCGCGCCGCCGCCGACCGATTGAAGCACAGTTTCCGGATCCAGTCCGGCCCGCTTGGCATAGGAAAGTGCCTCTGCCATCCCCAGCATGGTGCCGGCAATGAGCAGTTGATTCACCATTTTGGTGTGCTGCCCGGCGCCGGGGGGCCCCTGCAGCACGATCGTCTTGCCAACAAGACTTAAAAGCGGCTGAGCCGCTTGGAAAGCAGCATCCGTCCCGCCGCACATGATGGAAAGGGTGGCGTTGCGGGCCCCGATATCTCCGCCAGAGACGGGTGCATCGATGGCGAGCGTGCCAGCCGCTGCAGCACGTTCGGCGATGCGGCGTGCAAGGGCGGGGCTGCTCGTAGTGAAATCAATGAGGAGCGCGGGGGCGCGCTTGGCGGCCAGCGTGCCGTGTGGTCCAAGGTGCGCAGCTTCGACATCTTCTGGATAGCCAACCATGGAACAGACGATTTCCGCCTCTTCAGCCAAGTCCCGCGCTGATTCTGCCCACCGTGCCCCCTCGGCAAGTAGCGATTCCGCCCGTGCCCGTGTGCGCGTATGGATGATCAGCGGATGACCCGCCTTCATCAGATGCCTTGCCATGGATGCGCCCATGACGCCCGCTCCGATCCAACCGATGGTTCCGTGTGCCATGGCTAAAGCCTAGCCGGACGCGGCCCTGTAGGTGCCGATAAGCATCACTGACTTTCGCGCTTGCGGCAACGGCGGGGTCCGCTACACTACGCGGCTCGGCGCAGCCTGCCTGCGCGAGGAGAACACCATGCCGAACACCGCAACGAGCCCCACCGTCCAGTTCACCATCACCGCCATTCCAGTCGAGCACCGTCGCCAACAGACGCTGCTTCGTCTCATGCGCATGAACCCCGGTGTGCAGGGCGCGTTGAACCGCCTGAAGCGTGAGCGTCTCCGCAGCGGCAATCGCCGGACTGCCCGAGCTGGTCGCATCTGGCTTGCTCGTGAAGAATGCACCCGCGTTGTCTTTGTTGAGAAGGGTGCAACCTTCACGCTCCGTATGACTCCGCAGATCGCTGCGGACGTGAAGAGTGTTGAGAAGTACCTCGAAGCAAAGGCGGGTTGAGCGCCGTCACTGGCGCTCCCATCATGCATATTTTCATGGCACTCTGTGCGGGACTTGGACTCTCTGCAGCCTGCGGGTTGCGGGTGTTCCTGCCGCTCTTCGTTGCATCAATCGCCGTCCGCGCGGACATGCTGGTTGTTGGTCCGTCATTTGAATGGCTTGGCGCAACCCCGGCGATCGTCCTCTTTGGCACCGCAACGGTTGTTGAAATTGTGGGATTCTTGGTTCCATGGGTCGATCACGCACTCGACCTGCTCGCAGCGCCGCTCGCCGCGATCGCGGGTGCTGTGTTGATGACGAGTCAGCTTGACATCATGATGCCCGGCGACGTGGCAAGTGCCTTGCCGGCCACACCCCTTCTGCACCCCGCAGTTGCGTGGTCACTCGGAATCATTGTGGGCGCGATGACGGCATCGGGTGTTGAAGCCGCTTCGATTGCTGGTCGTGTCTCGAGTTCGGTGCTCACCATTGGCTGGCTCAATCCAATCTACGGAATGGCCGAAACCGTGCTTGCGGTCATCGCCACGCTTTTGGCTGTTTGGGTGCCAATTCTTGCCGGAGGCATCGTCCTTCTGCTTCTGCCGATCGTGCTGTTTGCGGTCTGGCGCATCCTTGCCTGGCGTCGAAAGCACCGCAAGGCTCATGAGCAGAAGTTGCAGCAGGCTCGTGAGCGAATCGCCACCTCAATTTCGCATCACGCCGACCGCATGGGAGCGGCCTCGGGCGGCACCGGTGCGGCACCGTCGGTCTGACGCACGTCATCGCCGCATCTCTCGGGCGCGCACACCATGTCAGACTTCAGCGCACTGTGTCGCGACTTCTGCATCAACCAGAAGCTTGCACTCAAGATGGACTTGCCCGCCGCGCGCGAGCCAGTACTTGATCTCTTTGGCCGCCTCCGCAAGGAGATGCCGCGCCTTTCAAGCCTGCACCGATATCCCGATGGTGAAGTGGCGTTGGAGTCCGGCGAAGATGATCGGGAATTTCTGTGGATCGGTATGCGTCAGACGTCCTTGAAGAGCGGCTGGGTGAATCCCACGACTCTTGAAGATGCGTATCGAATGCATCGCACCGTGCTTGAAGTGGCGCCATACTTTCTCTCAATCAGTCCGCTGGATGTTGATCACCTTGAATTGGTGTACGCATTCGACTTTGAGTGCGAAGGAAATCGCGACGAAGTTGTGCTTGATGCGCTTCTCGGTGGCTCGGCACTGGGTGAATTTGCCGAAATCGCAACGGACAACGTTCTTGATTCGCAGCCTTTCTTGGCAATTGCGCTCTCAGATGCTCCGGACATGCATGTCTACCTTGAGGTGAAGACGCGGCTGCCACGCGGCGGCGAACCGGCGGCGGGGCGCGATGGTCTTGATCCGCTGAGTGTCATGCTCACCGTCCGTCGCACCGGTCCAGTGAAGTCATTGGAAGAGTTGCCGACCATACTCGCGGCGCTCGCTGGACATGGTGAACGACTTGTTGAGCAGCGGCTCATTCCGCGGATTCTGATGCCCCTGAGCGAGCGCATCAACCGTCACTAATTCGTTTGGTTGACAGTGCCGGGTCCCGCGGTTCGGTCACGCCTTCGTAGTGATCCAGCGCAGCAACATGGGCGTGTCAGTGAGGTCGTGGACTGCAAGGTCTGCCCCCGCCGCGCGCAGCGAATCAACATCAAAGTGTCCAGTTGCAACGGCAATCACGCGCGCACCGGATGCATGCGCGCAATCGACATCAGCTGGGGTGTCGCCAATAATGATGACATCCTGTGGAGCCACCGGTCGGCCGTGGTGCTCGGCGTAGCGACGCATGGCAACTGGCACCAAACTGCGGCGATCTGGACCGTCGTCGCCCCACGCATTGATTACGAAGTGCGTCGGATCGATCCCCGCATGGCGAACCTTCAGGTTGCCAGTGAATTCGTAGTTTCCAGTGAGGAGCCCGATGGTGAGCCCATCAACAGCGCGGGTTGCGTCGACGAGTTCTTTGGCGCCACGAAATCGCTCCACCGTGTTGTTGTCTGCAAGTCGACGTTCAAGGTGTTCGCCGTAACTGCGCTTGAACATTGCGTGCGAGGCAGCGTCAGTGGGGTAGCCGTGCACGCGCGCCAGATCGCGCCAAATAAGCGTATCGAGCCGACCGTGGATCTCAATCTGAGAGAAGTCCGGGTCAATCCCGTGCAGGTCACGCAGCGTGGCAGTCATGGCATGCACGCCCGCACTCAATGAGTGGAGCATGGTGCCGTCGATATCAAAGAGAACCAGCATGTGGGGCTTGGGTGGCGGTCAGGCGACCGCGGTGCAGACTTTGCGTGCGGCATCGGCAAGGTCAGTGGCCGATTGCATAGTTGGAAGTTCGGCGCGAGCGGCGTCAAGAATCATGCGAGCCTCGGCAACATTGGTTCCTTCGAGGCGCACCACAAGCGGCACCTTGAAACCAACATTCTTGGCCGCGGCAACGATCGCGCGAGCAACGCGGTCGCACTGCATGATGCCTCCGAAGATGTTCACCAAGACGCCCTTGACTGCAGCGTCAGAGAGGATGATCCGGAATGCCTCAGTGATGGCCTCTTCAGTTGCGCCGCCGCCAACATCGAGGAAGTTGGCTGGATCGCCGCCATGCAGTTTGATGATGTCCATGGTGCTCATCGCCAAGCCCGCGCCGTTCACGAGGCAGCCGATGTTGCCATCGAGAGCTACGAAGTTCAGTTCAAATTCCCGAGCGCGCATCTCTGAGGCGTTCTCCTCGGTAGGGTCGAACATGGCGCGTAGGTCGGGGTGGCGAAAGAGGGCGTTGTCGTCAAAGTTGAACTTCGCGTCGATGGCAATCACTTGGCCATCGGGATGCGCCGCGCTTGCGGGTGTGACCACGAGCGGGTTGATCTCGGCAAGCGTCGCATCCTTGGCGAGGTAGAGCGCGGCAAGTTTCATCATCGCGTCAGCGGCTTGCGCCACCTGCTTGCCTTTGAAACCCAAGTTGAATGCAGTCTGACGCGCTTGGAATGCAGCGAGTCCGGTCAGCGGGTCGAGGGCCACCTTGATGATGGCATCGGGGCGCGTCTCGGCAATATGCTCGATCTCAACGCCGCCCTCGGCGCTGGCGATCAACGTATTCGTGCGGCGCGTGCGGTCCATGACGATTGCCAAGTAGTACTCCTTGGCAATGTCAACGCCAGCAGCGATCAAGATGCGCTTCACTTCAAGTCCTTCCGCCGGAGTCTGCGGACTCACCATGCGGTGCGACAGCATGAACTTGGCAGCGGTCTCTGCTTCTTCGGCGGTCTTGCAGACCTTGACGAATCCAGCCTTGCCGCGCCCGCCCGCATGGACCTGTGCCTTGACGACCACGATGCCCACGCCGGATGCAAACAGTGCGCGCGCCTCAGCCGCGGCATCTGCCACGGTCTCCACCATGCGTCCTGGTGGGACGGGAATTCCAAAGTCTGCGAGGAACTGGCGTGCCTGATATTCGTGGATCTTCATGGGTTGTATACCTTCCATCCCGGCGGGGTGCCGAGCCCCAAAGTGTACGGGATCAACGGTCTGCTGCACCCGCTCGACGGATGTTGCGCGCCTTCAACCACTCCCAAATGATGGGCAGCACGCTCACGATGACGATTCCAATGACCACTTTTTCGAAGTGGCGCTGTACCCATTCGAGGCCACCAAGTGTGTAGCCCGCAGTCAGTAGAACCCCCACCCACAACGCGGCACCGAGCACGTTGTAGACCAGGAATTTGAGATATGTCATTGCGCCAATTCCCGCAACGAACGGCGCGAAGGTCCGCACGATCGGTACGAAGCGAGCAATCACCACCGCGCGTCCGCCGTGCTTCTCAAAGAAGGCGTGGGTGCGTTCGAGGTGTTCGCGGCGCAGCCACCGGAGCCGACCGCTGAACGCCACCGGGCCGATGGCGCGACCAATGTGGTAATTGACCCCGTCCCCTAAGACCGCTGCTGCAAAGAGGACAGCGGCCATGATCTCAATCCGCACGGTGGGTGCGGCGCCGCTCTGTTGCGCCACGCTGGCAACGGTTGCGCAGACGGCGCCCGTGGCAAAGAGAAGGCTGTCGCCGGGCAGGAACGGTGTCACTACCAAGCCCGTCTCGGCAAACACAACCAGTCCAAGCATGGCGTAGGTGAGACCAGCACCGAGCGTCTCCACGATCTGAGCGAGATTCTCGCGCAAGGCGCCCGGTTGCGAGACCAGCTGCCAGAGATCATGAAGGAAGGGATCCATGGTGGAGTGAGCGGCGGAGTGAGCCCCGTTGGGCGTTCTAGAAACAGTCGCGGCCCAGCGTGAAGCCGGGCCGCAGACGTGAAAGAGGACGGGGCGGGATTCGAACCCGCGTTACGGAGTAATACCCCGTAAACCGGTTTAGCAAACCAGCGCCTTCAGCCACTCGGCCACCCGTCCAGGGTGAAGAAAGAAGTCTAGCAGAGAGCTTCGGCCGTTGCCATCAGCGCCTCACGGTCACTGCGCGTCGTAGAGTTCAAGGATGCCCGTGGGCGCGTCGTAGGCGCCTCCTCGCAGCTGCGCCAATGCGGGAACGGCAGACGTGCAGTACGCCAGGCGCCCCTGTTCGAAACTTGCGGTGAGGAGCCGAGTCCCGGCGCTCGTCCTGATAGCAATGTGTGTCCAGCGTCCATTGCGCTCGACGGTCACGAGCGCGGCCGGTGGGATGGTGACATGTGTCAACATGCCAGCACGATCAATAATTGCGGTCAATTCGACTGCAGCGTCCGGTTTGGACCGCGTGCACTCATGTTCCCAACTGCACTCAAGGTGCAGAACGGCCGAGCCATAGGACTGTCGCCCATCGAGGGCTTCGGTGCTGATGGTCCACGCAATTTCCAGTCCTGCCATATGAGCATCGCGGAACGGTCGATGAGTCACTGGATGCGGAGGTGCGATCGTCATCGTCGTTGCACCTCGGCGAGCCGCTCGGGGGCTTCGCTCGTGCAGGGTTGGTCTTTGGCAGAAGAGAAAAGCACGAGAGAAATGTATGCTCGATAGGGACTTTCGGTAGTGAATTCACGAAAGAAAGCCCCCGACCAATTGGCCGGGGGCTTCATGAGAGCGTTCGTTACGACCGAAACTAGAGATTACGGGGCGCCGCCCGGATTGAAGATATCAACGGCGATTGCAAATGCCAAGAGGTCATGCAGAACGCTGTATCCCGAGTTTGTCAGGCCGCAGGTGTACACGCGCGCATACGCCGTCGATCCACCGGTGGAATTTGACAGGATGTAATCATTGACGCTGCCGGGGATGGTAAACGCGCCACCGCCACCCGCAGGGGAGAGTGACGCACTGCCAGAGGCCATCCAGCGACGCATGCGATGGTTATAGAAGTAGACCACCTCAATAACCGGCAGGTTATATGACACACTGGAGTTCGATGCCAAGCCGATCGATGTGACGTTCTGTGTCGAACTGAGCGACGACACCTTGAGTTGCAAGTCAGTGGTGCCGCCACCGAGCGGATAGAAGAGAGGAGGTCCGTAGCCAGCCCCCTTGGAACCGGCGCGGCGTCGCAAGGCGCCGATGCGCAATGGATTGCCGTCGAGCTGGCGGAGTGAGAAACTAGAGCCGCCTTCGTATGTTCCACAGATGATGTTGTAGAGCACTGGCGTTCCGCCAAAGGTGTTGGCGACGACCCATGAAACGGTGTTGGTTGCGCGCGGGAATCCGCCGATCGGAGCAACGATCGCTCCATTCACTTGCAGGTCGATGTCGCCAACATTCGGCGAGCCAGACTCCGGGTATCCAGGCATCTGCGGCGATGCGTAGTCGATGCCGCACTGCTGGTGGATATTCGACTGAGTACTGATCGCATTGCGGAGTACCCGTGGTGGCAGTGGAGCACCGAACCATGCGATGGAGAAACTCTGCACTCGAGCGCACCATCCAGAAATGATCGGAGCGGCAGCGCTGGTTCCGTTGAAGACCGACGTGTAACTGCGGAGACGGTTGATTTGGAGCGGATCATTCGAAGCGTTGGTGCCTCTGAACAGGTCGCCGTAGCCTGTGCTGGTAACGCCGGTGCCCCATCCAGAGAGATTTACGTTGCCGGTATTGTTCTCGGTGCTGGTGAAGTTTGAGAAGTTCAGGCGGCAGTAACCGTTGCCTGGGAATGGTCCAGGAATTGACACATCGGTGGTCAATTGACCCACCTGGAACCCAGGCCAGCAGGCGCCCACTATGACTGCTCCAGAGTCGCCACCGGCGCCGCCTGGTGATGTGATGACCGGAACGGCGTCGTTTCCCGCAGAGATCACGGTGGTGATCCCTGCGTTGGTCGCCGTAGTAACGAGGTCGAACATCATTGGGCTTGCAACAACCGTGTTGCCGCCGCCAGAGCCGATCGACATGTTGATGATGTCGCCTTCGTCAAGCGCGATGATTGCGTTGGTGTAGGCGTTCTCAATGCGCGAGCCTTCCTCGCGGCTCACGATGGGGTAGAAACTGAGGTCGGCGCCATCGGCAATGCCGGTGATACCGATGCTATTTCGCTCTGCACCAATGATCCCCAAGACAGCCGTGCCGTGATTGGGGTCAAGCGGCGGCGAGATCACCAAGACCTGTGTCTGGTTTGGCTCAGGAAAGACGACATTGATGAGATCTTCGTGGTTGACATACGCCGCGTGTTCAATGACGGCAACTTCCACACCCTGGCCGCGCCCATTCTGCGCGGGGTTGATACCGAGTTCCGTAAGGAGAACCTCGTACGCCGGCAGATCCAGTCCGCCGCCGCGGTACCCCGAATTAATCACAGCGAGTGTGCCCAAGTTGGAGGCGGTGTTGCGTCGCTCCAGGTCTCCGGGGAAAGTGCTCGCGCTGACGGTCGGGGCCTTGAGGGGATAGGTCAGGGCGGGCGGCGCGGTTGCTGGCAGGGTGTCGAATGGTCCGAGGACAGGTTCGCCAATGGTGTAGTCCTGATAGCCGCGTGCATTGCCGGAAGTGCCGTCAACATTTTCACGCCTACCTGCGGTGAGCAGCGGCGTTGCCCCTCCTGGAGGGAACACGTCTGTTGGAAGTGATTGGGTGGTGCAGGGTCTGCCGAGGACGGTGCCGGCTGGAGAATTCTCTGCGACTGCAACGCAATTCAGATCCCATTCAATGACGCAGCATGATGGATCCCTGCGGCACACAAAGACGCAGCAACTCACTTGGTTGCAGCCGCCGAATGTGTGCTCGACGAAGCAGCCACTTGAGAACGCGAGGTACGCGCCTTCAAGGCTCGGGTCCGGGCGCGCTTGCTGTGGCACGTCCGTTGATGGGATGCCCTCATCGCTCACTGCAGCGTTTGGATAGATCACCGGAACCAACGATCCGGAAATGAACGCGCCAGTTGTTGAATCGGTGTTGTATGCGAGCAGTTGAGACGTAAGAGTTGAAGCTGGGGCGATTGTCTCAACGATGCCGTACACCAAGACCTTGCTCGGTGCTGGGGCTGGCGGTGGGCTGACCGGTCCACGCATCGCGAAGCACGGGTCGTACTTGTAGGTGCTTGGAATAGAGACCGCAGAACCGCCGCCACCCTGAATCGCTGGGCTCGAGTCGTAGACGGTGCTGGTGCAAAAGATGTTGGCGTAGGTTGCGCAGACGGCGTCCCAGCCCTGATTTCCGTCGACATTGTCGCAGCCAGGGACCAGCGCTTTAACGCTTTCGCAGCAGACGGTGTTATTGCATCCGTAGCGGCAAGCAGGAAGCGAGCCATCGGGCGCGGTGCATGCGCCCGTGTCATTGCAGCCCTGACCACCACCGAGAGTCGAGCAGCGACTGTTGGGAGAAGTGGTATAGCAGTTGGTAATACCAGTGCCATCGCCGGGGCCGTTTGCTCCGCAGCCGTCTTGTTGAGCACGGTTCGTTCCGCCGCCGTCGGGGATCATGATCCGTTCGATTTCAACCCATTCAACGATGTCGAGGTTGTTGAACGTGCGCGCTGCCTCAACGAGTTTCTCGGGCTGGACATCCACATAAACGATGCCGGCCAAATCTGCCTGCGCCATCTTGCTGATGCGTTCTGCGCGCATTTCAAAGGCGCGGAGTTCTTCTGGCGTGCGGCGCAATGCTTGGCGCACTGTTCCGCCAAATCCCTTGAGAATTTCAGTGACTTCCGGAATGGGATCGCCGTTGGCGCCGCGAACAGTGGTGCTGGAAATGCGGTCGGCTCGGACCTTGAGTTCGTCGCGGAACTTCACGCCAAGTTTGCCGTTCCATTGCGGACGACCGGAGATTGGGTCCTCAGGGAGGATGATGTCAGCGGAGCGTTGCTTTGGACGCACGGCGCGAGGCGCAAGTCCGGTTGATGGCTGCGTGCTCAGGTCATCAACCTTTGCCGACACTGGAGCGGCAGCGGCGGTACCAAGCTGCTTGTCCGGGATGATCGGAGCGGCGGCGAGGAGCACAGTCACGATGCCAGCGGCGCAAGCCGTTGAGGCAAGACGAATCAACATGGGTCAAGTCTCCAGCCCGGCGATCCTTCGCGCGGGCTTCAGGTAACGACAACAACACAGGCCAAGGAGGCGCCTCCTAGATGGCCTTTCTCAAAGTCCATACGCAAGTTACTCGCCTCGTGATGCGGGATCAAGGCAATCTCGGCACCTATCAGGTCAGATTCGCAGATCAGCCACGCCCGGGAGCGGCGGCCGGATTGCGTCCGGCGGGAGTCAGCACCCGATGCCCGATATCTCGGCGAAAGAAGGCTCCCGGGAACCGAATTCGGCTCGCGGCAAGATTTGCCAGTTCCTGCGCTCGGCGCAGATCGGCGGCGAGCGCGGTGACGCTCACAACTCGCCCGCCCGTCGTGACGGTGTTTCCTTGAGGATCCTTAGCGGTTCCGGCATGAAAGATGAGCACATCTTCGCCTAGACCCGCCACCTTTGCGGCTGTCTCCAAACCTTCGATCACTTGACCAGGGCGAACCTTGCCCGGATAGCCCTCGCTGCAGACCACAACGCAGCAGGCCGATCGGGGGTCAAAGGACAATTCGTTGCCGTCCAGTTCGCCGCCGGCCGTTCGCCAAAGGATTTCCACTAAGTCGCCCTGCAGGCGCGCCATCAGTGGCTGGGTCTCAGGATCGCCAAATCGGGTGTTGAATTCGAGTACCCGTGGGCCGCCCGCGGTGAGCATCATCCCGGCGTACAGGACGCCTCGGAACTCGATTCCCTCGCGGCGGAGTGCATCAACGGTGGATACCAACACGTCGCGGCTGACTTCCTCCATGACCGCATCAGTTGCCAGGGGCGTCGGGCAGTACGAACCCATACCGCCGGTGTTCGGACCGACATCTCCCTCGCCGACCTGCTTATGGTCTTGGCAGGGATCAAGCACTGTGATCGTCTTTCCGTCGACCAAAGCAAGCACGCTGATTTCTTGACCGGAGAGTCGCTCTTCAATCACTACCGTTGAGCCAGCATCGCCAAACTCACGACTGCCCATGATGCGCGCGAGCGCTGCAAGGGCTTCTTCGCGGTCCTCGCACACAACGACGCCCTTGCCGGCGCAGAGGCCGGACGCCTTGATGACGAGGGGCGTATCGCGCGCCTCAACATAGGTGCGCGCTTGTTCATAGTTGGAAAAACTGCGGCCATCTGCGGTGGGAACGCTTGCGAGTCGCATCACGGTCTTGGCATATGACTTATCGAATTCAAGTCGTGCACCTTCGCGCGTTGGTCCAAAGATGCGGCGATTGGGAGCAGCAAGGTCATCGACAATTCCCTCTGACAGCGGGCCTTCCGGACCGACCACGACCAGATGAATGTCGTTCTTATCAAGCCAACTTTTCAGAAAGAAGCGCTCGCGTGGCGAGAGTGGTGCGTCGCAGCGTCGACCCAGCGCGGCCAGGCCTGCATTGGCGTCTGATTGCACCCAGAGCGTTCCGAGGCGGGGTGATTGCCGCAACTTCCACGCGATGGCGTGCTCGCGACCGCCGGTTCCAAGGAGGAGGACATTGCAGGTAGCTGGTACGTCGGTCATGGCTGGAAGTGCATCGTGTGACATGGGGAGTGGCTGAAGAACCGAGCGAGTCTAGCGCAGTTTCTGCTACCCTTCGCCGCCCGTCCGAGATCGGAAATCCTGAGCCGGGAACGCCGCCCAATTTGGAGACCACCCGCATGCGTCTTGCACGCGCCACGACCCTCGCTACCGTTGCCACCCTCGCCATGGCCTTCCTGTGCGGGTCTTTCGCCCGCGCCGATGACGCCAAGGCTGTCGATGCTCTGAATGCGCCCGCCAAGGTGATTCAGGAGAAGAGCAAGAGTTGGAAGGGGGTGCTCGACGCCTATGTGGAGATGAGCGCGCCGCCCATGAAGTTGGGTCCGGCTTTCAATGTCCTCGCCGTTTGGCCGGGGATGGCCGACTGGTCCAAGGTCAAGGACTGGGCAGCCGCCAATGGAAAGATGGCGAAGGCACTGCTTGGCGCTCAAACGGCTGTTGCGTTTGCCATGCCGTACGGTCGGACGAGTGTTCCGCCGGTCTACGTCGAGAAGGGTGCGTTCATTGGAATTGGTGACGGCCTCACGGTGTATTCGTCCGATGTCGCTTACTTGAAGCCGCTCGCTGTGATCAACACATTCGTTGCGGCGGAGATGTACCGACTCGGTCAAGAGAAAAAGTATCAAGAGGCGTTTGAACTTGGTATCGCCTCACTGAAGTTCTTGCGACAGGTCGCCGACCAGCACCTGCTTGAGGAGAAGGTCTTCGCAATGGAAGCGATGTGCGACATGGCATCGGTGCAGCGCGATGTGCTGCAGACATTCCTTGCCGATATTCCCGCGCCAGTGGTTAAGAAATTCGCACTCACCGGGTACGCATTCATTCATCCAACCGATGGAGAACGCTTGCGGCGCATGGAAATGCCTGAGGGCGACCGTGTTCTGGCAGAGGCGCTCATCATGCAACTCTTTGATGCGCAGGGGCAGCCTGATACTGCGAAATTCGCGGCAACAATGGGTGATTTGCAGGCTCGCAAGGAGCCGCTCGCGCGCTTTGGTGCAGCGAAGCGATGGACCGAAATTGCAGATGTGCACGGCTCACTTGATTCCACGCGCGCGCGTTTGACGGGCATCTACGACGATTGGTGGCGTCGCTGGCGCGTTCGTTACTACGACGGACTGCTCGACAACCCGACGGTACTCAGCCGCACCAACAAGATGCGCTACGCGATGGTGTTGGCAATGGCCAATGACATTCAGCGCCTGTTTGCACTGCGGCAACGCCTCAACGCAGAATTGAATGGCACCGTGTTGGCGTTTGGAGTGGTTGCCGCGTACCGCGATAGCGGCATTTGGCCGGGTGGTATCGATCGTACCTACACGCAGTACACAATTAAGCGCTTCGACTTTGATCCGTGGGATCCAGCTGCGGGTCGTTGGCAGTACGAGAATGTTGCATCGCCGCGCGCTATCGAGAGTGAATTTGGGCGCTTGCAGATTTCCGGCGGCGTGTTGTATGCGCGCGGTGTGGACAAAGAAGACGGCAGCGCACAGAAGCAAACCAATGATGGATTGACTGGCGACTTCGTTGCATGGCCTGCGCTGCGTGCGCTGAGTCGAACTGCTGGTGGAAAGTGACTACGAGCATTGCTCGCAGACAGGAAGCACATGTCCGAAGTAAAGATTGAGCAGGTAGTGATCATTGGTTCCGGTCCCGCAGGCTGGACCGCGGCGATTTACGCAGCACGAGCCAACTTGGATCCGGTGGTGTATGTGGGAGTTCCCGCAACCAATCCCGCGCCAGTGCTTCCGGGTGGTCAGTTGATGCTGACCACGGAAGTAGAGAATTACCCGGGATTTCCGCACGGCGTTACGGGTCCGGACATGATGGCCAAGTTCCGCGAGCAAGCGGAGCGATTTGGCACGCGAGTGGTCGACGCCAATATTGATCAATGTGATTTCTCCAAGCAGCCATTTCGAATGGTTGATTCGGACGGCAAGACAGTGCTGGCGCGCAGTGTGATTATTTCCACCGGCGCAACCGCCAACTGGATGGGCTTAGCCAACGAGATCCGCCTCGCCATGAATGGCGGCGGCGTCAGTGCATGCGCCGTCTGCGATGGCGCGCTGCCCGTCTACCGCAATCAACCGCTCGCGGTCGTTGGTGGTGGTGACACCGCGATGGAAGAGGCGAGCTACCTGACCAAGTTTGCCAGCAAGGTCTATGTGATCCATCGTCGCGACACGTTGCGCGCTAGCAAGTCCATGCAGGACCGCGTGCTTTCAAATCCGAAAGTGGAGATGGTGTGGGACAGCGCGGTTGATGACGTCATTGGCGACGAGCGACTTGAGTCGGTGCGAGTGAAAAATCTCAAGACTGGCGCGTTGCGTAGCCTTGATGTCCGTGGACTGTTCATCGCCATTGGCCATTCGCCGGCGACCAAGTTCCTGCAGGGCTCGGGTGTTGAACTTGACGCAAAGGGTTATGTGGCGTTGCACACGCGTGCCAGTACCACCAATATTCCGGGCATATTTGCCGCGGGCGATGTGGCGGATCAGCAGTATCGCCAAGCAGTGAGTGCCGCGGGCATGGGTTGCCAAGCTGCCCTTGATTGTGAACGATGGCTTGCAGAACAGGGCGTGCACTGATGGCTGGCATGCTCGGTGGCAAAGAACGCTGGGTGGCCACGGGCTCCATCGGCGCGCTGATCGCGGGAATGATTGTTGGCGAATTGCTGCACCGCGGCGGGGCAACGGCGACTGTCTCTGGTTTCTCTGTTGCCGGCGACTTGTTGTTGGTTCGCCCGCTGATGATGTTGGTGCTCCCGTTGATCTTCACGAGCGTGGTTGCCGGCATTACTTCGTTGGGTGACCCTTCGCGACTCGGGAAGTTAGGTCTGAGTACGAGTGCCTATTTCTTGGCGACCATGCTGGTGGCTGCCACTCTTGGAGCAACGCTGGTGACGCTCGTTGGTCCGGGGCTTGGGCTCGCGCCTGCGGATGTCACAGCACTCACGACGAGCGGCATCGAACGATTCGAGGCCGCTCCGAAATTGACGCAGGCGGCCGCATCGGGCGAGCAGGGGCTTGGCACCGCGTGGCTACAGATTGCGCGGCAGTTGATTCCTGCCAATCCATTTGCATCAATGGCCGAGGGGCAGCCGCTTGGGATGATCATCTTTGCGATCGTTCTTGGAGTCGCGCTGGCACTGAGCGGTGACGCTGGTAATTCTGCGGCACGCGTCCTAAACGGATTGAACGAAGCACTCTTGCGCGCGGTGGGTTGGGTGCTCTGGATTATTCCGATCGGCGCGTTCCTCTTGGTGAGTGCAAGTGTCGGCAAGGTTGGGCTTGCGGAACTGCTTGGGCCGCTTGGGCTGTACATGTCGGTGGTGATTGGCGGTCTGATCATTCACATGTTCATCGTGCTGCCGATCTTCCAGATTGTTCTTGGTGGAGGCAATCCTTTCAAATTCATGTGGGCGATGCGTGAGGCTCTGGCCACCGCATTCGCGACGGCGAGCTCGAGCGCAACGCTCCCTGTGACTATCAGAGTGTGTGAGACCGAGGGCGGTTGTTCGCAGCGCGCAACGCGCTTCTGCGCACCGCTCGGTGCGACGCTCAACATGGACGGCACTGCGCTGTACGAGGCCGTGGCAGTGGTGTTCCTCTTTCAACTGTACGGCGTGCAGCTTTCCTTCGGAGAGCTTGCAGTGGTAGTGGCCACCGCCACGCTTGCAGCGGTTGGCGCGGCTGGTATTCCAAGCGCAGGCTTGGTGACGATGGTGATCGTGATCACTGCGGTCAACGCGTCGCTCGGCAGCGCGAAGTTGCCGGTGGGTGCGATGGGAATCGTGATCGGCGTTGACCGATTGCTTGACATGTGTCGCACCACAGTGAATGTCTGGGGCGACATGGGCGCAGCGCGGATCATGACACGGATCGCGCCGGACTAACTCGCAAATTTCGACGCCAATCAAGTGGTGAAGCGCGAAACTTCGCTGTCGAGACCATCCACTGCGTCGCGCAGGTGCTTGGTTGCGTTATTAAAATCGCCGAGTGCCGCAGCGGTTCGCGCCGTGCCATCAGCGAGTCGGCCCATCGCATCGCGAATCTGATCCGCGCCAATCGACTGGGCGCGCATGCCAACGGTTACTTGCTCAAATCGCCCCGAGATTCCCTGTACAGCGGAGATGATTTCACCAAGACTCTGCGAGATGTCGCTGATCTCCTTGACACCCACTTGTACTTGGTTGGAGAAGGTTCCCATCTCCTTGACGCCGGCTTTCACGCTTCCCTCCATCTCGCGCACCATGCGTTCGATGTCGAGTGATGCCACCGCGGTCTGCGTGGCGAGGTAGGCGATCTCTCGGGCCACGACGAGGAATCCGAGACCGTGTTCACCGGCCTTCTCGGCCTCAATCGCCGCATTGATCGACAGCAGATTGGTCTGATTGGCCACCTTCGCCATGGTGACGATGACAAGATTGATTCGATCGGCGCTCTCGCTGATCTTGGTCAGTTTGTCACCAAACAATGCAGTGCTCTTAGCCATTTGCTGCATGGTGGAGTCCATGCCTGCAAGGTTGGTGCGACCCTCTTCGGCGCGATGGCCGGTTTGCGAGGCCATTTCGTTGACCTCATTCATGGTGCGCAACAATTCCTGGCTCGTGGTGGAGATCTCGTGGACCGCAGCGCATGCTTCTGTCGTAGCGGTTCCGTGATCCTCGATGACCTGTTTCTGCTCAGCGCCAGTCGATTGCATCACAGTCGCCGTGGCATCAAGCGTGGCCGTGGACATCTGGATGCGACCAATGAGCGCGCGCAGATCAGTGGTCATGGTGTGGATGGCGCCGAGTAGCGCTCCGGTTTCGTCCTCAGAGATGGTGCCCATCTCAGCGCGCAGATCGCCGGCCGCCACCTGGCGCGCAACAGCAACCGCTGCACGGATAGGTGTGGAAATGGAGCGTGCCACGAAGAGTGCCGTGATGACCACGCCAATGCCCAAGGCAATGGTGAGCGCGATGATCAGATTGCGTTGAAAGTTAAGCAAGGCGAAGGCTTCGCTCGCATCCTGCTTCACCAACATGCCCCAGCGGTAGCTTGGCAGGTAGCACCATGCGGCACACACTTCAACGCCGCGGCCGTCGGTCACGGTGCCGTATCCGCGGCTTCCGCTCGCGGCATTTTTAGCCGTTGCCTCGCCGAACTTTCCAGTGGGCAGGTGGAACTTGAACGCAGTATCGGGATCAGTGCGGGTTGGGGAAGTGACAGTGATGCCCGTCGGGTCCCCTTGAACGGTCACGATGTCGCCAGTTTCGCCGAGTCCAGTGACATCGGCGAGCATGCGCCAGACCTGATCAGGACCAAGGCCGCCGGCCGAAACACCAATCACGCGGCCATCGCTGACGATGGGGCTCGTGATAAACATGATCGGCTCGCGTGATGGGCCATAGGGCTGAAAGGCCGTGATTTCCGACTGCAACAGCGTGCGTGCGCGGTCGAAGCCGGCGGTCAATTCAGAGGTCGCGAGCTCGCCGCTGAGAATTGATGATCCAACAGTGAATGATGAATCGACAGACAATCGAATGATGCCTGCAGTGTCAATAAGCAGGAGCCTTTTGTATCCAAGCGCCGCGGCGGTTCGGTCAATATTGATCGCTGATTTCTTCGTGCCCTGCGGATCACTGATGGCATCTTCATTCAGCCGAGCCATCGCTTGTCGCATGCCTGCAGCTCCGGCCATGGCGGCGGCATCAGCGAGCCTTTCAAGTGCGTAGGTCTCAAGTTCGCTGGACTTGGCCGCATTGATTTGCACCAGTTTCTCGCGCACCGAACCTTCGAGCGCTTGTGTTGCGATGCGCGCGGTGATCACGGCGAGCGCAATGCACGGCACCAATGAGATCAGTAGAAACCATGCCAGCAGCCGCCCAGCGATCGATCGATACATGGCAATTCGGTTGTCAGCAACTGCTGGTTTAGCGGGCTTGTTCATGGTGCCGGGGTCTCGCGCAGGGCAGGTGCTTGCGGTGGTGCGCGCGTCGGATCTGTGGCTGGTGCAATCCACTTCCCGCCCCAACTACGGTTGAGGTCTACAACAAATTTCTCCCACACCTCGCGCGGGCGGGAGGATGGAAACGGGTCCGTCGTTTCGAATACGTCCAATCGATACCGGGCGCCAAGTGTGTTGCGTCTGCGGATCCACGGCGATGGTTCCTTCAGGGGCATTCAAACTTTGCCGACGAAGGGCGTAACGCACCGCGCGGACATCCGTGGTGCCCGCCTCGCGTACTGCTTGCGCCCAGAGTTTGACGCTGAAATACGCAGTTTCCATCACATCTTGCACGGTGCGGTCGCGCCCGTAGCGTGCCTTGAATGCGTTGACGAACACAACATTCTCCGGTCGGTCGATGCTCTGGAAGTAACTCCACGATGCAGCGGCATCGTGTGCAATTCATTCTCGCCGAGAGCAAACGTGAGCACTGGTGTCTTGAGCGGGTCAACCCCAGCCGCGCGTAGTGCTTGTGCAAATGCCAGTGCCGAATCGCCGACGACGGAACTGAGCACTACATCGGGCTTCGTTTCCAGAATTACGCGCACGGCCTCGGACGCGTCCATGCTCCCAAAGGGCATGTACATCTCGCGCACCTTCTCAGCACCAAGGGCCGCCAATTGATCAGAGATGATCGCATTGACGCAGTGCGGCCAGACATAATCGGAGCCGATCAGAAGGAACCGCCGCGCCTTTAGTTTCTCGTGACACCATTGAACCGCTGGTGTGATTTGCTGATTCGGCGCAGCGCCGGTGTAGACGATGTTTGGGGATTGCTCCAATCCCTCGTATGCCATGGGGTAGACCAATAGATGGTCGGCAGCCTCAACAATGGGCAGCACACCCTTGCGGCTCGCGCTGGTCCAGCAGCCAAAGATGACGCATGCGCCGTCTTTACTGATGAGTCGATCAGCTTGCTTAGCGAACGTTGGCGGATCGGAGGCGCCGTCAGCAATGACCCATTTCACCGGTCTCCCAAGCAAGCCGCCTTCAGCATTGATTTCCTCAAGCGCAAGCACTTCAGCATCAATCATCGACAATTCACTGACAGCCATGGGGCCCGTCTGCGACTGGAGAATTCCAACGATGATGAGGCTTCGGTCGTTGAGCAGGCGGTCAAATCCGCGCCAAGCCAACGTGATGACCACGCACGCGACAAGCAGCAGTCCGATGCGAAGCATCCAGCGGCGTCGGTTTGAATGCACGGGCGTAGTGGTTGCCACAGTTGCAGCGCCTACGAGCGCAGCGCGGTTTGGTTTGCTTGGAGTGTTCGGATCAGTGTGATGGTTGGCCATCGTTGCTTTACGACTTCTTCTCTAAGAGGGTCACTTTCATGCCGCAGTCAAGAATCTGTTGCTCGTCGATCGGTCCAGGCGCATCGATCATGAGATCGCCGCCGGACTGTGTCTTCGGGAACGCGATGACATCGCGGATGTTGTCGGTGCCGACCAAGTGCATGAGCAGTCGATCAAGCCCGAAGGCGATGCCTCCGTGCGGCGGGGCGCCGTGCCGAAGGGCGCTGAGTAGGAAGCCGAATTTGGCGTCCGCATCTTCCTTGGTGAGTCCGATGAGCTTGAATACCTTCTCCTGCACATCCATCCGGTGAATACGAATGGAGCCGCCTGCGATTTCGCTGCCGTTGACAACAAGGTCATAGCCCGCGCTCAGGCACTTGCCTGGCTCGCTCTCCAACAGGTGGAATTGGTCAGGATTTGGGCTTGTAAATGGGTGATGCATAGCCACCCAACGCTGCCCATCTTCGTCCCAGTCGAACATTGGGAAGTCAATGACCCAGAGGAATCGCCACGCAGATTCATTGACAAGACCAAGATCGCGACCGACCTTTAGGCGAAGTTCGCCGAACGCCTTGGTGGCCGTGTCCCAATGATCGGCAACGATGAGCACGCTGTCGCCAGCCTCGAGTGCCAGTCGTGCCACGAGGGCGTCCTTGAATGGATCAAGATGCTTTGCGATTCCGGTCTCGAATCCAGCGGCGGTGAACTTGGCAACCGCCACGCCACCCGCCTTGAATTGCTTGACGAATTCCGTGTAGCCATCAGTCATCTTGCGCGTCAGTTTCTCCGCGCCGCCTGGAACGCGGATTGCCTTCACGCAGCCAGCTCTGCCGGCGCGGGTCTTCTCGATCGCTTGTTGGAAGACTTGGAATTCACTGCCAGCAACGATGTCGGTGATCTCGCGAATTTCCAACGGATTGCGTAGATCGGGTCGGTCGATGCCGAATCGATCCATTGCCTCTTGCCACGTCATCTGTGCGATCTCGCCAATGTCGTAGCCGAGGATGTCATGCCACACTGCGTGCGCGAAGCCACCCATCATGGTCATCACATCTTCGCGCTCGACAAAGCTCATTTCCAAGTCAATTTGACTGAATTCTGCTTGACGGTCGGCGCGCGGATCCTCGTCGCGCAGGCACTTGCAGATCTGAATGTAGCGATCGAATCCAGCCACCATCAGGATCTGCTTGAAGAGCTGCGGACTCTGTGGCAGGGCGTACCACATGCCTTGGTGGAGTCGCGCTGGAACGATAAAGTCGCGCGCGCCTTCAGGCGTGCTCTTGATGAGAAGCGGGGTCTCTACTTCAGCAAATCCGTTGGCCGCGAAGTAGTCGCGCGCCAGCTTCGTGACCTTGCTGCGCGTGCGCAAGATGTGCTGCATGCGTGGGCGGCGCAGGTCGATGTATCGGTACTTGAGGCGGATTTCCTCGTTGATCTTCTCGGCGTCGTGATCATCGGGCAGGATGGGCGGATTTTCCGCCTTGTTGAAGATCTCAAGTTCTTCGGCAGCGAGTTCCACCTCGCCAGTGGCGAGTTTGTGATTTGGCTCACCGGAACGGAGACGAAGAATGCCGCGCACGCCGATCACGTCTTCGCGGCGGAGCGCCTTGGCTTGCTGCACGAGTTCGGGGCTGGCATGTTCGAGATTGAAGACCACTTGGCAGAGGCCGTCTCGATCCCGAATGTCCACGAACAAGAGTCCGCGACCTTGGTCGCGATAGGTGTTCACCCATCCGTTGAGGGCGATTGTCTTACCGGCATCGGCAAGGCGTGGCTGTCCGCAGGTGTGCGTGCGCTTGAGCATGGTGGGGGGGTTCAGGGTGAAGGGTCAAGGATAGTCTTGCGCCGAGCAGCACGCCGCCCCCTCGCTTACCGAGGATCCCGTGCTCACTGCGGGTGCTCGCACTCGCAGCACACATGCATGCGCAATCTGGAACCCGCTCCCCTGGCCGCACTCGCCGGAGAGGACTGGGCCGCGCTCAGCGGCCGTCCTCGTAAGGCGAATGCGGGCCAGTAAGAAAGCCGGTTTGGAAACCGCGCACCCCGGCCGCGCCCGATCGCCAATCTCGTGTCGCCGCTCATGAGCCCGTTTGCATTTCCTATGCTGCGCGTGTGGCAACCGTCCTTGTTACTGCGTTTGAACCCTCCGGGGATGCCCACGCGGCACCGCTCGTGCGGGCGTTGCGTGAGATGGCTCCCGATGTTCGTGTGGTCGGCTGGGGCGGCCCCAAGATGCGTGCTGCTGGCTGTGAGATTGCGGGCGAAACTGCGCGTGACGGTGCGATGACGCTCGTGGGGTTGAAGAAGATTGCCGAGGTACGGCGCATCGTTGCGGACATTCGCGCATGGACCGTTGCCAATCCAGTAGATGTTCATATTCCCGTTGATAGCCCTGCTGCGAATTGGCATATTGCTTCGTGGATGAAGCATCATGGCCGTGGTGCTGCCGGCGGATCACGCGTGGTGAATTTGGTAGCGCCGCAACTCTGGGCGTGGGCGCCGTGGCGCATTCGTAAGTGGCGACGTACCAGTGATGCCATTCTTTGTTTGCTGCCATTTGAAGAACAGTGGTTCCGCTCGCGTGGAGTGCGCGCGCATTTCATCGGGCACCCGGTGCTCGGTGAGCCGGTGAGTCCGGATGCGCTGTTGCGTGCAAAGACATTTCCCTTGGGCGCACCGAAATTACTACTATTGCCAGGAAGCCGCAGCAGCGAAGTCCGCGCCAATATGCCGCTCATGCTTGAAGTATTCCGCGCCGTAGCGCGCACGCGACCTGATCTTGTTGGTCTCGTGATGGCAGCCAATGATGCGCTCGTTCCACTTGTGCGGGCTGCCGCGCGTGGTGGTGCATGGCCAAGCAACTTGCATGTCGCAAGCAATGATCCGGATGCAGCGATCGCGTGGTGCGATTGTGCGCTCAATGTCAGCGGCACAGTGAGCCTCGATCTTGCGCACCAGAGCAAGCCAATGGTGGCGCTGTATCGAACGGGGTTTGTGAAAGCTGCCGGGAGTGCAGTGGTGTTATTGACACCGCATCGGCTGCTGCCAAACATTATTGCACGCCGTGAAATTGTGCGGGAATTCATTCCGCATGCCGGCGGTGCTGGTCCGTTGGCGCGCGCGCTTGAGCCGCTTCTTGATGATGCTGCGCGGCGCGCCCGCGTTGCCTGTGATCTTGATGGTGTGACACGGTGCTTTGAAGGACACGACCCCGGCCGCGAGGCGGCCGAGGTCGTGCTTGGTTTCATTGATCGTGCATCTGGCCGCGCCGAAGCGCGCCCGCTGTCCATCACTTGATCGGTTCGAACGTGAAGGTCTGTCCACCGATCACGCCTTCAACCATCAGGCCTTCTGCGCCAAAGGCAACCACTGCGACACCATTCTTGTAGTCGATCGCGGTGCTTGCACCAGCATTCGCTGCAACAGCGGAAGCGCCTGCTTGGAACGCGGTCTCGCCACGCTTGAAGCGGTCGAAGGCCATCTTGTCCTTGAAGAAGATGACTTGCGCGTATGACTGTCCGCCGATCTGTGCGCCGATAGTTCCGCCGCCGACCACACTGTTCGCGACCAGCTTGCCGCCCTCGTACACCAGACCCGTGCCCCTGAAGCCGCCGACGATCAAGCCGCCCTTGCCGATTTCTGGGTAGACCGCATAGCCGTATGCATTGGTGAATTCCTTGGCCGTTGCAGGGAACTTCGTCTTGCAACGCTCGACCGTTCCCTGTGCTTCATCCTTGAGGATGGCGGCCCGCTCGGCAGGTGGAAGCTTGGAATCGGAGTCGCATCCCATCGGGAGTGCGCTGAGCGAAATGCCGGCGAGGATCATGGCGGGCAGGCAGAGGGCGGTCTTCTTCATGGTGGTGTTCTCAGTTGGGTGAAGTGGTGTGACGGAAGGCGGGGAGAATACATCCTTCCTTGCTCTGCGGGAGTGTGACGAGCGCGCGTTGAAACTGCGCATGCGATCTCGCTATGATTCCGCGTCATGATCCGACGGACCGCATCCATCGTTGCCGCGCTTACCGGCGCAGCATTTCTTCTGGCCGCTGTCCCCTTGAATCACGCTCAGGATAAGCCGAGCAAGACACTCAAGATTGTCAGCAGTCTTCCCCAGACTGGCAGCGCCAACGCGCAAACCACCAGCATCGTCAACGGCATCAAGATGGCCATTGAAGAGCGGGGCGCGATGGTTGACGGATTTAAGATTGAGTTTGAGGCGATGGATGACGCCAGTCCGCAAAAGGGAAACTGGGACGGTCAAATTGAGTCCGCCAACGCCAAGCGAGCGATCGCGGACCCGGCAGTGGTTGGATATATCGGTACCTACAACTCCGGTGCGGCCAAGATCTCTATGCCGCTTCTGAACAAAGCCGGACTCGTGATGGTGAGCCCGGGCAACACTGCTGCCGGTTTGACCAAGCCAGGGCTCGGCGAGCCAAATGAGCCGGCGGTCTATCGCCCATCGGGCAAGGTGAGTTACTTCCGCGTTGTGCCCGCTGATGACATTCAGGGCGCCGTCGCGTGTGAATTCTGCCGCAACGACTTGAAAGCCAAGAAGGTATTCATCCTCCACGATCGTGAGCTGTATGGCAAGGGCATCGCGGATGTCTTTAAGAAGACCGCCGAAGCCACTGGTGTTGAGGTGGTCGGCTTCGAAGGTATCGACGCCAAGGCTTCCAACTATCGATCGCTGGTCACCAAGATTCGCGCCGCTGCTCCGGACGTCGTGTTCTTTGGCGGCACCACGCAGACCAATGCCGCGCAGGTGCTTAAGGACTTGCGTGCAGGCGGAGCCAAGATTCCGTTCGTTTCACCAGATGGCACCTTTGAAAAGGCATTCATTGAGGCCGCTGGCAAGGACAGCGTCACCAAGGAACAAGGCGGCGTGTACATCACCTTCGGCGGTGTGCCTTCGGAAATGTTGACGGGTATCGGCGCCAAGTTCGTGAAGAGCTACCAAGCAAAGTATGGCGAGATTCCTGAGGCGTATGCCGTCTATGGCTACGAAGCAGGGTGCGTCTTGCTCGATGCCATCGACCGCGCTGAGACCAAGGATCGCGCGGCGATCATTGCTGCGGTGGCCGCCACTAAGGACTTCAACGGGGCACTTGGCACGTGGAGCTTTGATGAGAATGGCGACACGTCCATTCGCACCATGTCGATCAACACCATTGAAGATGGCGCATTCAAGTTCGTCCGCACAGCGGGTGGAGCGGCGAAGGCCAAGTGATGCAGCAAACGGTTGCTGCAGCAGAGTTTCTTGCAGCGTGCGCGCTTTCACGCGTCGACGCTGTTGGTGGCTTTGCCCGTGATGGTCTGCTGTCTTCGCAAGAGGTATTCACTCAGCAACTCGTCACCGGTCTCTCCAACGGCATGATCATTGCGCTGATTGCCATTGGTTACACCATGGTGTACGGCATCATTGAGTTGATCAACTTTGCGCACGGCGACCTATGCATGTTGGGCGCATACTTTGCGCTCACTGTTGTCGGGGCACTTGGTGTTGACCAATGGGCAGGTACGGGCGGCATCATGGGCCTCGTGCTGGTGCTGGTTGGGACGGCTGCGTTCTGCGGTTCACTCAATTGGTCGATCAACCGTCTGGCCTATCGACCGCTGCGCAAGGCCAGCAAATTGAGCCTGTTAGTAAGTGCCATTGGTGCAAGTTTCATCTTAGTGAATCTGGGGCTCTTCTGGGGTGGTTTGCCCATGGATGTGTTTGCCGATGGAACAAGTTCCGCGGCACCGAAAGCATTTCCAGCGTTGGTTTCCGCGGCTCCCGCTGCGCAAATCGGCGACGTCATCTATTCGCGAACCGACCTCTTGGTGCTGTGTGTGACGCTGCCATTGATGGTGGCGCTCACCTACTTAGTGCGATTTACCAAGCTTGGAAAGGCCATGCGCGCTGTGGCGCAGAATCCCACTGGCGCGTCACTCATGGGTATTGACGTTGAGCGCGTCATCGGCGCATCGTTCTTCATCGGCGGTTCGCTTGGTGGATTTGCCACGGTGGTCTATAGCCTCTACAACCAAACGGTCAGCTTCCAGATGGGCTATCGAATGGGAATGGATGCGTTCATCGCCGCAGTGCTCGGTGGCATTGGAAATCTTCCCGGTGCGGTCTTGGGCGGAATCTTGATCGGCGTGATTCGATCAATGAGCGATGGCTATCTTGAAGCCCGTTGGACCAACACGGTGGTGTTTGGCATTCTCATCTTGATCTTGGTGTTCCGACCATCGGGTCTGCTTGGTGCAAAGCTTCGGGAGAAGGTGTAACCCGATGGCAATTTCCTCCAAGCGAATCACCATCAATCTGCTGCTGATCGCGGCGGTGGCCAGCATTCCCATCATTGAGAAATTTGTCCCGCTGGGGCTGCACATCAGCGACCCAATGACTGATGTGTTTGTCTATGCAATCCTTGGTCTAGGGCTGAATATCCTGACCGGATTCACTGGTCTGTTGAACTTGGGTGTGGCTGCGTTCGCCGCCATCGGTGCGTACGTATTTGCCATTTCCACCTGCGAGATTTACCCATTCCAACTGGGGTTCTGGAGCGCGCTTGGCCTGACCATGGCCGCTGGCGCGCTTGCGGGGTTTGCACTCGGTGCACCAACGTTGCGCGTGCGCGGTGATTACCTTGCGATCGTGACGCTTGGGTTCGGTGAGATCGTCAAAGATGTCTTGGTGAATATGGATTCCATTACCAAGGGAACTCAGGGCATCAATCCGCTGCCGCCACCAACACTGTTCGGTCATGAACTCGGCGGGAGCGGTCAGTATTGGCTCTTCATGGCCATTGCTCTGTTAGTTGCTGTCGGCGCGCGCAGTCTGGAGCGCAGCCGGATCGGACGCGGTTGGATCTCTATTCGCGAAGATGAATTAGCAAGCCGAGCAATGGGCATCCGCCCCGATCATGCCAAGATGCTGGCCTTCGCCACGTGCGCGTCACTCGCAGCGCTTGCCGGTGCGTTGACTGCCAGTCGGCTTTCCAGTTCCGGCGAGCCGGGCAATTATGACTTTCAGATTTCCATCCTTGCTCTGTGCATTGTGATTGTTGGCGGCATTGGCAGCGTGCGTGGAGTTCTCCTCGGCGCGCTGGTGATGGTTGGCATGAACTCCATTGTGCTGGTGAAACTCACCGAACTGATGGGGGGATCCGATTCCGCTCCACCTGCAGCGCTGGCTGAAGCGCATGGATTGCAGTGGGCGTTCCTCTTTGTGAAGACCTGGGCACAGAATGTGCTGATTAGCCCGACCAACTGGAAATTCTTGGTCTTTGGTTTGGCACTGGTACTGATGATGATCTTCCGCCCCGAGGGCATCTTGCCGGCGCGCGGCTCAAAGGAAGACGCGCCGGATGGCGATGAAGGTGCTGGCGGGGTCGCTGGCGGCGTGACCGGCGGCGGCGTTTCCTCGGTTGCCACGAAGGAGCTGCGGCCATGACCATGACCACCACCATTCTTGAAGTGCGCGATGTCACCATGCGCTTCGGCGGGTTGGTTGCCAATGAGCGAGTCAGCATGTCGGTGCACGGTGGTGAGATCTTTGCAGTGATTGGCCCCAACGGTGCGGGCAAGACCACGCTCTTTAACGCGATCACAGGAATCTACGAGGCCACCGAAGGCCAGATTCTCTTCGACGGCAAGGAGATTCGTCGAGAGTGGAGTCGAAGGACTTCGTTCCGCGCCATCGGCATTGGGCTAGCAACCGCCGTGATTGCGGTACTCGCCTACAACGCAACTGATCTGTGGCAGGGCGCCATTGTCAAGAAATACGTCTATGCACAACCGTTCCCGTGGGGCGAGGCAATGGCAACGCTGGTCCCCACGATGCGTGCCGCCAGTTTCTGGTCAACGTGGGGTATCGCGGTACTTGCATTTGTCCTTGCTCGGCTTGGCTACGGAGCCATCTGGCATTCACAGCGCCGGACGCCCGACCTGGTGTCGCGTGCAGGGATTGCACGGACTTTTCAGAACATTCGACTCTTTGCGGAAATGAATCTTGTTGAGAATGTCCTGGTTGGCATGGATCAACACTGCACGTGCGGATACTGGGCATGCCTGTTGCGAACGCCGCGATTCTGGCGGGAGCAAGCAGCGATGCGCATTCGCGCGTTTGAGTTCTTGAAGTTTGTAGAACTTGCTGACGCAGCTGGAAGCCTCGCGAACAGTCTTCCGTACGGCCACCAGCGCCGTTTGGAAATCGCACGCGCGCTGGCCACTGAGCCAAAGTTGATCCTGCTTGATGAACCCGCCGCCGGCATGAACCCCGCCGAGAGTGCCGACCTCATGCGCCTGATTCGACGCATTCGTGACCGTGGCGTCACTGTCGTACTCATTGAGCATGACATGAAGGTGGTGATGGGAATTTCCGATCGCATTGTGGTGCTGCAGCACGGTAAGAAGATTGCCGAGGGCACCCCGGAGGAGATTCGAACCAATCCGGTGTGCATTGCTGCCTACCTTGGAACAGAGGTGGTTCATTGACTATCCCCGTCTCTCCATCCAGTTCCCTCGCGCCACCATCGGGCGGGCCACGTGTGCCACTCTTACGCGTGCACGGGCTGAAGTGCTCGTACGGGCAAGCGCAGGTACTGCACGGAATTGACATTGAAGTATTTGCGGGCGAGATCGTTTCGATCATTGGCGCCAACGGTGCGGGTAAGTCCACCACGCTGATGTGCGTCTCGCGCATCAATCGATCTTCCGGCAGCATTGAATTTGATGGAGCCAGCATTGCATCGTTGCCACCCGAGCAAGTGGTACGCCAAGGCCTGGTGCAGGTGCCGGAAGGTCGCCGTATCTTCCCGCGCCTGACGGTGCGCGAGAATTTGGAGATGGGTGCATTCATTCGCTCTGACAAGGATGGCATCGAGTCAGACTTGCAGCGCATCTTTGAAATGTTCCCCATCCTCAAGGATCGTGCACTTCAGCAAGGCGGAACCCTCTCCGGCGGTGAGCAGCAGATGCTCGCCATTGGTCGCGCGCTGATGAGTCGCCCCAAGATGCTCATGATGGATGAGCCGTCGATGGGCATCGCACCGATCTTGGTTGCCAAGATTTTCGACACCGTTAAGAATGTCCTCAACGCTCAGGGGATGACCATCCTGCTTGTTGAGCAGAATGCAAACGCCGCGCTACGCATGAGCAACCGCGCTTATGTCTTGGAAACAGGCAATGTGGTGTTGACGGGCTCCGGCCAAGACTTGCTTCGTGATCCGCGCGTACGCGAGGCATACTTAGGCTGACAACTGTGCTGCTTTGCGCCAGTGGCGCTGGTACCTACACTCCGTGGTCCCCATGCGATCATTCACCCTGCGCACAGATATCGAACGCCACCGCATTGGACGGTTCCAGTTGCCGTTGGGCCTGGAACCGATCGACCTGCCTGCGCCGAGTGAGGGCTACACGATTGAGTTTGTGGAGGGCGATGACAACGCTCCTGATGTCTATCGCTTCTACGCGGTGACCAGTTTCGAGAAAGTGTCCGCACTGCTTGACGAGTTATTTCAGATTCTTCCGAGCGAGATCTTTCCACTCGTTGAGGTCGGTTCCAAGGACGCGTTCCGCACCATGGATATCTTCAGCGCGCGCGAGCCGATGCAGTTGGACGAGTTCCTTGAAGACTGGCGTGAATATCGCCAAGTGATCTTGGAAGATGGATCAATCGGTGCTGGGGCCCAAGCTGATGAGCCGTACATGGAAGTGTTCGTTGATAGTTGGAAGGGCGTCGATGTGCAGGTTGCGCCGGATATGAAGGAGGACATCGAGCAGATCATGGCGAGGCATGGCCTTGAAGAAGTAGCTCATACCTGGCCGCCAGAAGTAGACGAGCGCCCCGAGCCGCCACTGAATGTGCGCGAAATTCTTGTGCTCGACAGCGAGGAGTGCCCGGACATCGACGAGATCCTGTTCCAGCTTCGTGAAGCGTGGGGTCTTGAACTCGATGTCGACCTTGACGAGAATCTTGACGAGGGTGGTCGACGACTCGGACGCACGTTGTGGCATGCGGTGGCGATTGTCGAGAGCGCAGATGATGACTCGCCGCGCGCCGGTTACGCACTCGCGTGGGCTTCGGCTTCAAGCATGGGTGAATTGCAGCGCATGCTCGAATCGCGGATGGAGTTGCAGGACGAGTGGCGCTTCCAAGGACAGTGGTACGCAGTCGACCGCGTTGCATTTGACGAGCGACCAGATTCGCTGGCATCGCTGCCGCCGCGTCCCGCGCGCAGCGAAGTGCATGAGTTTCGCATCGAACCAGCGTGATCGTCAGGCTGTTTGCACGTAAAGCCCTGATGACTTGATGTAATTGGCAACCGCTGGCAGAAGCAGATCATCTGTGGTCTCGCCCGCAGCGATGCGGCGACGCACTTCAGTACTCGAAGCATTCACTGGCTCAATTGGAAGTGTCCACGATAGCCAGCGCGCGGCCCATGCCTCGTCCATCTGCTCGGCAAGGAGCGCGGTCCAATCTGCGCGCGTGTGCGGGGGACGCAGCACCACAACTGGCGTCGCCAACGATGTGAGGTCGGCCCAGTCCTTCCACGAGCGAAAGTTGATCGCCTGATCGCTACCCACAACCAGTCGGAGCGGGCCCTTCATGATTTCGCCCGTTTCCTGCATTGCGTGCACGGCGCGTACGGTGTCGATCGTGTAACTCGGTGCCGCGCGCGCGGTTTCGATGGGGAGTACCACCGTGTCTGCAAGGTCACTGAAAGCCAGCGTGCACATCGCTAACCGGTGCGCTGAGCTCGCAATTGGCCCGGTTGTTCGCTGCGGATTCTGCCACGCGGGGATGACCAACAATTGCTTCGCTTTCAGCAGCGCGTCGACGCCTTGGGCGATCTCCACGTGCCGTCGATGCGGCGGATCAAACGTGCCTCCAAAGATGACAATCGGGCGCTCATCATTGGCAAGCACGGGCTCGTTCACGTCTTCAGTGGTTTGGTCATTCATGGGGAACCGCGCATTGAATCCGATTCCGCCGGTGCGCGCTTGGACCAGTCGCGCTCGAGCAGCAGGGTTTCGACCGCCCGCATAGCGGCCCTGGACCGCCTCGCGAGCGCCATGACTTGCGGCAACAGGGTGGGGCGGCGCGCCAAAGACCCAAGAACCATCCCGACGCGGGTTCGTCCGTTGTCCGCCGTCCAGTACTCCACATCCTTGGGCAGCGCGTCGTTACAACCGTCACTGATTCCGCGAACCACGGCCCAGTTCCATCCGGCTACTTCCGCGACGCGTGCGAACGTCGCTGATTCCATGTCCACAATGTCTGCGTCGAATCGCTCCGCCGCCGCATGTTTCTCGAACGGCGTCTGGAGCATGCGTTCGATCCCAAGGCATCGAACGGCGCGGTGATGGCTGCCGCCGCCGTGTGACGGGCGCCAACGAGCGCCATGTTCGTCCACAATGCTTGCGACCGAAACCGCTGTCCCAGGAGTTGCCGACGGTCGGAGGCCGCCGGCTACCCCGGCCAAAATGACTGTCGTTCCGCGCGGGAGTGCGGTCGCGGCCGCCCAACGATCGATGCCAACGCGACCCGGACCGCTGCAATGCAGGGTCCAGCTGCGCGCGTGAGCGGCGCGGGCGAGTCGGGATCGCTCAAATTCCAGTGGGCAAATGACGTGCATTGAAGGCGCATTGGGGGTATACTCTGCCCCTCGGAAACCGGCCCCATCGTCTAGCCCGGTCTAGGACACGTCCTTCTCACGGACGGGACAGGGGTTCAAATCCCCTTGGGGTCACTCTCACTGCCTGCGCCTGTTTGAATTTGGCGCCGGAATCACGAACAATGGCTCTCCACGTGCGCACATGCGTATGCCGGAACCATCAAGCAGATTGGATGACTGAAAGACAGAGCCAGTCACTTGCCTGGCCCCATCGTCTAGCCTGGTCTAGGACACCTCCCTTTCACGGAGGTAACAGGGGTTCAAATCCCCTTGGGGTCACTCCTTCTCGGACGGTCGTAGGGCCGCTTGAGAGACAATCAGACCGACAATGAGTGTCGAAGCCGCACGCCGGACGAGTTCTACTGAATTTCGTTCGGCGTTCGTGCATGTTGGGGCTACCTTTGCACCATCCGGCGCATCGCTCACCGGGCAACCACACTATGAAGATCCAGCCACTCGTCGCCCTTTCCTCGCTCGCTCTCTTGGTTACTGCGCTCCAGGCCCGCGCCGCTGTGCGCTACGTCGATGGCGCGCTCGCCACTGGCGCCGGAACGGGCGCAAGTTGGGCCGACGCCTACAGCGGTGCCGCGAGTTTGCAAACAGCGTTGGCTGCCGCAGTCTCAGGCGACGAGATTTGGGTGAAGGCTGGTACGTACCTTCCATCAACTACGGGCGTGCGCACCGCCAGTTTCACCATGAAATCGGGAGTCGCGATTTACGGCGGATTCAACGGCACCGAGGCGACACTGTCCGCGCGTAATTGGAAGACGAACATCACGATTCTCTCCGGTGACCTTCTTGGAAACGACACGGCCTCCGCGAATTACACGGAAAATAGTTACCACGTTGTGCTTGGCACCGGCGCGGCGGTCACGGCCATTCTGGACGGTTTCACCGTGCGCGCGGGCTACGCGAACGGCGCCAGTGCGAGCAACCAAGACAAGGGCGGCGGCATATTGATCGTCTCCAGCGGCGCGCCCACGGTACGCAATTGCATCTTCGTTTCTCATCGCTGCACATTCGGTGGCGGCGCGGGTTACATCTACGCCGCGCAAGCAACATTCGCTGACTGCGAATTCAATGACAACAACGGAGCCAGTTACGGCGGCGCATTCGATACCAACGCGGTCACCAGCACATTCACCCGCTGCATCTTCCGCAACAACACCGCTGCGCGCGCTGGCGCTGTTGAAACCTACGGCGGCGGCAACACCACGTACACGAACTGCCTCTTCGCCGGCAATCGCTCCACGGGATCCGGTGGCGGCGCAGCGATATGGATCGGCGTTTCGAGCAGCGTGGTCAACGCGCGCAACTGCACCTTTGCGGGCAATGTTGCAACAACGGTGGCAGGTGGCGTGAACACCACATCCGCTGGCACACTGAACGCGTCCAACTGTGTGTTCTGGGGCAACACCGGTCCGGGGGGCGCGACTGCTGCGAATCAAATTAACGCGGGCGGCGGGACGAATGCAGTGAGTTGGTCGATCGTGCAGGGTGGATTCACTGGGACGTCAAACCTCTCGACTGACCCGATGTTTGTATCTGCGGCAACAGGCGACTACACGCTTGGCACCGGATCGTCGGGTATCGATTCGGGCTCGAACCCGTTGGTGCCAGCGGGCGTGACGACGGATCTCTTGGGCGCGTTGCGCTTCGTGGACATTCCGAGCGTTCCGGACACCGGTTCGGGCACGGCGCCGATCGTTGACCGTGGGGCATACGAACTCGCTTCGGCGGTGCTGCCGTGCATTGGCGACTTGACCAACAACGGTGTGATCGATGGCGGGGATCTTGGCGTGCTGCTCGGCGGGTGGGGCGGCAGCGTCACCGGGGACCTCGATGGCAACGGCGTTGTCAACGGGGCGGACCTTGGCATGCTGCTCGGCAACTGGGGCCCTTGCTGACGGTTGCCTGCATTGATAAGGTGGCACGATTTATTCTGGCGGCGGTGTTGCATCACGGCCTCTTACTGGCTCGCAATCGCCTTACGAGGACGGCCGCTGAGCGCGGCCCTGTCCTCTCCGGCGAGTGCGGCCAGGGGGAGCGTGTTGGCAAACCGGTCTTCGTACTGGCTCGCAATCGCCTTCGGAGTGCGGCCAGGGGAGCGGGTTCCAGACCGTGCATGCATGTGTGTTGCGTTGGACGGCACCTATTTACGGTTAGGCTTTCATGCAGATGGAAGGACTTCGTTCAGTCATCGTTCGTACGGACACAGTGGGATATCCCGTGGAGATTGCACGTGGTGCAGTGCGCCATGTGGCGGAACGGATGGCTGCGGCTGGGCTGCGGCCCACGTCAGTGGCCATCATCTGCGACACAGCAGTCGAGTCGTCCGCGGCGGCGGCGGTTGATCGTTCGCTTCGTGATGCAGGCATTCCTGTCGCGCGCATCGCGATGAATGCTTCGGAAGACATGAAGACGCTCGGCACACTTGGTGATCTCTGTGAGCGCATGCTTGCTGATGGCATTGATCGCGCTGGCGCAGTAGTGGCAGTCGGTGGCGGCGTCGTTGGTGATGTTGCGGGATTCGCGGCAGCCACATACATGCGTGGCATTGCTTGCGTGCAAGTGCCGACCACGCTCTTGGCAATGGTTGACGCGGCAGTCGGTGGAAAGACAGCAGTCAATCTCGCGCGACCCGATGGATCACTTGCAAAGAACATCATCGGATCATTTGCGCAGCCGATCTTGGTGATTTGCGATCCGGAATCGCTTGCCACACTTCCAACGCGCGAGCTGCGCTCCGGTCTCGCTGAGTGCGTAAAGCACGCAGTGATTGCTGATCCCGAAATGTTGGCGTGGATCGCAGAACGCATCGATCCAATTCTTGCGCATGACCCCACAACACTTGCTGAGTTGGTGGAACGCAATGTGCGGATCAAAGCCGATGTTGTGGGCGCCGATGAGCGCGAGCAAGGCCGTCGCGCAGTCTTGAACCTTGGGCACACATTTGCGCATGCCATCGAGGCGATCCTCCATGATGAATGCACGCACGGCGAAGCGGTCGCCATTGGAACCCTCGCCGCCTGCCGCTTGGCAGTCGAACTCGGGCTCGGGACTCCTGATGCCGAGCACGCGGTTCGCTCCGCGCTGCAGCAGATCGGATTGCCGACAGCCATTCCGTCGCCCCGTTCTGTTGCCGCACTCATTGAGGCCATGGGCTCCGACAAGAAGAAGCAGGGCGGAACCCTTCGCCTGGTGGTTCCATTCGCGCTCGGCGACGTGCGCTTGATTCGCGATGTCCCCGACCCAGCGCTTGATGCCGCTTGGCGTTCGGTCGGCGCCCGCTGACGCCGCTGGCCCCGCCGAACCCGCGCTGATCTTCGGTCGCTCGGCCGCATGCAGCCGCCCGCCCGACTGTCCAATATCAAGCATTCTCCCCTGAAGCGCCGATCTAACTCGCTCAGACGCACGCTGCACGGATGCGGCAGTGAGACACGAATCCTCGGATGCGAACAATCGCGATCGTCAATCAGAAGGGCGGGTCCGGCAAGACCACCACCGCCATCAACCTCGCCGCCACGCTGGCAGAGCGGGGCGAACGGGTGCTGCTTGTTGACATGGATCCGCAAGGCCACTGCGCTGCCGGTCTTGGCGTTCCGGACGCACGCATTGAGTTCAGTATGGCTCAGGCGCTCCTCTGTGAGCCGCCCGGAGGCAGCGATCCGCTCGGCTGGCTGTGGGAAGTGGCGCGTGGTCTGCGCCTGGCGCCGTGCACCGTGGCGCTGGCTGGGCTCGAAAGCGCGCGCGGCGGTCTGGTTTCGCTCCCAGACCGCGACCGGCGTCTCCTGAGATACCTCGAACGCGTGGCCCCGCACTTCGATCGTTGTGTGATCGATTGCCCGCCCACCATCGGCTACCTGACTTTCAACGCTCTGCGCGCCGCGGACGAGGCGCTGGTTCCTGTGGAAACCGGATTCTTTGCCCTGCGCGGCGCGGAGCGGCAGATTGCCACGATCGGCGCCCTTGCTGAGCAGGTGGGACGATCGCTTGCCGTTCGCATCGTCCCAACGCTGCACCGTGATGGAAGCCAACTTTCCCACGACATTTTGG
>JAPLMU010000145.1 GCA_026386795.1 Planctomycetota bacterium
CGGCGACAGGAATCGAACCTGCAAGGGTTTAGAGCCCGGCGGATTTTGAGTCCGCTGCGTCTGCCAGTTCCGCCACACCGGCGTGTGTGACTTGGGTCATTCGTCCCCAACTGCTGTGACAGTGTAGTTGGGACTCTCTTTCGTGATTTGGATGTCGTGCGGGTGATTTTCAACGACCGTTGCGCCCGAAACACGGACGAATTGGGTCTTGGCTCGGAACTCATCAAGTGAACTGCAACCACAGTAGCCCATCGCGGCCCGCAGTCCACCCACCATTTGATACACGAAATCGGCAAGCTGCCCACGGTAGGGCACCCTGCCCTCAACGCCCTCTGGCACATACTTGCGGCTGTCGCGGATGGATGCTTGTCCATAACGGTCTGACGAACCAAGCGTCATTGCCCCCGCGCTGCCCATGCCGCGGTACGTCTTGAAGTGGCGACCGCGATGGATCACCAACTCGCCGGGACTTTCTTCGAGTCCCGCAAACAGGCTTCCCAACATGACTGAGCCCGCGCCGGAAGCGATTGCCTTGGCAATGTCGCCAGACAGTCGAATGCCGCCGTCAGCAATGATTGGAACTTGCCCGCGCGCGCCTTCCACTGCATTCATAATGGCCGTGATCTGCGGCACGCCAACACCGGTAACGACGCGCGTTGTGCAGATGGATCCTGGTCCGATTCCAGCCTTCACCGCATCAGCGCCCGCGTCAATGAGCGCGCGCGCGCCATCAGCAGTAGCGACATTTCCAGCGATCACTTCAATCTGATATCGCTTCTTGATTTCGCTGACGGTGCGCATCACGTTCAAACTATGACCGTGCGCAGTGTCAACCACAATGACGTCAACTTCGGCTGCAACCAAGCGTTCCACGCGATCGAGCTGCATGATGCCGACCGCAGCGCCAACCCGCAAACGCCCACGCGCGTCGCGACATGCCTGTGAATGCTTCGTGAAATTATCAATATCACGCATGGTGATCAGACCAGCGAGACGTCCGTCAGCATCGATGAGCAACAACTTCTCAACACGGCCGCGATTGAGGATCGCTTCGGCAAGCGTCGGCGTCGTATCAGATGGTGCGGTGACCAACTTGTCTTTGGTCATCACGTCTTGGACGCGCGTCTCAGCGGGATGATCGACAAAGCGAATGTCGCGCCGCGTCAAGATGCCGACAACGCGCGTGCGTCGCGTGCCGTCTTCGGTGACCGGGAATCCGCTGACTCCGTATTCGCCCATCAGTTGTTGGGCGCGCTGCACTGTGTCGGTTGGCGAAAGCGTGATGGGATCAGTGATGATCCCGTTCTCGGTTCGCTTCACTTTCTGAACTTCGAGTGCTTGGCGCTCCGGCGAGATGTTCTTGTGAATGATTCCGATGCCGCCCTCTTGGGCCAACGCAATCGCCAGCGCTGACTCGGTCACCGTGTCCATGGGCGCTGACACAAGCGGGATATTCAGATTGATCCGCCGCGTGAGTTGCGTCCGCGTATCTGCGGACTCAGGCGTGATCTCGCTGTACCGGGGAATCAGCAGGACATCGTCAAAGGTGATTCCGTCCTGAACAATCTTGTGCTCCATCTGTGGGATGTTACAAAGCCCGATCCCACCCTTCGATGGGGCGGGCACAGTTTCGGCAGTTCGTGCTACCCTGCCTGTCTCCCCCGACGGTCGTCCGCGGGTGGTCGACCAGGTGAGCGGGCTCGCCCGCAACCCCTGCCGAGGATGGCCAGTGTGGCCGTGCCCGTCGCCCGCCTATTTGCGGTCCAGATGGAACCGTACGGGGTGCCCCTTGCGGAGATCAGCTGAAGTGTCAGGCAACGACGGCAAGCAGTACCTCACCAGCCCGATCAACCTTGAGCGCCGCGGCATGCAAGCCGGCGACGGGATGAAGGCATGGACCCTTTGGCTCTCCGCGATCATTAAGTTCGGCGGGAGCGATCTCATTGTGAAGTCGGACCTGAAGCCGCGCATCCGCCATCGCGGCGTCTTGAAGGACATTGAGACCGATGTCATCACCCAGGAACTGATGTTCCAGGTGGCAAAGGACGTCCTTGACGCTGGGCAGCAGGAAGTCTTCTGCAACAAGGGCTCGATGGACTTTGCCTACGACTACGACGATAAGAACCGCTTCCGCGTGAACATGTTCATGGCGCGCGGCAAAGTTTCGATCGCCGCGCGTCTCATCACTAGCAACATCAAGAAGTTTGAAGACCTGTACCTTCCGCCCAGCCTTGGCGAAGTAGCGCTCCTTTCCCAGGGCCTGGTGCTCTTTGCCGGCGTGACCGGTAGTGGTAAGTCCACTTCGATTGCAGCCATGCTTCAGTATGTGAACGAGCGCCGCAAGGTGCATATCGTGACCATTGAAGATCCCATCGAGTACATCTTCAAGGATGACAAGGCCACCATCAATCAGCGCGAGATTGGCATTGACTGCGTGAATTTCAATGACGCACTGCGCGCCTTGGTGCGTGAAAATCCGGACATCGCGCTCGTGGGTGAAATGCGTGACTACGAGACCTTTGAAGCCGCTGTTCGCGCTGCAGAAACTGGTCACTTGGTGTTTGGAACCATCCACGCATCGAGCGCCTGGCAGACATTCGGTCGTATTTATGACCTGTTCCCAGTGAATGAGCGTGAGCAGATTCGCAAGCTGCTTGCGTACAACCTGAGAGCCATCGTCTATCAGAAGCTTCTGCCGACGTTGCATGCGCACATCGCACGTATTCCGGCTCTGGAGATTCTGATCAACACCCCTGCTGTTCAGAAGTACATCTTGGAAGCACGCGAGGGCGAACTCTTGGACATCATCAAGGGTCGAGATGCGGGTATGCAGGACTTCACCACCGCTTTGGTTGACTTGGTTGAGAAAGAATTCATCCATCAGAGCGTCGCGCTGCAGTCGACGCCGAAGCCCGAGGAGTTGCGCATGCGCCTCAAGGGAATTTCGCAGGGCGCATCGTTCGCCAAGGGAGCCTGACCGTGAGCCTATCGACTGCTTTCTTTCTGCCGGGCGTTTCCATCCTCGCGGAGTCAACATCGCCCGCGATTCTGATGAGTATCGCCAAGCCGATTGTGACATTTGCGGCCTTCGTGCCGTATGCCGTCCTGGTCTCGACGAAGTTGGAGAAGGACGCCGCCTACTTCAATCTGAAGCCGCAGAAGTGGGCTGCAATCTTTCTTGCCTTTGGTACCGCTGGAGTGCTTTCTGCACTGCTGATACCGACGTGGTTCGCGGGCTTCCCGCTGATGATTGCGTTCTTCGCAGCGCCGTGTACTTGGTACATGAAGTTCCGCAACGAAGCACTCAAGGGCACGAAGACCAAGCCACTCACCTTCCTTGATATTGATTTCGGCAAGATGGCCGCCGATCGAAAGGCGAAGAGCGCGCAGGCTGGCGCCACGCTGCGCTTCCAGAAGAAGGATCGCAGCGAGCAAGCCGCCCCGGACCGCAAGGACCTAGCGTTTGAGGTGTATGCCGGGCTGGAGACCATCCTGCTGGCAGCACTTGATACCCGCGCGTCCCGTGTTGAAATTGCGCTCTCCAAGCAAGGCGCCCAGATTCAGCAGGTGATTGATTCGATGCGCTTCAAGCGCGAGCCGCTCGCTGGCGATATTGCCACACGCATTGTGGATCTCCTCAAGGGCTTCGCGGATCTTGACCCTGCGGAGCGCCGCAAGTTCCAGCGTGGCACGGTGCCGATTGTGCGCGATGGAACCCGGATTGTGCTGACCGTAACCAGTATTGGCTCCATGCAAGGCGAGTCGATCCGCGTGGACATTGAGCGCGAGAAGCAACTCTCCATTTCGCTTGCTAAGTCCGGCATGAGCGAGCCGCAAGTGAAGCTCATTGCGGACACATTGAATGCAGATCCGCGCGGAACCGTGCTTGTTGGCGCGCGTCCCGGTCAAGGTCTGACCACCCTCACCTACGCACTGTTGGGCCGTCATGATTCGCTCACATCCAACATCAAGACGCTCGAGCGCAAGTTTGAGCGCATTGTTGAAGGCGTAGAGCACACCGACTTCGATGCAGCAGCGAAGAACGATTTCGGAACGCAATTGCAATCCATCGTGCGCCGCGGACCTGACGTGGTCTTTGCGGCCGATGTTGCTGACGCTGGATCAGCCAAGGTGATTTGCGCTGCAGGAGCCCGATCGACGCTCTTCTATGTGGGCATGCCTTCGGACAGCGTTCCGGACATCATGGCGGCCTGGCTGAAGGCCGTGGGCGATCCCAAATCAGCAGCTGATGCGCTGCGCCTGGTGGTGACGCAACGGTTGGTGCGTAAGTTGTGCTTGACGTGCCGCGCTCCGTATGCGCCGAATCCAGCAGAGCAGAAGATGCTCGGCATTACTGCTGGGAAACCTGTGCAGATTTATAAGCAGAGTGGCAAGGTGCTCATCAAGGATCAGCCGGTTGATTGCCCGACCTGTAAGGGTGTTGGGTTCCTCGGCTGCTGTGCAGTGGTCGAGGTACTGCCGCTCGATACAGACTCGCGCGCATTGCTTGCTACTGGAGATGTGAAGGGCGCATACATGCTGGCGCGGCGCACCTTCAAGTGCCCTTCGCTTCAGGATGCTGCACTCATCAAGGTGCGTAACGGCGAGACCAGCTTTGATGAAGTGAAACGCATCTTTGCCCCACCGCCAGCAGCTGCTGGAACAGCTGTGGCGGGCGCGCCGAAGCCGGCCTCTGCCCCTGCCACCACTGTGCCCGCCAAGACCAACGGCACAACCCCCGGCCCCAAGAAGCAATGAGGACCACCCAGTGATCATCTCTTTCATCGCAATTGCCTCCATACTCCTGATCACCTACTGGTGGTCGAACAACGGAGCGTTCAGCGCGCTGGTTCACTTCTTCTGCGTTGTGACATCCGGAGCAATTGCCTTCGGCGTGTGGGAGCCACTCTCATATCGGATGCTCAGTAGCTCAGCGGGTGAGTATTCCAAAGGTCTGGTGCTGATTGGCGTATTCGTCAGCTTGCTGGCGGTACTTCGAATCTTCACTGATCGATACATCCCGATGAACCTCTCTATTCCGCGGATGGCTGATGTCGTCATTGGCGCGGGATTTGGGCTTGCTTCGGGCGTTCTCTCGGTTGGACTGCTCACTATTGGTATGGGATTCTTCCAGTCGACAGTGACCATTGGTGACTTCACTGGATGGAGTCGTCGCAGCGACGTAGCGAATGCGCCTGCCATCGGTAGCGACAACGCGCCACTCCTCAAGATTGCCGATATTGCTGGTGGATTCTTCTCCTATCTGTCGTGGGGTCCGTATACCCCGTGGCTTGGTGGGGGAACCATTGACACGCATATGCCGCAGTTAGTGCGTACGGCGGGATCGCTGTACCGCGATTCGTACGCTGACGGTCTCGCTCGGGTCTCGGTGCCCCCGGAATCCGTCAGTCAACTCAAGCTCTTTGACGTACCCGCCATGCCGCTCAGTGCGGGCGTTGGTGCCAAGCCAGTGGCGTCGTGGGCCGTGCAATTCACCATCGCCCAAGACGGCTTCGATGGAGGCGGTCAGCAGTTCCTGATGACCGGAGCGCAGGCTCGCTTGATCGGCGATGGCAAGGGTAGCAAGGGAACAGTCTCCTACCCCGTCGCGTGGCGTCAGAACGCCAAAGAAGGCGGCGAGCGGATGTACTTCTTCAACTCCCCGTCCAATGTCATGACCTCTGTTTCGGCGCAAGGCGAAGGCACTTTCTACGTGTTCTTTCCAAAGTCGGACCTGGGCGCACAGGCTCCCAAGTACTTCGAACTCAAGGGCGTGCGATTCTTGGCTCCACGCCCAGTCGCGGCGCCGGACTTCGCCGGTGGCGGGCCCATCGACAGCGGCACAGCCAAGGTTGTGGACGACGGCGCAGCAACCAACATCGACGCACTGATTGAATTCCCCGATCCCAAGTACGCCATCGGTGGCGTGACGATCAACTCGAATGACAAGGGAGCACTGCTGATTGATGGGAACAACTTCATCATTGGCGGCGAACAAAAGTTCCCTCGCAATGGCGGTTCCAACGTTTCGGCCGATCTGCGCGTTCGTGGCTTCCAAGTGACCAAAGGACAGCGCTTGCTCCGCCTTGACGCATCGGCGAAGGAGGGCGGCGTTCGCATCTTCCCTGACCTCAACGAGTGGGTTCGAACGGCTGGAGTGGATGCACAATCAGCGCGCGTAGCTGTCATCGATACCAACGGTGCCAAGTATTTCGCAGTGGGCATGGTCGAAGATGACGGCGACTGGGTACTCGTGCGAAGTATGGGAGGCAAGCCGCTCACTCTCAAAGACATTCCGATCCAGCCTCTTGGTAGCGGCAAGACACTGATGCTGCACTTCCGATTGCCGGCAGAGACCGTCCTGAAGGGTCTTATCTTGACCAATGGCAAGGAAGACCGCCTCGTCAACACCATCACGGTTTCATCGCCGAAGGACACCAATTGATGACCAACACAAACAATCCGGCGACCGTCGACAGCGCTCCTCGCGAGCGTGCTCTTCGTTCGAAGCGTTCGACCATTGGTGTAGCTGTGTTGCTCGCCAGCATCGCCTGCGGCGCGACATACGCCATGCAAGCACCTGCTGACCCAACTGTTCCACCTCAGCCCGACAAAGGCCTGAATCTCTATAGCCCGGTGGGCGGATACGCGCTGATGGCAATTGCAACTGCCGCTGTCATCGCAGTGAACTTGATGCCTGCGAAGCGTGGACATCAGGACTAACGACGCCGAAACTCTTCGACCGCTCAGCGATTTTGCGAATCATGCCGCTGAACATCACGGCGTGCACCGGGTACAGCACGTACCAGTACAGGAACCCGAACAGCCCCTTCGGTTCGAAGAATGCTGTCTGTAGAAGTTCGGTCTGACCGTTGTCGGCCGGACGCGCCTCAAGTTGCAGCCACGCAAGCCCAGGGACCTTCATCTCTGCGCGGAGTCGGATCAATCGGCCCGGCTCAACCTGTTCAACGCGCCAGAAGTCGAGCGTATCACCGATGCGCAGATCGTCTGGATCGCGTCGACCGCGGCGCATTCCAACGCCACCTAAGAGGCGGTCGAGCGTGCCACGAATCTGCCACGCCCAATCCATGAACAACCAGCCGCGTGTGCCACCGAGCCCCGCGAAGCTGCGATAAACCGCGCTAGGTGGGGAGTCAACCATCATGCGGCGCCGTTCAATGATCATGCCTTGGGTACTGATGAGCGTCACGGGCGTGCGGTCGCCTTGGCTGGAAACAAGCGCATCGCTCCAGACAGTCTCCACTTCATTGCTATCGATCTTTCCGAGGGCGCGCCGGACCGCGGTGTCGTAGTCCATCGGCTTGATTTCTGGAAAGATTGTCAGCGCGGATGCGTCGCGCACGATCACCTCGTTGCCGAGTCCCTTGATAAGTGGCTGCGCAATTTCCGAGGGAATCGGCGTCACAAGATGCACCCAATACGACGAAAGCCGTGGAGTGAGCACAGGCACTGCGATGAGACGGCGCTTGAGACCACGCGCGCGGGCGTACCCCGTCATCATGTCGGCATAAGTCACCACGTCACGACCGCCAATCTCAATGATTCGACCGATACTCGCCGGGCAATCAAGCGCTTCCACCAAGTAATCCAGGACATTGCGAATGGCAATCGGCTGCGTCCGCGTGAACACCCAACGCGGGCAGATCATCACCGGAACGCGTTCGGCGAGGTAGCGGATCATTTCAAAGGACAAGCTGCCAGAACCAACCACTACCGCGGCACGGAATTCCGTCACCGGCACTCCGGTTTCGCGGAGCGCATTGCCGGTTTCATGGCGAGAAGCCAGATGCTGCGAAAGTTCTGGGCTGTCGTCGCCAAGGCCACCGAGGTAAATGATGCGTTCAACTCCCGCAGCACGAGCGGCGGCGGCGCAATTGCGCGCGGCTCGCATGTCGCGCTCCGAGAAGTTGCTTCCGCCCGCGAGGCTATGCACCAAGTAGTAGACGACTCGCACGCCCTGCATTGCCGCGGTGAGAGTCTCGGGCGCAAGGACATCGCCCTGCACCACTTCCACATCCTGCCGCCACGGGCGACCTTCGAGGCGCGATGGATCGCGAACGAGGCATCGAACCTGGTGCTTTGCAGCCAAGAGGCGCGGCACGAGGCGCCCGCCAACATAGCCTGTGGCGCCGGTGACAAGGATGAGAGAGTTACTAGGCATATGAGCGGTTTCGCTCGCGGGTTGACTTTGGATGTCGCTCGGATACTCAGGCTTTGGCTGCAACCGCAGTTTCTTTGAGCCAGCGTTCCACGTAGTGAATATCGTGGCTGCCGGCACGGAAATCGGGGTGATCAAGCAACTTCAGGTGCAGCGGAATGGTGGTCTTCACGGGACCGATCTTGAATTCGCGCAAGGCGCCCTTGAGGCGCTCAATGCATGTGGCGCGATCGGGCGCGTGGACGATCAGTTTGCCGATCATCGAGTCGTAATTCGGTGGAATGCGATACCCAGCCCGCGCATGACTATCAAGTCGAACGCCTGGACCGCCAGGTGCGGCGTAGGTTTCAATCAGGCCTGCTTGCGGCATGAAACCGCGGTCAGGATCCTCTGCATTGATTCGCACCTCGATGGCGTGACCATTGATGTGAATGTCCTTCTGCGTGAAGGGCAACTCTTCACCTGCAGCCACGCGAATACCCGTCTTCACGATGTCCACTCCAGTGATCATTTCTGTCACCGGGTGTTCAACCTGAACGCGGGTATTCACTTCAAGCATGTAGAAGTTCTGGTGACGATCCATCAGGAACTCAACGGTGGCAGCCCCGGAATACTTCGCTTCACGAATGAGCGTCGCCGCACTTTCGCAGACGCGGTCGCGCTTCTTCGGGTCAACCCCGGGAGCTGGCGCCTCTTCGATGAGCTTCTGATGGCGACGCTGACTTGAACAATCGCGCTCATAGAGATGCACGGCGTGGCCATGCTTGTCGCCCATGGTCTGCACTTCGAAGTGCCGCGCGTTCTCGAGGAATTTCTCCACGTAGACGCCGCCGTCGCCGAATGCAGCCGCAGCTTCCTGACGAGCAGCGTCAATGCCGACACGCAATTCCGCTTCATCGCGGGCAATACGCATGCCGCGCCCACCACCGCCGGCGCGGGCCTTGACAATCACCGGATACTCAATTTCAGCGGCAACCTTGACGGCTTCATCAATATCTTCAATGGCATCTTCAGTGCCTGGAAATACTGGAGTACCAGTCTGACGAGCGAGGCGCTTGCAGTTGACCTTATCGCCGAGCGCGTTCATCGCTTCGGGGCTTGGCCCGATGAACTCGAAGCCCGATGCGCGACACACTTCTGCAAAGTGCGCGTTCTCACTGAGGAATCCGTAGCCCGGATGAATCGCTTCCGCGTGGCTCACTTCAGCCGCTGCGATGATGCGCTCGATCTTGAGATATGACTCCTTTGATGGGCCGGGGCCGATGCAGATGGTGCGATCGGCCTGCTCGAGCCATGGGCCACCCTTGTCAGCGGATGAATAGACGCACACGGCTTCCACGCCGAGTTCGCGACACGCGCGGATGATGCGGAGGGCAATTTCGCCGCGATTGGCGATGAGTACACGCTTAAACATGGCGGGTGAGATCCTGAAAGGCGCGCGAGCGCGCATGACGCGAGGCGGGTTCAGCTCGGCTTGATCATGTACAGCGGCTGGCCGAATTCAACGGCTTGACCACTCTTGACGAGCACTTTGGCAATGGTGCCTGAGTGCTCGGCCTTGATCTCGTTGAAGATCTTCATCGCTTCAACAAGGCACACCACCGAGTTGGGGCCGACTTCGCCGCCAACGGAGACGAAGGATGGCTTGTCCGGGCTTGGCGATGCGTAGAACGTGCCGACCATCGGGCTTTCGATGGCGACCAATCCGGCGTCTTCGGTTGCGGCATGGGCGGCGGCAGCCACAGGGGCTGAAGCGACCGGCGCGGCGGCAGCGTGCTGGACGGCAGGTGCCGAGTGGTGGATCACTTGCGGCGCCACTTGGGCTGTGGCGCGGCGGATGGTGACCTGCTCTTCTTTGTCGCGCAGGTCGAGCTCGGTGAGGTCGCTCGTCGTCATGAGGCGAACCAATTCCTTCAACTTTCGAATGTCGATCATGGGGGAGGGATTGTAATCGATAATGACCCGATTGTGGGTCGATCGTGGGTTGAACGAGGTGGGATCTGAGAGGGATCCCCCGTAGATCAGCGTCCGAAACCCCGATTACTGACGACTTTCGGGTCTGCCGCCAAAGGGGGCCATGCAGCGCGGCGGGCCGAGCACTTCCCGCAAGATCAGTGCACGGCGGATGCCAGCGCGGTCTCCCAGCAGTAACTGCGCTCGGACCGGGGTCGCCGTTCGGGGGGATCCGATGCTGTTGGCAGTAATCCGTGAAGAGATAACAGCGGGCGACGCAGTGGCCTTTGGTCGCGCGAGCGCCACCTCAAGGGCGACCCGCTGGACCACAGGCGGAGTTGGGCGCTGTTGCGCAGTGATGCGAGCCTTCTCTGCGGCAACTTGCTGTTCAAACAAACGCGCTTCCGCCTGGCGACGACGTGCTGCAGCTGCTTGCAATTCACTATCGCGAATCTCGCGTCGCACGGTGCCGCGCGCGTCGATTGCTGCGGCGCCCCCGGAGCGCGCTGGCGCGGGCGTTGCGCGGGCGGCTGTTGCTGTCGCGCGCATCTTCGGAGGCGCATTTCCAGGAGTATTCCGCACAACGGACGCCTTGCGGGTCGCGGGAACGCTGGTGCTCGGACTGGTTGCGCGTGCCAACGCGGCGGCTGCCTTCGCCGCTTGGCGTTCCTTGTACTTCTTGGCAATCGCAATTCCGGCGTTGATCACCAGAACGATTACAAAGATGATGAGTTCGGTCTGCTTCATCGCGTCGGTGTCGGAAGGATAGCGCGGTAATCGGCGACTGCAATCCGGCCATGTGCGCCAATGGCCTCGGCCACGGCGACTCCGAGCAAACCTGGCAAGGCGCTGGTCGTCAGCAGCGCGGCCGCCTCGCCGAAAGCCCGGGTTTGCCCGCCCGCAATGCACCACAGGTCGTCACCGATAGCGGATGCAACGGCAAGGTCATGGGTGGCTGCCAAGATCGTGGCACCAGCGGCGGCTTCGGCGCGTACTGCACGCACAATCGCCGCTGCTTCCGGCGGGTCCACCGCGGCGAATGCCTCGTCAAGCAGCAGCACCCCGCCCGGCTCATGCTGGGCCAACGCGCGCGCCACTGCCACGCGCTGCTGCTGACCGCCCGAGAGTGAGTGGTATGGCCGATCGGCAAGCGCGGCGAGGCCAACGCGTTCCAATGCTCGTGCCACCCGCTCGGCACTCTGCGGTCGAGCAACCCGACCGAGTGCGGCAACGTCGCGCACGCTGAACGGCGCGCCAACATCGGGTCGTTGCGCCACGAGTGCAATGCGAGCCGCGCGTTGCGGTGCGCTGAGTGCGTGGGCGGGCTCACCATCAATCAGAACCGCTCCGGTATCGGGCGCTAGGAGACCGGCAGCCAATCGCAGCGCGGTGGTCTTGCCGCCACCATTGGGTCCAATGAGAACGGTGACTCGACCAGCACGCGGC
>JAPLMU010000163.1 GCA_026386795.1 Planctomycetota bacterium
CGACTTGGCTGCAGCAGCTCGCGAATGCGTCGACCAATCATTTCAATCGGTCGACTTTCCAAACGATCCTGCGCCGCGATGTACGCCTCGCGCACCGCGCGTGGGCACGCACCAAAGCTGCCGTGATTCAGGAACGTGTAGGAGCGATCAAAGATCCACAATCGATCCAAGCGCGGTGCCAGCGGGTGCGGCGCAGATGGAATCGGACGATGAACGTGGCCAGTCGACGGGGCGTTTGGGGTGTCTGATGGCATGCGCGAACCATACCGGGAGGCACCAAACGGCTCATTTTTCCTCTGCTAACCCCCGGAGCCAATAAAAAGTGCAGGAGAAACCGCCGAATAGCCGTTGATTCGGTAGGCGTTCGTACTAACATACCCCGAACGAATTCTGCAGTCGAGCAAGGACGACTGCCGAAGACCTAACAAGCACCGCACTGGCGATGCGCCGACTCGTTGAAACGAGCCAGCACCTGACGGACGAGACGGTTCAGCCGCCAATTCACCTGACACCCCAAACAACGGAACACGCCATGAAACTCCTTGCAACACTTCGATCGCTCCTCGCTCCCGCTGGCGCACCACTTGTCGTGCTCGGTCCAGGCGGCGACTTCACTGAGCACGTCTTTGAGCGCGCCGGACGACTCACTGTGGAACGCCCCGCCTGTCACACGATGCAGGAACTTGAGACTGATACCGATCCGCTCCGAGCACAGACTGAGCAATTCGCCGCGCGCTCGCGCCGCCACCGACTTTCCCGCTTTCTTTCCGAAGCCGTTGAGGACATGGAAATCCTCGACATTCCTAACCACCCCGCTACTGTCACCACCATTACTGAGAACGAATCCAATGAATCTCACACCCAAGCAGCTGCGCATCTTCGAATTCATCCGCCAGCACCGCGCGCACAAGGACTACTCACCAACGATGCAGGAGATCGCCGACTCACTCGGCGTCACCAAGGTGACGGTGTTCGAACACGTCGAAGCGCTCATCAAGAAGGGCGCGCTGGTGCGCGAGGCGAACAAGAGTCGCTCTTTGTCGATCGCTGACGACGCTGAATTGCCGAGTGATTCTGCGGATCGCCAGTTGCATAACGATGGACCAATTCCGATGCCACTGCAGTTCCCACTGGTGGGCAGAATTGCAGCCGGACGCCCGATCGAGAAGTGCGCTCAGGACGAGACGCTTCGCTTGGAAGAACTCTTTGGCCCGCGCCGTGGTCAGACGAACGCCATGTTCGCGCTGCAAGTGGACGGCTGGTCGATGCGCGACGAGGGCATCTTTGACGGCGATTACGTCATTGTTGAGCGCCGCGAAACCGCCCGCAACGGCGAACGCGTAGTCGCCCTGCTCCCTGGTGGCGAAACCACCCTCAAGACATTCTTTAAGGAGCGCGACGGTCGCATTCGTTTGCAGCCCGCGAACCCAGACTTCGAGCCAATCATTGTCGATAGCTGTGAAATTCAGGGCGTGGTGATGGGCGTGATGCGTCGGTACTAGATTCGCGTGAGCGATTCGACCAGTGCCACGGCGGCGTCTTCGGGCGAACGCTTGGTGGTGATCGCTTCGCGCATGCTCCTGACGATGGCGCTGCCGACAATGGCGCCGTCGGCGTGGGCAGTCACTGCTCGGACGTGGGCGGCCGTTGAGATACCAAATCCTGCCGCAATTGGAAGCGAAGTCGTCGCACGGATGCGCGCGATCAATGGCGCGATGTCGGGCGATTCGGACCGCTCGCCGGTGATACCTACGCGGGCGAGCGCGTACACAAATCCACTGCAAAGCGCGGTGATGCGCGCAATACGTGCATCGCTTGAAGTAGGCGAAACCAAGAGTGTGCAGGTGATTCCCGCCGCGTCACAGGCGGCGCGGAGCGCG
>JAPLMU010000160.1 GCA_026386795.1 Planctomycetota bacterium
GCAGAGCGAGAGCTTCCTGTCGGGCGCAAGCTTCCAGGAGACCACCAAGGTTCTCACCGAGGCCGCCCTTGCAGGCGCCACGGACGAGCTCCGCGGTCTCAAGGAGAACGTCATCCTGGGTCACCTCATTCCAGCCGGAACTGGCTTCCACTCCTACCAGCGCATTCGCGTTGCCAAGCTTGTGGATGTTCCAGAAGGCGACGAGACCAGCGACGAGGCCTTCTTGGCCGAGGCGCGCGATGAGGCCGAGGAACTCGGAGCCGAGAGCCCGGCATACGCCACCACTATCAGCCAGGAAACCTTGGCTGACCTGAACGAGTCACTGCGCACCGCCACTGAAGGCGCTGGTGAACTCGTGGCCGATGAAGAGCCCGGCGACTAAAGCCTGCCTCGAATTGGTGATCAGTTCAGTAGTGATCATGTATGAAACTTCCAACGCCCTCGGCCCTGCGCCGGGGGCGTTGTGCTAACGGCGGGCGGACACGTCACCAGGCACACTCGCTACTAAATTGGATGCCCCACTGCTGCCGGTACCGATGTAACTCGTAGACTCTCTCTCCATGCCTGAACCATCAATCGCACGCGGCAAGGGTGAACCTTGGTATCGCGACGGACTCCAGTTTGAATGCACCATGTGCGGCAACTGCTGCACGGGTCCAGAAGGCGTTGTGCTCTTCACGCCCGATGAAGGCCGCGCGATGGCTGAGAAACTCAATCTCCCGCTTGCTGAATTCCTGGAGCGCTACGCGCGCAAGGTCGGAAAGCAACGATCACTCCGCGAGAAGACCACCGAGTTCGGCAACGATTGCATCTTCCTCGATCGCAATTCAATCCCCGGCAAAGCCGTGTGCGGTCTGTACGAAGCACGCCCTGAACAGTGCCGCACCTGGCCATTCTGGGATGGCAACCTGCGCAGCCGCAAGGCGTGGGAAGACACCAAGAAACACGTCCCGTGCCCCGGCATGGACAAGGGCCCAGTGCATGACTACCTGCAGATCCGTGTTGCGCTTGAGCGTGACAAAGCCGAAGGCGGGAGCTGGCCGCGGTGACTTCCGGCGCAGCTGATCCTTTCGCTGCGCTCCCTCCCGATGCTGCCGAACTCGCCGCACGGTGGAGCGAGGCCGCATGGAACCCAGCCATCGACGCAGAACTGCGCGCCATCTACGGCGTTGTTGCTACCGAGACGGAAACGTTGCGCCCGGTCTGCAACGCCAGCGGCCGCTGCTGCCGCTTTGAGGAATACGGTCACCGCCTGTACGTCACCGGCATCGAAGCCGCCTGGTGCCTGCGCGGCTCGGGAATGGTGCCGGACGCAGCCGCCGTCCGCGCCGCCGCCATGCGTGGAGACTGCCCATTCTTAGACAACGGACGCTGCGGAGTGCACGCGGTGCGCCCGCTCGGGTGCCGGATCTACTTCTGTGACCCCCGCGCCGCTGGGTGGCAGGAAGACCTCTCAGAACGCACCCTCGCCCGCCTCCGCGCCCTCCACGACGCGCATGACGTCCCATACCGCTACGGGGAATGGCGCACCATGCTCGCGCACTTCGCGTCCTGAGCGGAACTGCCTAGAATCGCCCCTTCGATGACCGCTTCCGATGACTCCATTCGCTCCGTCGCATTCGTCAGCCTCGGCTGCCCGAAGAACCTTGTTGACAGCGAGAAGATGCTCGGCGTCTTGGCTGCTGGCGGCATCAAGCTGGTCTCCGACCACGATGCAGCCGACGCCATCGTCATCAACACCTGCGGCTTTCTAGAAGCGTCCAAGGACGAAAGTCTGGAAGTCATTCAAGAAGCACTCGAACGTAAACGCGCTGGCACTGTGAAGCGCGTCGTCGTGGCTGGCTGCCTTGTGCAGCGCCACCGCGCCAAGATGCTGGAGTGGGCACCTGGTATCGACGCCATGATTGGTGTCTTTGATCGTGACCACATCATGGATGCTGTGAGCGGCCGCGCGGCGCGCGAAGCAAACGCTGGCCCCGGCACCGCGGGCACCGATGCACCCCGCTACTGGATTGCCGGCAACGCGCTGCAAGCCGCCGCCGAACGCGGCATCGCCACCACCGGACTCACCGTCAACGGCAAAGACGGCAAAGGCATCGGCTACTTTGAGGATGACTCAAACCGCTTCCGACTCACCCCGCGC
>JAPLMU010000086.1 GCA_026386795.1 Planctomycetota bacterium
GCCCGCTCCCCGCCCGCACCAATCGCCACGACGAGGGAAAGTGCAACCAGCGATGGCAACCGAAAAAGGTGCTGAATCATGTGTTGTGGGCTCAGGTATGGGCGGCTTCCCGAATGGAAGCCTTTCGGCTAGTATCTTCGATCCGCTCGGCAGGCGAGCGGGGTTTCAGGATACGGGTCAGATTCCGTTTCCCGAAGCCAGTTTCTGACAGTTCTTAGCATGCCGATGTAGCTCAGGTGGTTAGAGCGAGGGATTCATAAACCCTAGGTCGGCGGTTCGACTCCGCCCATCGGCACTCCAGCGCCCGTGCACACCATTCCAGACCCAGATTCGCCGCAAACGACCCTTGAGCGGATCACCCTTCTGTACGCCATGGAGGCGGAAGGCATGCCCCTCGTGGAGCGGCTCAAGCTCACCGAGCAGCCAGCGGTGGATCCAAATTTGACTCAGCGGCACTTTGCGGGCACGGTTGGCACCGTTTCCATTGATCTCCTCATGAATGGCGTCGATCCGCGCTGTGGCACTGATCGCATTGGAACAGACGCTGCCACGCTCGCCGGGTTCATTGCAATTCGAAAGTTTGCGCCGGATCTTGTGATCAACGCCGGCACGTGCGGCGGCTTTCAGGCGCGCGGCGGGTGCATCGGGGACATCTACGTTTCTGAGGGCGACTGCCTGTTTCATGATCGCCACATCGCACTCCCGGGCTTTGCGCTGCAGGCGCGCGGGCAGTGGCCAGTGACGCCTGCCAAGCACCTCGCGGCGGCTATGGGCGCAAAGTCCGGCATCGTGAGTACTGGCAACAGTTTGGATACCACACCCGAGGAACTCGCGTTCTTTACTCACTATCGTGTTGCCGCAAAGGACATGGAAGCATGCGCGATTGCCCAAGTCTGCGGGCAATGCGGCGTTCCGTTCGTCGCGGTGAAGGCGGTCACTGATCTGGTGGATCATCCGGAGCCAGCATCCGAAGCGTTCCTCAGGAACCTCCGAACCGCGAGCGCGCTGCTGAGCGAATCTATGGCACGGGGAATCCGCTGGCTTGGCGCGCATCCGCGCCGCGTTGGGGATTTGTAGATCGCGCTGCAGATTTGTGGACGCGCTCCGCACCGCAAAACGCCCCAGGCAGGAGTTGAACCTGCGACCTCAGCTTTAGGAAAGCCGTGCTCTATCCAACTGAGCTACTGGAGCAAGATGTACGTTCGTGAACCGCAAGATGCGCACGCGAGCGCCGCGTGCAGCGCTCGCTGTCAGTGCCCGACCTGAGCGCCCGTCCTTAGCGCTCTTCCCTAGTGCCGTCCTGCTTACGACGAGCGCCCGCGAAATACACGAGCGCCCAGATGGCAAGGAAGGCGACCCAAGCAGCGTTTGCAAAGAGGACTGGCCACATAAGTGGGCAGAGTATACCCCGCATTTGCCATGACCGCCATTACTGATAGCACTGCCACGCCCGCCCGCGCACCATCGCCCCGCTTCCATGTTGTGCTGTACCAGCCGCAAATCCCCAACAACACGGGGAACATCGGTCGCACCTGTATGGCCACTGGGTGCCGGCTGCATGTGGTTCACCCCATCGGCTTTGACATGGACGAGAAAGCGTGCCGCCGCGCGGGGCTTGACTACTGGGACTTGGTGGACTGCGTGGAGCATGCCTCGTGGGAGGAATTCCTTGCCAAGGAGCGCCCGCCGCGGCTCTGGCTCTACAGCACCAAGTCCCACCGCCCGCACTGGGACGCCTCGTTCAATGAGGGGGATTACCTGCTCTTTGGGCAAGAGACTGGCGGCGTCCCGGCAGAGGTGCACGCCTGGGTCGACGCCACCTACGGCGCGGGCCATCAACTGACGCTCCCGATGCGTGCCGACCCACGGGCTCGCAGCCTCAACCTGGCCACCGTGGTGGCGTGCGGCATCTATGAGGGACTCCGACAAACCGGCGGAATGGTGCGCTGACGATCCGGAAATCGCCAGTTTCGGGTCGCTGGCACTCCCGCGATCAGCGCATCAATTCATCATCTGCGTCCGTATACTTCTGCGAAAGACCACCTATGCGAACCACCACCACACTCCGTTCGGCATCCGGCCGTCCGACTCGCCGCACCGCCGCCACCCTCCGAGGCTTCACCCTTGTTGAACTCTTAGTCGTGATCGGCATCATCGGGCTGCTCGTTGGCCTGCTCCTTCCCGCGCTCGGCAAGGTCATTCAGCGATCGAAATCGACTGCCACCATGGGCACGGCGCAGGAATTTGCCAAGGCCTGCGACGCGTACTTCCAAGAGTTTAATGAGTACCCGTCGGCGGTTCCGGATGAAGTCCTGTACGCAGGGCTGAACGGCGACAGCGATCTGCCGCAAATCACTGCGGCTGAGAATGCGCTGCTCGCGCTCATGGGCGGCTACCGCATTGCCACCGATGCAGACTACGCAACGTTTGGTGGCACGGAACTCACCTTCAGCGGCGTCACTCCCCCGTTCAAGATTCGGATTGATGCCAACAAGATGGGCGAAGGTCCCTACAAGAACGGCAAAAAGTTTGACGCCTTCTACTCCCCGAAGGGTCGTGAGTTCAGTAAGGCTGCCGGGCAACTCGGCGCGGGCGGACAAGCGGAAGCCGCGGGCGCTGGACTCGTTCCCGATTTGGTCGATGCCTGGGGCGCGCCGATGATCTTTATCAAGCAACAGCGCGGCATTGGTCCACTGGTCAAGAATGGCAGCAACCCGGGTCAGTTTGAACGCTCCGGCATGCTGGCCTACACCGGCACCATGCAGCTTGGTGATACAAGCACTGATCAGACCGATGCGACCAAAGGCAGCGTGCTCAACACCACATCCGCAGGCGGCGAGTCAGGCGCAGGCGCGCGCGACCTAACGCTTGGACAGCTCATTCGTCATGCGGGCATCAATGCACAATCCTCAGCTGGCTCTACGGCAGTTGCCGACAAGGACAAGGTTCGATCCGGAACCGCTCGCGGTAAATACTTCATCATCAGCGCTGGGAGCGATGGAATCTTCTTCTCGCGTGCGCAGGCCACCAACTCCACCGGGGCGGCGATGACCGACATTGTGAGTACCAGCGTGAACACCGCTGGACCGCAGGTCATTGAGCGCTACGACGACATTCTGGTTGCCGGCGGAAGTTAACGGCAGCGCGCGGCAACGAGCACTGCGGGTCATAGATTGAAGGCGCTGAAAAACAATACGTCGCGCGTGCAACCCGAAGGTCGCACGCGCGCCGTTGGCCATTTCGGCCAAAGATCTACGCGCCCCGCAGCGCGTTGGAAGTCGTTACTTCCCTGATGGCTTGCCGTCGCCCTTGCGAGCCGGGTCATCAGGCGTGTTGTCAAAGTTGAATGGTCGACCATCTGGTCGCTTGCCGGGCTTCTCGCCACCGGGAAGCATCGGGTCAGGCTGCATGGGATCGGTCATACCGTCCTTGCCGCCCTTCCCTGACTTGCCGTCCTTGCCGTCCTTGCGATCCTCTTTGCGCTGCTCGGCTTCCATCTTGATGGCGTCGTAACTGGTCTTGAATGCAGCCTGCTGCTCCGGAGTCAGGAGCGTCCAGATCTTCTGCTGCACAACTTCCACCTTCGGCGCAGATTCTTTGAGTTTTTGCATCTCCTGCATCATCGCCGGGTCGGGCTTCTGCTTGGCGCCGTCGGCGGATTGGTTTCGCTCACGCACCTGTTGTTCAAAGGCCTTGAGCTTGTCGCCATTGGCTTCGCGGAAGGCCTTCATCTGCGTTTCAAAATCGCTGCGCAGCGCGCGCACCTGCTCCTGAACTTCTGGTGAAAGTGTGGGCATCACCTGTTCGAACGCGCGGCGCCAGAGTTCCATGTTGCGCCGCTCGGCGGCCATACCAGCAAACGGGCGGTCTTTGTTACCGTTGCCCTTCGGAGTGCCCTTCTCTCCGAATCCTTCCTTGCCACCCTCGGCATCCTTGGCAACCGGCGGACCACTCAGCGGCGGCGCGGGCGCGGCGGTGGGTGGGGCGACCGGTGGCGTGGCGGGTGGCGCGGCGATCGTTGATGCCGCGAGGAAAGCGGTGCTCGTTATGAAGGCTGCGACGACGGTGTTTCGTGATGCGTTCATGAGTGATTGGTCCTATTCGTTTCGGGCGCGATCCGACATCCGATGGGTGCGGAACGCGGGCGATGAGCACCTGATTGCGGATTTCGGCACACGATTCCTGCAACGGGCGCCAATTCCACCCAGATTCCCGCCCCATAGCCTGTCCGGACTAGGATTGCCGGACTATGGCACTCACGTCGAAGCATCTCCATGACGCCCTCCGCACGGTTCAGGACCCCGATCTCGGGAAGGACCTCGTCACCCTTGGGATGGTCAAGGATGTGCTGCAGACGGGCAATGATGTCAAGCTCGTCATTGAACTCACTACCCCGGCGTGCCCAATGAAGGACAAGATCCGCGGCGACATCGACGAGGCAGTGCGCACGAAATCAATTGAAACTGGCGAGCCCCTCGGCAAACTGGAGATTGAGTTCACCGCCGATGTTCGCAAGGCGAATGATCGCACGCGCGAGGGTGGGAATCCCCTGCCCCTCGTGAAGAACATCATTGCTGTGGGGGCTGGCAAGGGCGGCGTTGGTAAGAGCACCGTGAGCGCGAATTTGGCTGTTGGGCTCGCGCGCTTCGGCGCGAAGGTCGGTCTTCTTGATGGCGACATCTACGGACCGAGCGTTCCAACCATGCTCGGCCTGGAAGATGTTCCAACCGCCGCGCGCGGCAACATGCTGCTGCCCTTTGAAGTGCATGGCATCAAGACCATGACGCTCGGCAAACTGGTGGACGCTGACAAGGCGCTGATCTGGCGTGGGCCGATGGCGCACGGCGCGTTCAAACAATTGGCGCTGCAGACTGAATGGGGCGCGCTCGATTACTTAATCATTGATCTTCCGCCGGGAACCGGCGATGTGCCATTGACCATGAGTCAGCTTCTGCCGCTCACCGGCGCGGTGGTGGTGTGCACGCCGCAGCGCGTGGCGCAAGATGACGCCCGACGCGCGGTGCGCATGTTCCAGCAGCTTGGAATACCGATCTTGGGCGTGGTAGAGAACATGAGTTACTTCGTCGGCGATGACGGCAAGGAGTACGACATCTTTGGCCGCGGCGGCGCAGAGGTCATGGCGCAGACCATGGGACTGCCCTACATGGGCGGCATGCCAATTCACATGAAATTGCGCGCCAATTGCGATGCCGGAACGCCGCTCGCCAACTGGGATACCCCTGCCCTGGGTCGCGACATTGATGCGCTGTGCCAGCGCCTGGCTTCGCAAATCAGCATTCAAGCGCATGGCGGACTGATACAGCCAACGCTCAGCGTGCGCTGACGCATGAATTCGGAATGCGCTTAGTCGGTCCAAGCGGTGAAGAGCTCGGTGCTGAAGTAGCGCTCCATGCGGTCGCACAGAATGGTGACGACGCGAACGTCTTCAGGCAGCAGTGCCGCAGCTTGAATCGCAGCCGCTACATTCAATCCGCTACTTGGACCAACTGGAAATCCTTGGCGAATCAATGCGCGCGCCGTATCCATAGCGACATCATCCGAGACCTCTAGTTCGCATAGGTCCGCAATATCTTTCGGCTGATAGATCCGGCTCATACCATCAAGAACACCAGGAATGCGCGCAGAGAATGAGCACTGTTCGGCGGAACCAAAGCACTCTCCGGACATGACATGCGTGCCTGACGCGATCGGACGAACTGCAAATGGCTTGACTCGGAATCCGCGTTCGCGCAGACCGTGACACATGCCAACCATCGTGCCGCCAGTACCGATACCAGAGGTGAATGCAATCGTCCGGGATGCTGCAACGTCTTGCGCGAGCGAGTGTGCAATCTCCGCAGCTGTTCCCAAGCGATGCGCCTCGGCATTGTCAGGATTCTCAAACTGTCGCGGCAGGAAGACCTTCGTCGAGGCAGCCAATGTGGAACACGCAGCCGCCGCCCCCTGCATTCCATCAGATTTGGCAGTAAATCGCACCTCACCACCGAAGCCTTGAATCATCAGTACGCGCTCGCGGCTCACACCCTCAGGCATGATGGCAATGAACTTCAAACCCAAGCGCGCGCACACCATGGCCATAGCGATACTTGTAGACCCGCTGCTCACTTCTGCAACCAAGTCACCACGCGATACCACGCCCTCGGCCAATGCCTTATTCAGGATGTACGCCGCTATGCGGTCCTTCGTACTGCCAGACGGATTCATGAACTCGCACTTACACCACACGGTTGGGCCATCGGCTTCAAGGCGGATCGGTACAAGCGGTGTAGACGCCAACTCAAAGCCCGCGACAAGCATGTGAGACTCCTGAAATTTCAACGAAATTCCTTGCGCAACTTCCGGAGCGCCTCGCCGGAATCCAAAGCCGATCACAAACACGCCAAGCTCTAAGAGTCGCTTGCTCATCGCAATGGCTTTCGCAGTGTCGTGCACGATGATCGGGCAGATAGCGGTCGGGCTCTCCAAGACTTTGAAACCAGCCTCGCGGATCATGGTGCGCGCGTAGGCCACGTTGTCGCGCAACTTCTGCACGCGCTGCGGCTCGCGCATCAGAACTTCAATGGCCTTCTGCGCGCTGCATGCCACCGTTGCTGGCAACGCGTTGGAGAAGAGCGTGGGTCGACCACGCTGAATCAATAGATCGATCGCCTTGCGTGAACCCACCACGTAGCCACCCGCCGCGCCACCGAGTGACTTGCCAAGCGTGCCCGTGAAGTAGTCCACTTTCGTTGCGTCCATACCCCAATGTTCGTGCGTTCCGCGGCCAGTCAGACCCATCACGCCAGTGCCGTGACTGTCGTCAACAACCAGAAGCGCGCCGAATTCGTCACACACTGCGCGCAAACCGGGGAGGTCACCAATGTCGCCTTCCATACTGAAGACGCCGTCAGTCACCACCCAGATTGCGCCGGTCACCTGATCGTTGGCGCGCGCAGCCTCAAGCTTCGTGCGCAGATCACCAAGGTCAGCATGCTTGAAGACGCCCTTGTGGAGACCCTTCTTGATCACGCCAGCCAAGCGCACGCCATCGATGATCGATGCGTGGTTCAGTTCATCGCTGATGATCAGGTCACCCGGCTCGCACAGCGTTGGAAAGATTGCTTCGTTGGCGTTCCAGCAACTTGTGAAGGTGTACGCGGCCTCGCATCCGTAGAACTCTGCGATCTTCGCTTCAAGCGTCTCGTGACACTCAAACGTGCCGCAGATGAATCGGACGCTCGCGGTGCCGGCGCCGTAGCGACGCAGTCCTTCGATGCCCGCCTCAACCACCTCGGGGTGATTGGCAAGACCCATGTAATTGTTCGAGCAGAAGCATGCCACTTCGCCGTAACCACGGAGTTTCACCGTGGCGCCCATCGGGCCCTCAATCGTTTGCAGGTGCTTCAATTGCCCCGCGTCCTTCAAGGAGGCGAGAATCTTCTGCGTGCGTCCCTCAAACGGGCGGTCGGCGATGGTGGTCATTCCGGGAGTTTACCTCCTCGGTACCTCAGCCATGCACGTAGCGGGCGCGGATCTTTGGCATCAAATACTTCTCAAATGCACTTTCAAACGTGTACGTGGGCTTCCAACCCCAGTCACGACGCGCGGCGGAATCGTTGCACTCTTCCGGCCAACTGTCGACGATCGCCTGGCGACCAAGGTCTGGTTGAAACGAGACCTGCGCACCAGGGAACGCCTGCTTCACCAGGCGCTCAAAGTCTGCAGCGGTGGGGCTGAACGCGGAGACGTTGTAGACCGTGCGCGTGAGCTGTTCCTTTGGTGCCGCAGCCAAGCGCAGCAGCGCGTCGATCGCCTCGGGCATGGTCATGAACGGAATCCGGGTGTCTGGCCGCACGAAGCAGTCATACGCCTTGCCCTGCGCAACCACATGGATCATCTCTGGCCCGTAGTCACTGGTGCCGCCGGACGGAACGGTGTCACTGGAAATGATTCCCGGAAATCGAATGGAACGAAAGTCGATCGGCGACGGATGGCGATCTTTGGCAAGCTTTCGATAGTGCGATTGGTAGTAGCGACCGAGTTCCTCGCCCGCCAACTTGTTGACGCCGTACATCGTGTGCGCGTGCGTAAATTGATCTTCGTTCACCACCGGATGCGCGCGCTTATCCGCAAGCGTTGGCATTCCGTACGCAGCAATCGAACTTGGGAACATGAACTTCACGCTTTGACCGTGACTGCGCGCCTGTTCCGCAGCAAGCTTGAGTAAGTTGAGCGTGCCGCCGACATTCACATGATGTGCAGTCTCTGGCGCAAATTCACCGCGCGTCGAAAGCAGCGCCGCCAAGTGGAAGATTTCGCCAATTTCAAATTGTGCGTTGATGCGCTCGAGCAATCCCGCGTCGCAGATGTCACCAACAAACGCGTCACGACAGTGACTACGCACGCCCGCGTCCAACTCACGAACGTCGATCGCCACAATCTGTCGACCATCGCGCGATAGTGCGTCAATGAGCCCGTGGCCCATCTCGCCACCAGCGCCGGTGACTAGAACGACTTTATCGCGGCGATGGCCAGACGGTGTATGCGTATCTGCACTCATAGGGGCAAGAAGTGTACGACACCCGGTGGCGTCGAGAGCGTTACGCCCAAACGCCGAACCGCTCAATCAACCGCTTGGTGGCACGAATTCCATCGGGCTCCGACATGGTCTTTCCCTCAAACTCGATGCCCACAAAGCCCGAGTAGCGCGCCGCGTCCATGATCGCAAACACGCGCGCGTAATCGATGGTGGTCTCGTTACCCGCGGCGTCAAAGCCATAACTCTTGGCGCTGACATCGCGTGCCCACGGCATCATTTCCGCAATGCCCTTGTAGCGGTCGTACTGCTCCGTCTCGCTGAGACGGAAATTACCGAAGTCAGGAAGAGTGCCAGCATTCGGGCGCGCGATGCGCTTCATGAGTCCAGCCATCCAACTGCCATCAGAACTGACACCGCCGTGATTCTCCACAATCACCGCAAGCCCCATCTCCTGAGCGCGATCGGCCAGCGTTCCGATTCCATCCGCACTGCGTTCCATCTGCTCTTCACGAGTGCCCTCGCTGCGCGCATTGACGCGAATTGCAAAGCAACCGAGCGACTGCCCGGCGTGCAACCAACGCACATGACGCTCAATCGCGTCGCGACGCGCGCCAGCATCAGCGGCGCCCAAGTCACCCTCACCGTCAATCATGATGAGCACGCTGCGCACGCCTTCGCCGTCACACCGCGTGCGTAATTCGCGAAGGTATGACTCGTCGGCGACTTTCCCTGCGAAGAACGTGCTGACGTATTCAACCGCAGAG
>JAPLMU010000143.1 GCA_026386795.1 Planctomycetota bacterium
AGTGCATCGATGAACTCCATCTTGTGGTAGTTCATCATGAAGTCGATGGCATTTCCGGCGGCGCCACAGGAGAAGCACTTGTAGAAGCCGGAACTCTTGTGCGTGACCACCGTCATGGACGGAGCGCGGTCATCATGGAATGGACAGATGCCCACGTGCTCGCGTCCTTTGGGGCGCAATTGCACATGTTCGCCGATGAGCGCCACGAGGTCCGTGGCGTCCAAGACGCGATCTCTATCGGAATTGCCAATCGATCCAGCCACCAGCTTCCTTTCGGCGCGTCCTGCGCCGGGTTCGTACATTGTTTACTGAACGCACGATGGTTCCTATGCGTGAGAATATTCACGCACGGAATCCCGTTCATTCATTCAGTATCTCCGCCCACGATGTGCTGACCGAAAGCCCATGCTTGCTGTCAGTGCTTCGAGAGCGGAATCAGGGGTTTGCTCATTGGCCGGAGTGCCGTCTTGGCACTGCTGGTGGCGCGTGTGAGTCGGTTGTCCCGCTGCGAAGTTGGGCGATTATAGGAGCAATAAGCGGAAAGTCAACTAAATTGCTCAGGAATCGTAGTTCGATGCTGACCAGGCGGCGAGTAAGTACGCCAAATCTTCGCCGCCAACCACCCCGTTGCCGCTCAGATCGCCGCTTCCCGCTGTTCCCCATTGGCCGAGCAGGGTGGCAAGGTCACGACCGTTGACGAGGCGATCGCCGTCGAGGTCTCCAAAGACCGGCGGCGCAATGGTGATGACCGCTGGAATGAGGTCGCCAATCACGTCTAAGCCAGGCACTTGTCCGTCATAGACCGCCGAATCGGCCCGGCTGCGGATGGTGAGGGTTGGCACAATTTCAATCGTGGAGGGACCTGCAAAGTTTGTGCGCACTTTGAATCGGAAGGTGGTGACCTGCACCCCGTTTGCAGTCACAGCCACCGGTGATCCAAAGTTTGCCAGGGCTGTGTACAGCGCGTCGCCATCTTTCGGTATCGCCAACTCATTTACGCCCGTGTAGTCGGATACGGGTGAGGGCAGATACGAATTCAACAGGGCTACTGATCCCGCAGTCGAGATTCCCATGAACTCAAGTTGCGATGGATCCCAGCGGATGATCGAATCAATGATGACGAAGGTGTTGCCAACCAGTTGATCGTGTGACGTGCTGGTGGCCTTCAATTTCACATCGATGGTCTGACCGACCAGAATGGGTTGCGATGGCGGTACCAGCGCGAGGTTGATCTGGTTGTCAGCGTGGACACCAGTAGCGGTCCATAGCGCGGTCAGGAGTGCGAAGGCGGTGCTCGAAATTCGTGGAGTATGAGAGTGCATTGGGGCGCTTCCTGACTGCTTGGCGCGGGAGTGAATCAGTTCCGACAGTATGGACCAGGTATCTCTGAAGTCAAATTCCAAGTTCCTCACGCGCCCGACGCGGCACCCCGTCTGAGGGGGCGCCGCGTCGGTGTGACAAGTGCCATCACGCACTTATCAGCGAATCGCGGTGGGGGCGTTTGCGCGCATCGGCCGGCGAGGCTCGACACCCTGCATCATGAGAGCGATGTCGGTGGTATCCACCCAGCCATCGCCGTTGAGGTCAGCAAATTCTTGACCAACAAGTCCCATGCGACGGAGGTCCTTGACGCTCACCCGTGCCACTGGACGCTGGCTATTGAAGGCTCCGCACGTCTCATCGACTGCAAAGAAATTCACGGCCAAGAATGAAAGGTCGGCATTGGTGACATCAACAGCCGTTCCAGAACCTGCGCCATCCGAACTTGCATTGAAGTCCGTGTGGGGACCGACCGACGATGAACCGGTGTCCAGCGGCAATTGAACGCCACGCTGGGCTACGAACGCACCGAAATCAAAGATGTCGATGACCGAGTCGCCGTTTGCATTGCCGATCGGGAGGTCACTTGCAGGAGCCGCCATGTAGCGACTGTTGTATTCACGGCTACCGGACGTGCCGGGAATCGCGCTCACATCAATCTGAGCCGTGCGGCTGACTGAGTGCAGTGGATCGCGGATTACAGCGCAATCGGCAGCGTAATCGCTGGCTCCGGAGAGTTGGAAGTCAACATTACCGGTAGCACGCGTGCTGCTGGGACAAACCAAACCCAAGGTAACAGGAATAGTCTCGCTACCAGTCACGATTTTAATTCCGCGGTTGAAGTTGGACGCTACGAAAGCTCCAGCCATTCCGACGTCCAGGCGAGCAATACTGGACGCTGACACGTCAACACTCGCACTGCGGGTGGCACTGTTGCCACAATCATCAGTGGCGGTCCAAACCACGGTGGTGCTGGCACCAGCGGGGAAGAAATTCGAGCTGTCTACGGCGCTCGCGCGGGTGCGGACGACACTCAGCGCAGATCCACGGTCGGTCGCGGTTGGAGCCGTGAGGATCGCCACTGCGCGACCGGAGCCATCAGCGTCTGCCCACATGAGACGATTACTCGGTGCAGCCGACATCACGGGAGCTGTCACGTCTCGCGTGACCGGTCCGAGGTTGGTTGCGTCACCCAGCGCCACAGCGGAACCGCCTGCGTTGGAGATCTTCGAGACCACGCGACCGGAGCCGCCGAAGGAAACCAGGCCGCTGGCATCAGCAAACTCGCCAGTCACGTTGAAGGTGACATCAGCAAACTCGCCAGTCACGTTGAAGGTGAGCAGTGCGATCTCTCCGCCGACCGAGACATCCGTGTTTCCGGAACTTGTACCGAGCGCTAGTTTGTAGACGCCTGCGCTGTCCCGTTCATAGATCGGCAGGTCAAGAGCTCCAGGAATCGAACTTGATTCGAAAGCTAACTTCGCCGCGTCATAATTCAGCACAATCTGTGCGCCGACGCCTTGAACGGCATCGCCGTCCAGCCTGACCGCGACAACTAATTTTTCGCCGACACCGATGTAGCGGTCGGCGGTTGCCAGCGCGAGGTTTCCCGGCGGGGTCGCGTTCGCTGACCATGTGAAGGCAAGTGAACTAGCGAACAAAATATAAGAACAACGAACACGGTTATGTGGTTGAGGCCAGAACATCTATTAAGTTTCCATGTGGGGGAACAGCTTTGGTCGCGTACAGCACTCGACCTTGGTTGCAATCATTGCGGGCAAACCACGCAAGGCAAGCGCCTGAGTCGTTAATAGTCACAATCTCGCCCTGATGTAGTTCATTGGTGTTACCCCCTGTCGAATTCACGGGTGGACCTCCTGAGTTATTACCTATTACGAGACAATTTCCGCCGCAACGCTTGCTCAGCTCGCATATCGATGACAACATAACGCCCAGACGGCGGTGCAGTTCTCCAGGTTCTGTATCGGTGAGTTGTTAATCGATCCCACAAGGAACTTGAATTGAACTGTTCGATACACGAATACCTCGTCCGCATTTCGGCATTTGGCGGAAGTTCATGCGCTTTGGCGCCGAGTAGTGGCATGGTCACAGGGACAGGGAATGCGATGAACGAACGCCGTCAGCACAGCCAAATGCATGGAGCCCATGGAGCACTGGCGATGTACGCGAGCGCGTTCGTGCTTGCGGTTACCTCTGCGGCGCTTGGATCCAATGCAGTGCGCATTAGCCAGGTGTATGGCGGCGGCGGTACTTCCGCCCCGTACAACGCTGACTTTGTAGAGCTGTACAACAGCGGCGCGACTGCCGCTGACATTGGCGGTTACACCTTGACGTACGCAAGCGCCACGGGCACCTACGGCGCCGGGCAATTCTCATTTCCCGCGGGTACCAAGATTGGCGCGAATTCCTATGTTCTGGTGCAGATGAATGCTGCTGCTGCTGGCGGGACTGGTGCTGCGCTGAAGGCCGATTACTACACCGCCACCGCCATTGAAATGAGCGCTACCGCGGGCAACGTGGCGCTCCTCACCGCAGCGCAGTCGGGAACGACCAATACCTGCGCCAGTCTCACCGCCACCTTGGTGGACAAGGTTGGCTACGGGACAACCGCGGTGGACAAGGTTGGCTACGGGACAACCGCCAACTGCTTCGAAGGCACATCCTTCGCCCCGTCCCCAAGCGCGACCACCGCAGTGATCCGCAAGGCAAACGGCGCAACCGATACCGACATCAACTCGGCTGATTTTTACGCTGCCACCCCCATGCCGCGCAATTCGCTGACCCGCGCCAGTTGGCTTGCGCAGCCAGCTTCGACGCCGTCTGGTGATGGTTGGACGGAAGTCGTGACGGGTACTGCCTCTGGTTCGGTGGGTAGCAGCGATATCAGTACGGTCTCCTGGGCCCTGACTGCGACCGCGGGCAGCGCCAACGGCATCACTGAGACGCGCACTGTATCGGCTGGCGCTGGCAAGACCATTTCACTTGATTTTGACGGCAATGCGGCCGCCGCGCCAGCCACGGGCTGCAGCACCGGCATCGAGTTCCGTTCCGGCGCCAACGTGGCGCTGTCGCTCAAGCTGGAGAACGGCACTAGTTTCTGGAAGGTGGTTGACGGCTCAGGCACCACCACGAGCACCTTGGCACCGACGACTGGCGCCATCGCTATTTCGCTGGCGATCCGTGGTTCGGGCGCGTATGTGCTGACTGCCAACGCGTACTCGCGGTCCGGAACGCTTGCCTCAAGCAGCACGGTGATTGACTCTGTGCGCGTTTTCAATACCGGCATCGCCACGGCGGTGAACTTCAACAATCTGGCGGTGGCGGATTCGATCGTTTCCATCACCGCTGCGCCGGGCGTCACGGCCATCCCTGACAACAATGCCACGGGTACATCTGCGTCGATCGTCGTGTCGGCCGCCCAAGCGCCCACCACCACCAAGGTGCGCGATATCCGCGCAAGCATGACGGTGAGTCATACGTTTGCAGGCGACCTGTCGCTCTCAGTGGTTGCCCCGGACGGCACGGTCGGCTATCTGGTGAACCGCATCGTTTCCGTCAACGACAACAGCAACTACAGCGGCACGTACCTGTTCGCGGATCCGTACCAGGGGAACCTCTTCAGCGTTGCCACTGCGGCGGCTGACGTCAACATCGCAACAGGCAGCTATTACCCCACCAACAATTCGGCCGGCACCGCATCGGACCTGACCGGCGTCTTTTTCAACAAGACGGTCAACGGCACGTGGAAGTTGACTGCAGCGGACGGTGGCGCACAGGACACCGGAACGTTCACCACCGGAACGCTCGAGATCTGGCTCGGCACCGACACCGATGGCGACGGGACGCTGGACGAGTTCGACGGCTGCCCCGGCAACGCCTCCTTCACCACGCCCGCCACCTGGTACCAGGACTCGGACGGCGATACCTACGGCAACTACGCGGTCTCGCAGGCGTCCTGCAGCCAGCCCACCGGCTACGTCTCCAATAGCACCGACTGCAACGACTCGAACGCGGCGATCAAGCCCGGCGCTCCGGAACTCTGCGCCAATTCCACCGTCGACGACAACTGCAACGGTAACTCCACCGAAATCGACGCGGCGGCCTCGGACAAGGTGAACTTTTACGTGGACGCCGACGGCGACACCTACACCACCGCGGTCAGCGCCACGTTCTGCCCGGCAACCACCAACGCCGGGTACCGCTCGTACCTCTCCTCGCCGGTGGACTGTAACGACACCTCGTCCGCCGTAAACCCGGGCGCCGCGGAAATCTGCGACGGCGTGGACAACAACTGCAGCGGGGCAACCGACGAAGGATTTACGGACAGTGACGGCGATGGTCTGGCGAACTGCGTCGACCTTGGTTACTCGGCGGCGCTCACGGGTGGCAACATTCCGGACAACAGCGCCAACGGATTGGTGATGACATTCACGGTGCCGAGCAGTGGATTCTTCACCGCTGGAATTTCGAACGCCCGCGTGACGCTCACCGGCCTCACGCACGGCGTCGTCGGCGACCTGACCTGCACGCTGACCTCGCCCGACGGCACGGTGGCGAACATCTTCGTGCGCCCGGGCGGTGCCGGCGACACCAACGACTTCAGCGGCACGTACGTGTTCGACGATTCGTACACCGCCAACCTGCACACCACGGCCACGGGTTCCACCACCAATACTGCGCTGGCCGCCGGTAACTACTTCGCCTCGAATTCGGGCGGAGGCAAGGTGACGCTGAACACAGTGTTTGGCGCAAAGAAGGGCGGGGGAACCTGGACCCTGAAGATCTTTGACAGCGCCGCTAACAACACCGGAGCGCTCACAAGCGCCAGGGTGGAGCTCACCGCAGTTCCTGACGCCGACGGCGACGGTACCAGCGATGCGCTCGACGGTTGCGATCAGAACGCACTGCTCACCGCGCCAGTTACCTACTACCTCGATGCGGACAGTGACGGATACGGCACCTCAGGTACCACGCAGAGTCTCTGCCAAACCTCCGCCCCCGCCGGCTATGTGACAGTCAGCGGAGACTGCAACGACTCGAACTCTGCTATCAAGCCTGGCGCCACAGAAATCTGTGACGGTATCGACGAGAACTGCGATGGTGTTCTCGATAACGGGTTCCCAGATTCGGACGGTGATGGCATCGGAGATTGCGTCGACACTAATTTCACTGCGAGTTTTGCGACTTCGGCTGCAATTCCCGATGCTGGGGCGGCTGTCAACAGTACCGCCATGACGATTGGAACCGAGTACTCGATCTATACGATTGGTACAACAACCACAGCGCAATGGAACTCTGCGGGTGTTGTTGGAACCCCGGTCAACGGAACAACATTCGTTGCGACGAAGACGACCACTGGCGGTGGTACTGGCACTGTGAGTGCGGTTGGAAAGTTGCTAAAGACCTTCGTGGTACCTGCGGGGCAGTTTACGGCTGGAATTTCCAATGTCCGTGTGACGCTCAATATGACTCACACTTGGACCGGTGACATTACGGCGACCCTGACTGCTCCGAACGGAACGTCGATTGCGACAATTCTGCGACGCCCGGGTTTGACCAGCACTGTCAATGGATATGGATCAGACTTCGCTGGCGGAAACTATGTATTCGATGACGCCTACACATCCAATTTCTGGACTGCTGCAAATATCACTGGTGTTGTCCCAGTCGGAAATTATTTCCCAAGTGGCTTGGCTGGCGTGCGCACCGCGCTGACATCGCCATTCGCTGCGTTGACATCCGGTACGGCAGCCGGCACTTGGACACTGAAGATTACTGACTCAATCAACGTTGACACGGGCACACTGAACAGTGCATCCGTCGACATTACGGAAGTTCCGGACGCCGACGGCGACGGAACAAGTGATGCGCTCGATGGTTGCCCGAACAACGCTTCACTGACTTCGCCACGTACTTACTATGTTGACGCTGACGGCGACGGTTACGGAACTTCCGCCACGACTACTTCGTGCACTCTCACCGCGCCCGCTGGGGCCTCAAGCCTAACTGGCGACTGCAACGACTCGAACTCCGCGATCAAGCCGGGCGCCGCCGAGCTGTGCGCTGACGCCACGGTGGACAACAACTGCAACGGCAACGCCACGGAAGTGGATGTGGCTGCTGCGGACAAGGTGACCTTCTACACCGACGCCGACGGCGACACCTACACACTGGCCACGGGCGCGAAGTTCTGCTCTGGCACCACGAACACCGGCTACCGCGCCGCGGTTTCGTCGCCAGTCGACTGCGACGACACGAAGGCCGCCGTCTACCCCGGCGCCGCCGAGCTGTGCGCTGACGCCACGGTGGACAACAACTGCAACGGCAATGCCACCGAAGTGGACGCCGGCGCCGTCGACAAGGTGACCTTCTACACCGACGCCGATGGCGACACCTACACCCTGGCCACGGGCGCGAAGTTCTGCTCTGGCACCACGAA
>JAPLMU010000171.1 GCA_026386795.1 Planctomycetota bacterium
CCTCACCAAGTGGTTCACACGGAAGCATCTCTTGTTGATCGGTCTGGCTGCCTATGCGTTGCGCATGGCTCTCTGGGCGTTCATGCCAACCTTGCCATTCGTGATGGCGGGCATTGCGCTGCACGGCCTCTGCTTCGGTTGCTTCATCTTTGTGGCGTTCATGATTGTTGATGAGAACACCACCGGTGACATTCGTGCCACGGCGCAGAGTTTGTTCAATCTGGTGATCGTTGGTATCGGAACGATTGTTGGCAGCATTGTTGCGGCGAACATCGTGGGCAATTGGGCGAAGGCAAGCGGCACGATGGACTACGCCAAGTTGTTCAGCGTGCCCATGTGGATGGCCATCGGTTGCTTCGCGATCATTCTGGTTGCCTATCCAAACCGCGCCAAATCCCTCACGAAATAGGTGCCGTTCACCTGTGTCCCCAATGAAAAGAACTCCCGAGTCGTCAATGGACGGCTCGGGAGTTTCTGTTTTTGAAGTCAACGACGCGGTGCGTCGATGTGGCCCGTCACATTCAACGGCGGCGACGTCGGGCGACTATGCCGGCAACCCCAAGAAGCGCTATGGCTCCCGGAGCGGGAACCAGCGTTCCCGAGATGCCTTGAAGCAGCAGACCTTCGGCGTGCACGCTTGGATGTGAGGCGTTGTCCTCAATGGCGCGGATGGCAAAGGAACTGACGATCGCGCTGGAGGAAAGCCCCGCAAGCGATGAGAATGCCAGCCGTTGCACGTCACTTCCAAGTGACGTGAACGCTCCGCTTGAAGTGCCAAGTGATGCAAATTGCAGCACGCCGCCGCCTTGGAGATTGATGGTCAATTCCAGGAGATTGCCCGACTTGAATTTCGAAAGGGTGACGGTCATGCTGTCGCCGAGCATGCCGGGCGTCGATGATGCCCCGTTGAATTCAACAAGAATTTCTTCGTCGCCGGGTTCGTCGCTCGGAGTGGGGTCAAAGACGGTCGAGCCAGTGCCGCCGCTCATTTCCTTGTTACCGGTGATCTTTGCTACGCCCCCCGACGTCTTGCGGATGCCGCTTGTGTCAGTTTCGAATGCGCGTACTCCAAGGCCCTCATCCTTGCCAACCGTGGAGGAGTTCTCCTTGGCGACGTACAGGACGCCTGCTTGGTAGTCGTTTGGGGTGCCGTTGCTTCCAGGAAATCCACTGACGGCGTCAAGCCGCGTTCGGCAGGTGACGCGCAGCATCAATGGGTCGGATGCGGTTCCAGATCCAGCAAGTCCACTGCGCTGCACGTAGAGCGAGCTTCCCATGCCGGTAGTGCTACTGGTGATAAGTTTCCCAGCGATATTCGCTTCAGCGGTGCTGCCTTCGTTGATGTTGCTTGACCCCAGGCCAAGCGCATCCGCTGTGAACTTCACAGTGGATACAGCACCAAGTGCGGAACCGGAAACGGTGAGTATTGCAGCGGGAACAGCAAAGAACGTGAACGCGCGGAGCATGGCGTAACGCAACCAATCTCCCGATTCACAGCCGCTATGGTGGTACTCGCGTGCCTCACTGACGAAAGAGGCAGGAAAACGCGAGTGTGTGCTAACATAGCACAACAAATTTCACCTGCAAGAAATAGACCCCAAATCCGCCGTCATTGTCCGGCTTATCCGAAACAAATTCTGCGCCGCGCTTCCGGTTGGTCACAGTCGTAGATTTATCGGCGGTCAGAGACCCGCGTCCGCCTTGGGTTGCGCCAAACAAAGCACCGGCGACCCATGTTGGATCGCCGGTGCGGTTGAGCAGAGATGAAGATGGCCAACTCAGCGGCGGCGGCGTGCGCCGATCAGGCCAGCGACTCCAAGCAGCGCGACCGCGCCTGGGGCGGGGACGA
>JAPLMU010000004.1 GCA_026386795.1 Planctomycetota bacterium
CTCGACCGCCAAGGCGGACGCACCAGTTACCGCGAACCGCTGCAGACAAGCTTTCCGGAAGCGCGTATTCGGATCATCGATGAATCAGACGCGCTCTCCCGCTATCGACTGGAGTTTCCAGCGATCGGCGCGGGCGCCACACCCGCGCACGGCATCACCATCAGCTTTGAGCTTGGCGGCGAGGGGCGCAACCTGCCAATCGCCCTCGCTTCCATGGCCGCCAAGTTCACCCGCGAACTGCACATGCGCCGCATGAACGCGTTCTTTGCACACCATGTGGCTGAACTCAAGCCAACCGCGGGCTATGTTCAGGACGGCAGACGCTGGATGGAACAAGTGGGCCCCGCCGCCCGCACCTTGGGCATTCCCGACGAAGCCCTGGTTCGCACCCGCTAAATCCGCCGATAACACCCGAAACGCCTTCCGGCTTGTGGCATCTGCCACGCCGCGATATCCTCCCCAATCTAACTTTTTTTCGCCCACTTCCACGGATAAAGACCAATGGCTATTGACCTCAATAAGGTTCGCAATATCGGAATCTGCGCCCACATCGACGCTGGTAAGACCACCGTCACTGAGCGCATTCTTTTCTACACAGGCAAGATCTACAAGGTCGGTGAAGTGCATGAAGGCACCGCCACCATGGACAGCCTCCAGGAAGAGCAAGAGCGCGGCATCACCATCCAGAGTGCTGCAACCACTTGCCCGTACACCTTCCGTGGCGATGATTACAAGATCAATCTGATCGACACCCCGGGACACGTTGACTTCACCATTGAAGTGGAGCGCTCGCTCCGCGTGCTCGATGGCGCAGTGGCAGTGTTCGACGGCAAGGAAGGCGTTGAAGCGCAGTCCGAAACCGTGTGGCGCCAGGCCGACCGTTACGGCGTTCCGCGCATGTGCTTGATCAACAAGATGGACAAGCTTGGTGCTGACTTTGACTTCAGCTTCAAGTCGCTCCGCGCGCGCCTTGGCGCAAACGCCATCGCGATCCAGATTCCAATCGGCTTCGGCAACGACTTCAAGGGCATCATCGACTTGATGAACATGAAGGCCATGTACTGGACCGCTGAAGATCAGGGCGTGAACGTGACCATCAAGGATATTCCTGCTGAGCTGCAAGACACGGCTGAGCTGTGGCGCGGCGAAATGGTTGAAAAGATCGCGGAAATCGATGATTCTCTCACCGAGAAGTTCCTCACCGATCCTTCGACCATCACCGTTGAAGAACTCAAGGCTTCGCTGCGTCGCAGCGTGATCGCCCTGAAGTGCTTCCCAGTGTTGTGCGGCTCCGCACTCAAGTACGTGGGTATTCAGAGCGTGCTTGACGCGGTCATTGAGTACCTGCCGAATCCAACCGAGCGTCCAGACGTTGTCGGCGTGGATCCGAACGATCCGAGCATCCACATGACTCGTCCCCACTCCGCCGATGCGCCGTTCAGCGCGCTGGTCTTCAAGGTGGTTGCCGACGTCGCCGGAACGCTCACCTACATCCGCGTCTATTCGGGCAAGCTTGAGAAGGGCATGCGCGTTCTCAATCCGGTCAACGGCCGTAAGGAAAACGTCAGTCGTCTCTATGAGATGCACGCACAGAACCGCACCGCTCTCGATGACACTGGCCCCGGCCAAATCGTCGCCGTGGTTGGTCTGAAGGACTCCTACACGGGAGACACCCTGTGCGACCAAGACAAGCCGATCATCTTGGAGCGCATGACGTTCCCAGAGCCCGTGATCAGTATGTCGATCGAGCCGCAGACGGCCGATGACAAGAAGAAGCTTGGTGAAGCACTCACCACCATTCGTCGCGAAGATCCGTCGTTCCGCTCCAACTACAACGAGGAGACCGGCGAGACGATCATCAGTGGCATGGGTGAATTGCACTTGGAAATCATCAAGAACAAGCTGGTCCGCGACATGAAGATCGGCGTGAACGTGGGCAAGCCCCGCGTCAGTTACCGCGAAACCATCACTGGTATGGCCAAGGATGTCCGCGGTCTGTTCAAGAAGCAGACCGGTGGTCGTGGTCAGTACGGCGATGCCGTGGTGACCATCCGTCCGATCACCGCCGAAGAGGCGGAGGCCGAGGAACTAGAGATGGAGAACGGCGTGGTGTTCGTGGATGCAGTGCCAGGTGGCGCCATCCCGCGCGAGTTCATTCCGAGCGTTGAGTACGGAATCCGCCAGGCTGCCGCGAGCGGCGTCATCGGTGGCTACCCAGTCATCAACGTTCGCGTTGACCTGGTATTCGGTTCGTCCCATGATGTTGACTCCAACCAGATCGCGTTCGAACAAGCTGGTGCAATGGCATTCCGCGAGGCGTTCACCCGCGCGGGTCCAGCGCTCCTTGAGCCGATCATGAAGGTCGTCATCACCACCCCTGACGAATTCTTCGGAAACGTCTCGGGCGACGTGGCGAGCCGTCGTGGTCAGATCATCGACAGCGAAATGCGCGGCGCATCACGGCAGATCACTGCCGAAGTGCCGCTCAGCGAGCTGTTCGGTTACACCACCGCGCTGCGTTCGATGACCCAGGGTCGCGCCGCAGCAAGCATGGAGCCGCTCACCTATCGGCAGATGCCGGAGCGTCTCAAGCTTGAGGTGTTGGCCAACCAATAAGCGTGAAGTAGGGAGACTTCCCTGTTTGACCGCTTGACTGATACATGCCCTGATTGAAACCCCAAGGGGCCCGTCCATGTGACGGGCCTCTTTCATTTGCTGGCCTGGTCATTGAAATTTCAGATGCATGCAAACCGCACATGAAATTCATCATGGCACCGGGCAATGTGCACTACCCTGTGCCAATGGCTGAAGCAGCAGCACGCACGCTTTTCAAGGCTGAATACGAGAGGGAGATGGAGTCGTGGCTCCGTCGCCGCTTCGGGTGGCTGCTTGGCTCCACCATCGCCTATGAATTGCTGTCACTGGTATTGGCGATGGGCGGTCTGCTGGTCTATCGGCTCACCAAGAACACGGATCTTGCCACGGTCACCAGCACCGAAGCGGGGCGCGAGAAACTCGAATCACTCCGCGAGAATGCTCCGGAATTTCTGACACTCACCATCCTTGGCACCATCCTGATGCTTGCGGTGGCGGCACGCGCGTTCACTGCGGTGCGTCCGAAGCTTGAGACTCGCGAGCAAACGCTGCGCGCTGCCAACTGGTTCATCCTGCAGATTGGCGCGATCTCCTTCGGCGGTGATCTTGCAACACAATTGCTCTTCACTGCCGAGACTGGCCAGCCCGGCGCTGCTGGACTCACGTACCTCTTCTTCCTGCATGTGTTGTCGAGCATCTTCCTGCCATGGAGCCCGCGCGAAAGTCTGCGCCCCATCTATCCGCTCATTTCCATGTTCATCCTTGAACTGGTGATCCTGAAGGTCGCCGGGCGGGTTGAAATGGGCCAGGTAGTGGTGATGCTGCTGGCTGTGCCGTTCATGTTGGTGCCCGGGCTCATCATCAACTGGTGGCGATTGCGCACGCATCGGCGCCGCTTCGATCGGCGTATGGTGACCAAGGGATACTTCTCAATGCGCCGCGAACTGTCGCAGGCACGCGCGCTGCAAATGGCGCTGTTTCCGAAGCCAATGCGCACCCCGCACTTGGAATTCGATTTCGCGTACATGCCAGCCAACGAAGTTGGCGGCGACTTCATCCACGCCAGCGTTGCCGAAAACGGTCGCGTGGACATCGTGATGATGGACGTGACTGGCCACGGAATGGCGAGTGCGCTGACCGTTGCACGACTCTCAGGTGAAGTGGAACGATTGCTTGCCGAAGATCCGGATATCGCTCCGGGAACTGTATTGCGCGCATTGAATCGCTACGCCACGCTGACCCTTGCCAAGCACGGGGTGTATCTCACCGCACTTGCAATTCAGGTCGATCCCGCCACCGGCGTGGTTCGTTACGCGAACGCCGGTCATCCGCCAGCCTGGGTGCGGCGCGGCGATGGAAAGATTGAACGCTTCGACTCAACCACCTTCCTACTTGGTGCTGTGTCCGATTCCGACTTTGAAGATGACGAGATGGAGATTGTGCTGACTGCCACTGATGTCTTGATCCTGGTCACCGATGGTGTGCACGAATCAATCGATCGCGCTGGTCGGCAGTTTGGACTCGAACGTCTCCAGGAAGCATTGGGGCGAACACCCGCGCCGGAGCGATGGTCGGCGCATCTCACGCAGGCGGTCGAGCAATGGTCGGGACGCATTGGCGATGACGATGTGCTGGTCGCTACCGTTCGCACTCCTTCTGCCGCAGCGCCGCTACCAAAGACGCGCTCGCTTGCCGAGGACATTGAGATGGAAACAACCCTCGGCATGATGAGCCGAGCACCCCACCAAGGTGCGACTGCTGCCGCGATGCCGGAGGGTGTCGAGGCCACGCCGTGAATGCATTGATCCCGTGGATGGAACGCGCAGCGCGCATTGCGTTGCGTGCCCACGGACTCGCTGAACCCAATCCGATGGTCGGCTGCGTCATCCTTGACAGCAGCGGCAACTTTGTTGCAGAGGGCTATCACGGCCGATGCGGCGGGCCGCATGCGGAAGTGGAGGCGTTGCGTCGCGCGGGCGCACGCGCACGCAACGGCACTGCTGTGGTAACTCTTGAACCGTGCAATCACCATGGACGCACGGGCCCGTGCAGCCAAGCGCTGCTGCAAGCCGGTGTGGCGCGGGTTGCCTACGGCTGCCATGATCCGAATCCGAAAGCGGCTGGTGGTGGCGACATGCTGCGCGCCGCCGGAGTGGATGCATTCCATCTGCCATGCGCCCTTGCAGAGCGCGTCACCGAACCGTTTCTTTATCGAGTCCGCGCTGGTCTTCCGTGGGTGATTGCAAAGTGGGCGCAGTCGGCGGATGGTCGTATTGCTGCACGCCCCGGCGAGCAGCGCTGGATTAGCAGTGCTGCGAGTCGCGCCATGGTGCATCGCGAGCGTGGGCGAGTCGATGCGATTCTGACTGGAATGGGCACGGTTCTCACTGACGATCCCCTGCTCACCGTGCGTAACGCACGCGCGCGCCGAACGCCGGTGCGCGTGGTGTGGGATCCGCGACTCACCATTGATGTTGATCGCGCGCTGTTGCGTACGGCACGAGAGACCCCGACCATTATTGCGTGCATGCCGGAAGCGTTTGCGGCGCACGGGTCCCACGCGAGCGCGCTGCGTGCATGCGGCGCGGAAGTGCGCGCAGTGGATGGCCTCCGCTCGCTCTTGGCATCGTTGCGTACGCAATGTTCCACGCTTCCCAAAGGTGATCCCACACCTGCTTCGACGGTGTTGGTGGAGGCGGGCGCAGGGCTCGTGCGTCAACTGTATGACGAGGGGCTCATCAACGACGCGTGGGTGTTTACTGCGCCGCGTGCAATCGGAGACGCGGGACCGCGGAGCCGGGCGCCGCTGAGCGCAGCGGAGTTAGCGGTGATGCCGTGCGTTTGGAGTGGGGCGCGTGGCGCGCGCAGCACGGGGCCGATTGATCATGTGGATCATGTGGATCATGTAGAAGTGCGTCGCTGCGTTGGCGCTACCGATTCGCTTCGTACGCCGCCGGCTCAATAGAAAGACCGAATCCGTTCGGGAAGACGCGCAGCACGCCGTCATCACTATCGATCGCCCACTGGCCGTCGGGCTCATGTGCAACGCGAATGCGCGCAATCTGCGTGCCACCTGCACCAAAGAGCGTGAATTCACCTAAACGAAGTGCATCGGGCATGCGCTGAAACGCAACAGCGGGAGCGCGGGCTTCGCACAACTGCGCAAGAAGCTTCCGCGTGCGCTCTGTGCTTGCCGGCCGCGGATCGGCGCCCGGAGTGATGATGTTCCAGCCATCGAGGGTGCGTTCGAGGCGGAAAGTCGCGGTCGCGCTCGTCAGCCCACTCGCGTCGAACGGAGTGAATGTCATGGCGCGCACATCTGCTTGCACGGCGTCGGATCCGCGCGGATCAACAAAGAACGCTGGCGGCGGAAAGAGTGCCGCCAATGCTTTCGTTCCCAGTTGCACCACTGTTGCTCGCTCGGCAATTCGACCGAATCGTTCCTGCGCGCCCTCAGCAGCCGTCACGCCGACATCGATTGCGCCAACAGTTGCAGCGCGGGGCGGAGGACTGGCGGTTGTACCCGGCGCACCTTCTGGCGCTGCGGTTGCAGCAAAGAGCCGCACGCTGCGCTCCGGTGCGGACAGACCAAAGGTGGCCCAGTCACTTGGCGAGTCCGTGACAAACGCGTCCGCCTCGGCTCGAGCGATGGCCTCCATGTAACCACGCACCGCGTCCGCGTCGGCGCGGGTGGAGACGGGCGACTCAATGCGCCACATTCCGGCGACACGCGCAAGTGTCACGCGCTGGCTCGGCGCAAGCCCGTAGCGAAGCTCAATGCGTCCAACATCGGCGGTACCCGGTTCATAGAGGTGCATCGAGCGCCACTGCCGCGGATCGCCATCGACCGCGATCGCGTGAAGCGACGCATCAATGCTGGCAGCCTCGTTGCGACCAACCACGCGCGCCCATGCTCGACCCGCAACAGTGCGACGCCCAAGTTCAATACTGCGTTCACCACCGGGCCACGCAAGCTTCAATATTGCAGCGGGCGGCGTCAAACCTAGGGCGGCACGCGCTTCGGGATCGATTGAAAGCGGGTCAACCGCGCGCGTTGCTTGCAGCGCGGCGCTGACATCAATGACCTCGCGAATCGATGCCGGATCTGCCGGATGTGCAAACGGCGCGCTTTGCATCCATCCATCGGCAGTGCGCACAAAGACGATCGTTTCTGCGCCGTTACGTGTCAATTCAATGCGCTCGATCTGCTCAAGCGGAATCTCATCTGCTGCAAAGAGCGATGCACGTGATTGTCGTTCTGCAGCGCCGCCATTGTGCCCACGCACGAACCACCAGCCCGCAACCGCAAGCGCGGCAAGCACAGCCAATATCACTAACGATCGCGTCTTCATGTGCGCAGCCTCCGACGGACCACTACCCACGCGCCAACTGCCGCAATCAGTGCGGGGACTGCAAATGCTTCCATCGTTCCAACAGCTCCGACGGTTGTCTTCGATAGCCGCGGCAGACGACCCACTTCGCGGCCAGCACCGGAACCCGCGAGCAAATCGTCGCGACCAGCAAGCCATGCGACTGCATTCACTAAGAGGTCACGATTTCCAGGGTTGCGAAGCGCAACGCGTCCGCCGCCAAGTGCATCGGCAGAGTCAGCAACAGCAGTGGTCATCCACGTTGGCGAGCCAACCAGAATGGCACGCTGCGATGCCGATGCCAGCACCACCGGCACCGGAGCCTCAAAGCGCTTCGACTCCGGGGCCTCCATGCGACCTTTCAGATCGCGACGCCAGTCATCTTCGATCCAGCGCTCGGAGGCGGGCTCGATAGCAACCACCACCGAGACGTCCGACGCTGTTGGATCAGACTGCAACGGAATGGGTCGATCGAGTCGGAGGCGCTGGCCATCAATGGCGCGCCCCACCGCACTCTCTGCGCCGCCCGCCACCGTGGTCTGCACAGCGCTCGTCTCGGCACGATCCGGTCCAGTAGGCACCATCTCGAGCACGGTGCGCCCCGTTTGCGCCGCCATGCCACGACTGCGCAACAGCGAACCCCATGGATCCTGCTGCCCGAGCAACGGAAGCAAGCTCGGACCAACTGAAAGTAATACTGGCTGCCCCTGCGCAACCAATCGTCGCGCAACGCCGAGCAACGCGCGTTCGCGCGGCGACTCATCAACTGAATCACGATCGGCAGGCGGAACGATGATCCACACGATGGTGGTTCCCGCAGCAACCGCAGGTTGTGGGGCGTCTGCTGGAGTCCACTCGCGCACCTCAAACCGTGCGCCGCGCAACGCATCGGCAGCGGCTGCAAAGTCGTTTCCATCCGCTGATGGACGAAGTATTCCCAATGCTCCCGCATGCACAAACACCGCCACTGGCGGCTTCCCAACTTTCAGCGCGCGCAATGCGGATGCAATCGCCTGCTCGCCACGGAATCGGCGATCGAATGAAATCGATCCGCCGCTTGCGCCAGAAACCAACTGCCACGCTGGCACAGTAGCAACACCAGTCGAGCCGCTGATGATTGCGCAATCACCAACAGCGAGAGCCGCGCCAACTTCCGCGCCCCATAGTTTCGGCAATCGATCAAGAGCATCTTGCGCGACACGTAATTCGCGTGCAAGTGTGGTGAACTCGGCGGGCGCGCCATCAAGCCATGCAGCGAGCGCTGCGGAATCAACATGTTGCGCGGCGCGTTCTGCGAGCGCGCGCGCGGCCGCCGCCAATTCTTCGCTCCAGTGCTTGAGATTTGCGGCAATCGCAGCCGCAGCGCGTGCTTCATCAGGAAACGGCCGCGCGTCGGAGGCACTGCGCAACTGGTCAATCGAACGGTCGAAGGCACGCTTCTGTGTCACGAGCTGCACGAATCCGCCACGCAATGCATCAAGTTCCGCGCGCGCTGGATCTTGCGCGGGCAATGCCGTCACAAGGTCTTCCAAGAGCGGAGCCTGCACGGCAGCAACGCGCGTCAATCGATCGAATGCTGCGCGACCAGCGCGGATCGCTTCCGCATGTTGAATGAGCGCGGCTGCATCGCGTATCTGTACGCTCTCCAGTGCTGATTCGTAGCGTGCTGCGTCCGCTGGATTCGTTGGATCAATGCGGGTTGCACGAATGCGCCCATCCTTGCTCGGGCACTCAGCAATTCGCGCGAGTACCTCATCCACTTGGCGGGCAACGCCGGCATCAGGCGAACTGAGTATCACGGAAATTTGCCAATCACCCGTGAGCCCACCAAGCATTCCGCGCGTCTCATCAGACAACGTATAGGCGCGCGACTTGGTCATATCAGCAGCGATGCGCAATCGCGGCGCGTCAGCCATTCCGACTGCGGCCGCTGCAATGACGGCAGCGCATGCAAGACCAACGGTGATTCGACCCCGCCCTGCCATGCGACCTGGCAACGACGCGCGCGCCGTGACCACCGTCGCTGCACACAGGAACCACAGAGAAATGGCTGCGAAATACACCACGTTTCCCGTGTCCAGCAAGCCCAGAAGGAAGTCATCAAGGCGACGCAACGGGTCAAGTGCAAATCCCACATACGCCGCGCTTCCTGAGAGCAGCGCAGGCGCGCTCCGAGCGATGGCAATCCATGTCAACCACAGAAATACCGTCAAGAGATATGCCGCTACTTGATTGCCAACCAGCGCCGACATCAGAATGCCAGTAGCCAAGTACGCGCTACCCGCAAGAAGCAATCCCGCCACACCGGTCGCCGCTTCGAGATAGTCCGGCCGTGCGAACCATTCAAGCGCCGCAAGTTGCGCAACAACAGGCAGCATGATTGTCACTGCCAAGAGCGCCAAGAGCGCGGCGAACTTACCGCCAATGATTGCAGCGAATCCAACGGGCGATGCGGCAAGCGATGACCACGTTCCGTTGCGGCGTTCTTCCACCACTGAGCGCATCGATATCGCAGGAGCAACCAACAGAACTGCCCAACCGAGCGCGATGAACGTTCCACGGAGTGTTGCCGGCGCGCCGCTTCGGAACACAGCCACTGCAAATACGGTGCCCGCGAGCGCTGCGAATGCTGCCATCACACTCCATCCGAGTGCGGATCCAAGTTGCATGCGCCACTCGCGGCGAGCAACGGCGATGGCACTGCGGATCATCGTCATGGCTTCGCACCCGAAAGTATGCGATGGAAGATTGCTTCGAGTGGTATTGCTGATCGTTCGAGTCGACGCACCGCATTCCCTGCGACCACCAACACGCGCCCTGTTTCAGCCGCAAGCGCAGTGGCGTCAACGCCGTCGTCGGCGTCGATTTCGCACGCATACCAGCCGTCTGCAAGTTGCACGGAACGCACTGCACGGACTCCGCGCACCGCGCGTAAGACTGCGGTTGCGTCCACCATGCATTCAATCACAAGCCGCTCACTCGCAGCGCCGAGCGTTCGTAATTCTGCCATCGTGCCTGCGGCTACGACACGGCCACTGTCAATCAGTACGGCGCGATCGCAACTTGCTTCCACCTCGGCAAGCACATGGCTCGAGAGCAAGATGGTGGTCTCGGCGCGCAAGTCTCGCAGCAGTGCACGGAAATCAATCACCTGGCTCGGATCAAGACCGGATGTTGGTTCGTCAAGCACTAAGACGCGCGGCTCATGCGCGAGCGCCGCCGCAAGGCCAACGCGCTGACGGTATCCCTTGGAAAGTTGCCCGCACAGACGGTTTCGAACATCCGTCACATTGCAACGCGCCAACGCTCGTGCCACTGCATCGGCGCGCAACCGGCGCGGAACGCCGTAGAGCTCTGCTCGGAATCCAACAAATTCATTTACCGTGAGGTCCGGCTCAATCGGACTTTCCTCCGGCAGGTATCCCACCACCCGGCGCGCCGCGGATGCTCCTGCTTCCATGCGCAGCCCCGCCACGGACACCTCGCCCGCATCGGGCGCCATCGCACCGACGATCATCCGGATGGTGGTGGATTTACCAGCGCCGTTCGGGCCAAGGAAGCCGCACACCGCCCCTCGCGGAACGGAGAATGTCACGTGATCAACTGCGATCACGCGCCCAAACCGCTTGACGATGCCGTGCGTCTCAATCATTGCGTGGAGGCTGACGGCTTGAATGGAACCAAGCCGAAGGTATTCCCGAATTCTAACCATGTAACCGGGTTACACTTGCCCTGTCCCACCCGAACGGCTACGGAACGCGCGATGTCACCGCAAACTCAAAACGACCTACCAGGAAGCGACCCCGTCCTTCTCCTTGAGGAGATCGGCGACGGAATCGGCGTGGTGGACCGTGCTGGGGAGATTCTTTGGATGAATCACCGGCTCGAAGCCCTCACCGCCGAGACACTTCGACACTTCTGTGATTGCTGCCGCGATTTGCTTTCGGAAATTTCCACTGATGGAACTGGTCGACGCACGCACCTGCGCAGCTTTAAGGCAGGCGATAGTTTCTGGGAAGTCGCAATCACCCCGCTCGACGCCGACCACGATCGCAAGGGACCGTCCACCCGCGCGGTTGGAGTGCTACACAACGTAACGGCGAAGCAGCGCGTCCTTGACCGCGTCGATCAAATCGATGCCGCCGGCGCCGACCTCTTGGCACTCGACGCAAAGATCGTCAATCCCTTGAATGTCGGAGAGCGACTCGGGTTGATTGAAGGAAAGATCGTCTCTACGCTGCTGCGGCTCTTCGCTGTGAAAGAGTTTGAAGTGCGGCTTCTCGACAACGCCACACAGCGGTTGGAACTTGTAACGAGCCGCGGCATTCCTCCGCTGCCGCCCGGGCGATTCCTGCATTCAAGCCCCGAAGGCAACGGAATCTCTGGTCACGTTGCCGCGTGCGGCGAGCCGTACTTATGCATTGATTCCGAGTCGGACCGGCTGTACATCCCTGGTCTTGATGGCGGCCGATCAAGCATCACCGCCCCGCTCCTGCTGCATGACAAAGTGGTTGGCGTCATCAATGTAGAGAGCAAGCAGCCCGCGCGATTTGATGACGAAGACCTACTGTGCCTTGAGTTGTTTGGCCGCTATATCGCCATGGCGCTGAACATCTTGGACATGCTGGTGGTTGAGCGTTACACCACCAATCAGCGCGTCAGCGGCGCCTTGCGCGACGAAATCGCCGCGCCGATCACTGCCATTCGCGGCGCAGTGGAGCACCTGAAGCGAGATCCAGATGTCCCTGCCACCGCGATTGCCGAACTCGAACGCGCTATTGCGAGCGTTGAGAATCGCGTGCGCGGCGCTACCGGCGGACCGCAAGTGGTGCTCGGCGTCGACCGACTTGATCGCAGCAAGGGCGTAGATCCAGACATTTCCGGGCGGCGTCTTGCTGTCCTTGATGATGAAGAACCGGTGCGTGATGTTGTTGCCAACGTGCTTGCAGAAGTTGGCGGAGCCGTTGATCGGTTCTCATCAAGCAACGAAGGCTGCGAGGCAATCGCCCGCGCCGCTGCTGAAGGCAAGCCATACGACGTGGTCATCAGCGATGTTCGTATGCCCGAACGCAACGGCTATGAGGTCTTCCGCATCGCCAAGGAAGCATGCCCGCGCACTCAGGTCATCTTGATGACTGGATTCGGATACGACCCCAATCACTCCATCGTGCGCTCCACACAAGAGGGATTGCACTGCTTCCTGTTCAAGCCGTTCCAAGCGCAGCAGTTGGTGGATGAAGTGCGTAAAGCAGTCGCAGAATGGCGCGGCGAGCGACCACTCACGCGAAGTACTCCTTCGGCCTGAATTCACCGGCGCGTTGCCACCAGCATCCGCCAGAAATCCTCGAAATCCTTTTTGATGTCCGCGTCTGTCAGATGTGGATTCAAGCGCGCGGCGGCAAGTACATCATCACGCTGCCGATGGCCAATCTCAACAACAAGCCGTCCACCCGGCGCGAGCCACGTGTGCGCGTTGGCAATCAACGGCGCCAAGACATCCATTCCCGTAGCCCCGCCCGCCAAGGCACTCCGCGGCTCGTGGTCGCGAACATTTGCCGCCATTTCCTGCCATTCGTCATCGCGCACATAGGGCGGATTGGAAATCAATATGTGGAAAGTTCCCTGCTCTTGCGGCGTCAATGGCTCGTAAATAGAACCCAGCCGCAGTTCAATGGCTTCACTCGCGCCATGCGCAGTGGCATTCAAGCGCGCCAATTCAAGCGCGCCAGGAACGATGTCGGTTGCGATGATTTGAATATCAATTGGAACAACCGGCGTGCTCGTTGGCTCGGTTCCGCGCCGCTGCCCGCGCAGCGCTGCGACCACGCATGTGGAAATGCAACCTGTTCCGGTGCCGATCTCTAAAACGCGAATCGGCCTGACTCCGGCCGCAGCCGCCGCACGCGCGCTCGCAACTGCTTCTTCAACAAGATGCTCGGTCGCTGGTCGTGGAATGAGTGTTGCTGGTCCAACAGCAAATCGCTTTGACCAGAACGTCCCTTCGCCCACCAGGTATTGCACGGGCTCGTGCCGCGCGGCCCGCACCACCAGCGCGCGCAATCGCTCCAGCTCCGTCGCGGATGCCGGACGATCGGGCTCCATGTACAACTGCATGCGCTCAGCGCCCACCACATGGCCAACGAGCATCTCCGCGCATACCCGCGGCGAGTCAATGCCCTTCGCCGTCAGGTGGCTGTCGATCCATCGAATAAGCCGGCGCGATGTCCAGACATCGCCCTGAGTTTTTGCGGATTCATGCTCAGAGGAGGCGTTCATGGATCAAGTATCCTACGCCGCCTTGGGGAGAAAGCACTTATGAGCAACGAACTGCAAACACTCGTACAACAGGCGATCGATAGTGGTCGTTTCAAGGACGCAAGCATCACCGGTCAAACGGTTCGCTGCCGAGCCAAGGACGCCTCCGCCGAGGCGTGGTACGTGATTGACAAGACCGATGGACACTGGTCCATTGCCCTCGAGACGCCCGACCGCTGGCTCAGTGAATCAATCGAAGGCGACATGCTGGAAGGCCGCGACACTGCGGAAGAATTGGTCGACGACGAACTCGTCAACTTGGACTTCCCAAATCGCTGTCCGCAAGTGAAGCATTACCGCGACGACGCGAAGATCTACGTGTTCCGCAGTCGCGTGCCGCTTGAGGGCATCGCTGACGAAACTGCTGGCGTTGCCACCTACCTCTTGGCATTTGAAGCCGCATTCTCCCAGCTCGGTGATATGCAGGAGAACGCCGGGGCATGATTGCACGCCGGCCAAAGGTAGTCATGCTGGGATGGGAGTTTCCCCCCTTCATCACTGGCGGTCTCGGTACCGCGTGCCATGGACTGACCAAGGCGCTTGCCGCCATGGATGTCGATGTGACATTCGTGCTGCCCAAGGGTGTGCGCGGAGGTGAGGCATCGCACGTTGATCTGGTAGTTCCCGGCAACGGGGCGGATGCGCCGACTATCCCCACACGGTCCTCGGACGGATCAGCCGCGAGCACGTCACTTGATCGGCGCGCCACCGATCGCGGCATTGCTGCGCGGCGTGCGGTATCCATGCATGATGCGAATTCTGTCGCCGCTGCAGCTGGGTTGGTTGCTGCAGCGCTGGGTGACACGGGGAGCGGCGCTACAGGGACACCCGGTGGACCCGGAACAGCACCCGGACTTTCCTCACACGCCTCACGCAGCGTGCGAGCATTGACTGACAGCGCACTCGGCAAGAGCATTCGCATGATCGCCGCGCCATTTCTGGCGAGTGGCGCATACACATCCGTAGGCGCGCGGGTTGCGCTCGAACGAATTGCACTTGCGAGCGCTGCGCCAGAACGACTGCTCCGACCCGGCGCACTCAGTAGCGAATCAGTACCGCAGGAATTCAGAGCCGATCTCTTTTCTGATCTCGACGACAACGCACGCCACGAAGTGCTCACCATGCTTGAAGCGTGGGAGCGATTCGGCACCGATGATCCAGCCGCTGTCGCCGAGATGGTGGAAATGATGCGCGCCGTTCGCGCCGCAGTTCCGGAATCAAACGGCCGAGGCGCCGCACTGGCACTGAAGGGCGGCACCGGTACGCCGGACTACTCAGGCGATCTTCTTGCGCAGAGCGAGGCATACGCGCGCTTTGCTGTTGAATCGTGCCGCGAGCGCGACTTTGATGTCATCCACGCGCATGACTGGCTCACCTATCCAGCCGGCATTGCCTTGGCACGAGTCACTGGCAAGCCGCTCGTTGTGCATGTCCACTCAACGGAATTCGATCGTTCCGGCGAGCACGTCAACCAAGCGGTCTACAACATCGAACGACGCGGAATGCATGCCGCGGTGCGCGTCATCACTGTGAGCATGCTCACCAAGAACATCTGCGCGAACCGCTACGGCGTGAACCCAGCGAAGTGCGAAGTGGTCTACAACGGCGTGGATCTTGACCCGAAAGCCGTGGGCATCAGCACCATCGGTCGGCGCGACAAGATCGTGCTGTACTTTGGTCGCATCACTATGCAGAAGGGGCCCGAGTACTTCGTGCACGCTGCGAAACGAGTCTTGGAAAAGATGGAAGATGTGAAGTTCGTGGTGGCAGGATCGGGTGACCAGGCGCAGTCGATGATCCAACTTGCAGCTGAGTTAGGCATTGGGCACAAGGTGCTCTTCACCGGCTTCCTGCGCGGCAAGGACATTCCACGCGTATTCAATATGGCCGATCTGTACGTCATGCCGAGCGTGAGCGAGCCGTTCGGCATTGCCCCACTTGAGGCGCTTGGTCATCGAGTGCCGGTTCTGATCAGCCGCCAATCGGGCGTCAGCGAGGTGCTGGTCAACGCGCTCAAAGTTGACTTCTGGGATGTGGAAGACATGGCCAACAAGATCATTGCTGTTCTGCGCCATCCACCGCTGCAGCGCACACTGACCGACCACGGATTTGACGAGGTCCGCGGCATCACCTGGGACGGTGCCGCCAAGAAATGCGTTGGCGTCTACCAGCATGCCATCTCCGATATACGCGCACACGCGCGTCGCTGAAATACGTTTCCGCTCAGTTCAATCGCGCTAACGGCAGAAGCAGACCAACGATGGCTCTGCGCCAACCTATACTCAGCGCATGGCGTTTTTCACGCGTAAGAAGCCCGCTCCCGTCCGCACCTCCGCCGCTGCCGCTTCGTCGGCAGGACGCGCCGCACCGCGCGATCCGGACTTTGAAAAACGAGTCAAAGAGATTGGCGCTGAGTACCTCGCCGCAGCACGCAATGCCGGCGCAGGTGTCTTTGCGGGAAGCCTCTCTGTCTTCAAAGACAAACTCATGGACTGGGCCATGCAGGACGAAGCCTTTCGCGTCCAACTGTTCCGCTTCGTTGACTGCTTCCCAACGCTTCGCACGAACGATGCCATCTACGAGCACCTCTCGGATTACCTCTCGCAGCCAGGCGTGAAGGCCCCACCGGGATTCGATCTCGGTATGGCGGCCGGTGGACTCGCCAAGGGTCTGATGGCCAAGACGATGTCGAGCCAGATTGAAGGCATGGCGTCAAAGTTCATTGCTGGCACTGATGCAGCGAGCGCGCTCCCTGCGCTCGAGAAGATGTGGAAGAACGGTATGTGCTTCAGCGTCGACCTCCTTGGCGAGGCATGCGTCAGCGATGAAGAGGCCCGCCTCTATCGACAGAAATACCTTGACCTTGTTGAGAACCTGCCCAAGCGCGTTGCAACGTGGCCAGCGAAGCCGGTGCTGGAATCAGATCATCTTGGACCCGTTCCTCGCACAAATGTCAGCATCAAGATCAGTTCACTGAGTGCCCGCGTTGACCCGATCGACACCGAAGGTTCGATCCATACGTTGATGGCGGAGATCATGCCGATCTTGGAAAGTGCCAAGAAGCATGGCGTGCTCGTCAACTTCGACATGGAGCAATTTGCGCTCAAAGACCTGACCATTGAGCTCTTCAAGCGCTGCTGCGAGGCCGTTGACTTTGAGGCAGGACTTGCAATGCAGGCATACCTGCGCAGCGCACCTGATGACGCGCGCAGCGTTGTCGACTGGGCGAAGCGCACCGGGCGAGTCGTCACTGTGCGGCTTGTGAAGGGCGCGTACTGGGATTACGAAACCATTCACGCTGAGCAGCAGGGATGGCCGGTTCCGGTGTGGAGCCGCAAGTGCGACACCGATGCGTGCTTTGAACGCGTGGCGCAGTACTTCATTGAGAACACCCCGCGCAAGCGCGGCGAGGGCGGCGTGAAGTTGGCGCTCGGTTCGCACAATGCGCGATCGATTGCAGCGGCGCTCGCAACGCTCGAACAATGTGGGATGCCGAAGTCGGCCATCGAGTTGCAGATGCTGCACGGCATGGGCGATCCGCTGAAGGCTGCCGCCATGGCGATGGGCTTGCGCGTGCGCGAATATGTGCCGGTCGGCGAGATGATTCCAGGAATGGCGTACTTGGTTCGCCGCCTCTTGGAGAACACTTCCAACGAAAGTTGGCTCAAGGCTGGATTCCTCGACAACGCCGATGTAGCGACGCTTGTGGCAAGTCCATTCCGCGAACACGATTCTGACCCAGGTATCGACCGCATCCAGAATGCGCCCGAGCGCCACGCGCTCTCTGTGGCCGTGCCTGGAGTCGGCGATGGACGTCCGTTCTTCACTGAGCCGATGCGCAACTTTTCAGTTGCTTCTGTGCGTAAAAGTTTCGCGGCGGCGGTTGCTGCCGTCTCGGTCCCTGTGGTGCGCAATGACTCTGCCGTTGCAGACGCGGATCGCGCCATCGCCAACGCTGATGCGGCATTCCCGCGCTGGCGCGATACACCGCACGTCGATCGCTCCGCAGCGATCGTTCGCGCCGCGTCGCTCATGCGCGCGCGCCGCGACGAACTCTCGGCGATCCTGATCCGCGAAAGCGGAAAGACGTGGCGCGAAGCTGATGCCGATGTTTGCGAGGCGATTGATTTCTGCGAGTACTACGCACGCGAATCCGCTGCGCTCTTTGCGCGCGCGCGCCTTGGCAATTTCATTGGCGAGCTTGATGACCAGTGGTACCAGCCGCGCGGAGTTGCGGCGATCATCAGCCCGTGGAATTTCCCGCTTGCGATTTGCGCAGGCATGACAGTTGCTGCGCTCGTCACCGGAAATTGCGCGGTGGTGAAGCCCGCCGAGCAAACGCCGGCCATCGCCAAGATCATGTGCGACATCTTGTGGCAGGCTGGTGTTCCGCGTGATGTGCTGCACTTTGTGCCAGGCCCTGGAGAAACGGTCGGCGCTGCACTGGTTCGCAATCCGCGCACCGCGCTGATTGCGTTCACTGGCAGCAAGGCTGTTGGGCTTGACATCATCAAAGCCGCAGGTGAAACCGGCGCCAATCAAGAGTTCGTGAAGAAGGTGATCTGCGAAATGGGCGGGAAAAACGCCCTCATCATTGATGAAAGTGCAGATCTTGACGAAGCTGTTCTTGGTGTTCGGCAGAGTGCATTCGGCTTTCAAGGCCAGAAGTGCTCGGCATGCAGCCGCGTCATCGTGCTCGACAGCGCGCACGACGTGTTCTTGCACCGTTTGGTGGAAGCAACGCGAGCACTGGTCGTTGGCGATCCGCGCGACCCCGGCACCGACGTCGGTCCAGTGATCGATGCCGAGGCTGCGGCGAAGATTCGCTCCTATATTGAGCTCGGCGCACAAGAGGGCAAGGTTCACCTCACGCTTCCGATCCCTGCGGGACTCGAGGCGAAAGTTGGCATGCCATACGTCGGCCCAACCATCATCGGTGGCGTGCGTGCTGATGCGCGCGTTGCGACTGAAGAGATCTTCGGACCGGTACTCGCGGTGATCAAGGCGAAGGACTTCGACGAAGCGCTCCGCATTGCAAATGCACCTGCATACAAACTCACTGGCGGTATTTACACGCGTAAGCCGGCGCACCTTGAACGCGCCAAACGTGAATTCCGCGTGGGCAATCTGTACGTCAACCGCGGCATCACGGGGGCGTTGGTTGCGCGTCAGCCGTTTGGTGGATTCGGCATGTCGGGCGTCGGCAGCAAGGCTGGCGGTCGCGATTACCTGCTGCAATTCGTCGAACCACGAGCGTGCTGCGAAAACACGATGCGCAGAGGCTTCGCCCCCGGTCTCTAAATAGGTACCGTTCACCCTTGCTCCCATTTTCCTGACGATTGCGCTCTGCGCGAACTCCGCTGCAGATGCGGACGGCACGCGCCGCGTCTGGCAGATTGAAGGCGTCGAGCGCAAGGCGAACTTTCACTTTCAAACGGTGGCTCATTGAACTGAATCACTACGGTAGACTGCCCTACCTATCGCGACTGCTGTGGACTGCAACGAGTAACTATTTACAAAGAATGCAACACCAACCAATGATGACTCTCACCGGATCCCTACTACTTGTCAGCGCATCGCTGTTCAGCGCGCCCTCGCTCGCAATGCAGGCCCCGCAGGCGCAACAAGCACCTGCCGGACAATCTGCCGCAGTTCCCTCTGAGTGGCCACAGGCCGTCACTGAGAACGGCGCCACATTCACGGTCAACGAGCCGGCGTACACCGCGATCTCCGGAGCCACCGTCACCATGCGCGCCATCATTACGGTGAAGCGCGGCACGGCTGCTCCGGCAAACGGCACGCTGGAAATGACTGCCAACATCGCCACGTCCGACAACCCCGGCATCGTTGAACTCAACGAGTTCACGATCACCCGCTGCGACATCGCCGACGGTAGTGGCGATGTAACGAAGGCTGAGTTCACGAAACTGCTCGACGGCATCGGCTTCGATGCGACGCTCTCCACGATCGTTGAGGGCATTGCCATCGACGCATCGCGCGATATCTCAGGACTCTCGAACGCAGTACCGGTCATCAAGGTTGTTGAAAGCGCCGCTGTGCTGATTTCAGTGAACGGCAAGCCGCAGTTCGGCGGATGCGGAAGTAGTGGCTGGCAGCGCGTGGTGAACACTCCGTGCATCTTGCTCAAGTCCCCAGAGAACGCGTGGTACACGCGCGTTGGTGGATCACAGTGGGTCAGCGCGGCATCGATCAACGGACCATTCACCGCTGCAACCGACATGCCGCCGCAAGACGTGATTTCCGCCATTGGCAAGGCACCCAACCTGCCGGAAGCCGTTAAGACGGCAACCGCAGCAAATCCCGTAGCGCGCCGAGCTGGGCCACCGCCGAATGTGATCATCGCGACTGTTCCGACCGTCCTTGTTTCCATCTCCGGCAAGCCACAAATGGCTACCGCATGCGAAGGCGTTGAGTCCGTCACCAACACGGCTGACACCGTTCTGCGTAGCGCGGGACAGTGGTGGGTCTTGGGCGCGGGACGCTGGTTCTCCGCCGCAAGCCTGAATGGCCCGTGGACATTTGTTGATGCAGCGAAGGTTCCTGCCGCATTCGCAAAGCTTCCCGCAACTGGTCGAATGGTTGGCGTGCGCGCCAGTGTTGCTGGCACCACCGAGGCAAAGGCCGCGAGTGTCAGTAGCAACCTCGTGCGCCCGCTCACGGTTGAGCGCACGGCGCAGTGCGACGTGAAGTTCCGCGGCACTGCCAATTTCCTTGCGATTGATGGCACCCCGCTCAGTTACGCAACTAACGCATCGCAACCAGTCGTGAACACCAACGGCACGCTGTACTGCTGCGACAACGGCGCGTGGTTCATGGGAACCAACCAAAGCGGTCCATGGTCTGTCTGCGATTCAGTTCCGGAGCAGATCTATTCCATCCCACCATCGTGCCCGATCTACGCGTGCACCTATGTTGAGGTGTACGGAAGCACCAGCGACTCAGTGACCTTCGGCGCCACGAGCGGCTACATGGGCACCTACATGCAGGCTGGCACGCCGGTCTACGGAACGGGTTACGACTACAACGGCACGAACCCGCCAACGGTTGGTCCTGATGCTGCAGCAGCAGCGAATGTGGAGTCGTACCTCGCACCGGCTTATCCGAACACGTACGGCAATCAGGCTGAATACTCACCCGATGACGGGACCTATGCGCCGCCGTCAAGCAACGACTACATCGACGACTACCCGGATGTCTATCCGAGCGTTTATGACAACGGCTACGGCGGCTACGGCTGGAGCCCCTACTGGGGCGCGGCGTACGGATACGGCTACGGTGGCTACGGCGGCTACGGCTACGGTTACAACGACTGGGGCCGATGGAATCGCAACTGGGGTATGAATGGTCGCATGGGCGGCATTGGCGGCATTGGCGGCATTGGCGGCATCGGTCGTGGCATTGGCGGCGTTGGCGGCGTCGGTCGCGGTGTCGGCGGTGTCGGCGGTGTTGGCGGCGTCGGTCGCGGCGTTGGCGACGCGGGTCGCGGCGTTGGCGGCGCGGGCCGCGGTGCTGGTGGCGCAGGTGGCTGGGGTCGCGCTGACGGCGGCCGCAATGCAACCGGCATGGCTGGTGGCGCTACCGGCAGAGGTGAGACCGGAATGGGCGGATACGGGCGCGCGGGCGGTGGCGGCGAAGCAACTGGCATGGGTGGCTACCCACGCCAGGGCGGTGCAGGCAATCGTGGCTCGTCTGGTTTCCACCAGTCGCAGTACCGCGGCGGCTCACGCGGTGGCTCGCGTGGCGGCTCGCGTGGTGGCGGCGGTCGGCGCTGACGGGTTTCGCAATCACATGTGACATGATCACGGGCGCTGGTGCATCGGCATCAGCGCCCGTGTTTGTATTGAGCGCGGCCAGGGGAGCGGGATTTGCAAACCGGCGTTCGTACTGGCTCGCATTCGCCTTACGAGGACGGCCGCTGAGCGCGGCCCTGTCCTCTCCGGCGAGTGCGGCCAGGGGAGCGGGTTGGCAAACCGGCGTTCTGTGGGTGACTGCAACATAGGGACAGGGATGAACGGTGCTCATTTAGCCCGTGTAGC
>JAPLMU010000076.1 GCA_026386795.1 Planctomycetota bacterium
CATCACGCATTGGTCGTGCAATTGACGACATCATGGCTTACTGACTGAGTAGCAAAGGGAACACCGATGGCTGGAATCAAGCAACCGAGCGACAAGAGCCACTTCCTCCTTCCTGACCTGGGTGAGGGCCTCGCTGAGGCAGAACTCATCGACTGGAAGGTGAAGGCTGGCGACACCGTCAAGGAGAGCCAGACGCTCGCCGAGATGCAGACGGATAAGGCATTGGTTGAGGTTCCCTCGCCATGGGCTGGCACGCTCACAGAGATCTGCGGCAAGGCGGGCGACATCATCAAAGTCGGCGCGGTGCTGGTGCGGTACGTGCCGGTCGGTGCGGCGGCGAAGAGCGCGCCGAGTACGAGCGGTTCGAGCAGTGCGGCTGCGAAGCCGGCGGCGAGTGCAAGTAGCAATGGGAGTTCCCAGACCGCGTCTGCGTGCGTATCTGCGCAGGTGGCGGCTGGCGCCCCTGCGGCTGCGGATGACCAAGGAACCGTTGTTGGAACCATGAGTGGAACACTGACCGTGAGCGATCGCTTTGCGCGTCGCGCTTCGGAAGTAGCCGTGGTTTCCCGCGAGGGTAAGGCGCTGGCGACACCGGCGGTGCGCCGTATTGCGCGTGAGCTCGGCGTCGACATTCAACGCATTCCCGGCAGTGGCCGTGGTGGGCGTGTGACGGCCTCGGACATTGAGTCCTTTGCCAGTGACGGTAACGGCGCCCCAGCGGTGAGCGCGGCGTCAGGTGTTGGATTTGCGCCACGTTCCACGGCCATTGCAGCAGGATCGGTGTTCATTGATCAGAACGGTGTCACCCAGCGCGTGCCGTTCCGCGGCGTGCGTCGAAAGATCGCCGAGAGCCTCGACCGCAGTGTGCGAACCACAGTCCACTTCACGGTTGTTGACGAAGCAGACATCACTCAACTTGACCAGAAGCGCAAGGAATACAGCCGCGTCACTGGGCAGAAGTTGAGCATGTTGCCATTCATCATGGCCGCGATTTGCAAGGCGCTAAAGAAGCACTCAACACTCAATGCCATCACTGATGATGCCAACAGTGAGATCTTGATCAAGGGACCAGTGAACTTGGGCTGCGCGGTCGATACCGATGCAGGCCTCATGGTCCCAGTGATCAAGGACGCAGAGAAGAAGTCACCCGTTGAACTTGCCAATGAGATCAAGCGCCTTGCCGGCGCGTGTAAGGATCGATCCATCAAGCGCGAGGAGTCGATGGGTGGCACGTTCACCATATCCAACGTTGGCAGTTATGGCGGCATGTTTGCTACGCCGATCATTAACTACCCCGAAGTGGCCATCCTTGCCGCCGGGCGCGCGAAAGAGCGCGTGATGGTGAAAGATGGTCGTTTCTATGCTGGCCTCTCGCTTCCACTGTCCCTCAGTTGCGATCACCGCGTGGTGGACGGGGCAGAGGGCGCCCGCTTCCTGAATACGGTGGTTGGGCTGCTGGAGAATCCCGAAAATCTTGTGTGAGTTACTTGTTTCGGCTAGATTTTTCGCCGATGAATATGGTCTTGAGATCTTTAAACAACACTTCAACCCACTGAATCTGGCCTGGAATTAACCATGAACACAATCGCTACCGAACTCCTCAAGAAGATCGAATCCAAGACCGCTACTGTCGGCATCGTCGGCCTTGGCTACGTTGGGCTACCACTCTCGCACGCTTGCCTCAAGGCAGGCTTCAAGGTGGTTGGCTTTGACATTGATCAGCGCAAGATCGACAACATCAAGGCGGGCAAGCCGTACATCCATCACCTTGGTCAGGACTTCTTTGATTACATCAAGTCCAACGCGGGGTTTGTAGGAACCACGGACCCCATGGATTTGCAGAAGGCCGACGCGATCTTGATTTGCGTGCCAACGCCGCTTGGTCATCACAAGGAACCAGACCTCTCATTCGTTCTCGACTCCACCAAGCTTGTTGCCAAGGTGCTCCGCAAGGGACAGTTGGTTGTGCTGGAGAGCACCACCTACCCAGGCACCACGCGCGATGAGATGGGTCCAATTCTGGACGCCACTGGACTGAAGCGCAATGAGGATTACTTCTTGGCGTACAGTCCAGAGCGCGAAGATCCGGGTAACCCAAACTTCTCCGCTTCAGTGATTCCGAAGCTTGTTGGTGGCACCGATGAAGTGTCCGGCAAGTTGGCATATGCCCTCTACAGCCGCGTTGTCAGTAAGGCGCACTTTGTTTCCAGCGCCGAAGTGGCTGAAACAGCCAAACTTCTTGAGAACATCTTCCGCGCAGTGAATATCGCGCTTGTGAATGAAATGAAGACCGTGCTCACAGACATGAACATTGATGTATGGGAAGTGGTCGCTGCCGCTGGAACCAAGCCCTTCGGATTCATGCCTTTCTATCCAGGCCCAGGCCTTGGTGGTCACTGCATTCCGATCGATCCCTTCTATCTGACTTGGAAGGCGAAAGAAGTTGGTCGTATCACTCGCTTCATTGAGCTTGCTGGTGAAATCAACACTGCCATGCCGCACTACGTCATTGAGCGCACCCAGAGTGCGTTGAATGATGACTGCAAGAGCATCAAGGGTTCCAAGGTCCTAGTGATTGGTGTGGCGTACAAGAAGAATATTGATGACTCACGCGAGAGCCCAAGTGCGGAGATCATTGAAATTCTCCGCGATAAGGGCGCCGAAGTCACGTACCACGATCCGCACATTCCTTCCTATCCATCCATGCGCAAGTATCGGATCGATCTCAAGAGTGTTGAGCTGAATGAAGCGAACCTCAAGGCAAGCGACTGTGTGCTGATCCTCACCGATCACGATGCTGTCGACTACACCAACCTTGCCAAGAACGCTAAGTTGGTGGTGGACACCCGTAACGCCATGGCAACCGTTCCTGCCGGTACCGGCAAGGCGCGTGTGGTGAAGGCGTGACGAAAGGTCCGTTTGACCGCTGAAACCCCCGTGATTTCATGGCGAATCCTCCGCGCAGGGGGATTTCGTCTTGATGGGGGCGGTATGTTTGGGCTGATCCCGAAGTCCATGTGG
>JAPLMU010000127.1 GCA_026386795.1 Planctomycetota bacterium
GATCTTGTCTCCGTCAAGACTCTGCTTGAGCGCACCTTTAACCAGTCTGTCGACGTGGTACCAGTCGGCGGTCTGAAGCAGGACGTCCGCGATATCATCCTTCGGGAAGTGCGATATGCCGCGTGACGATGCGGCACGGCTCGGGGACTGCCCTGCTGCCCCTGGACGCCGAAGCGCCAGAGAGCGTGAATAGTGGACGCAGGCGGAAATGCCCTCCCCGCGTCCATTCACTCACCCACGCCGCCGCCGTGCACCCACCACGCCGGCAAGACACATCAAAGCCACCGCGCCTGGGCTTGGCACAACATCACCGATCAAAGTCATCTGAATAGTCGGGTTGTTGCCTTCGCCGTCCGGCGTGGTCACATACGCATTGGTGTTGACTGCAAACGTGGTGTTCGCTCCGTCGTAGAGGAAGTCCGATGCAATGGTGTAGTACGCGCTGTTGTAGGAAAGCTCCACGCTGCCTGCGCCCGTTCCCAGTCGGCTCCATTCGCCAGCCATCACCACTGTGCTGGTGAAGGTGCCGCCTTGTGAAACACCACCGCTGCCGCCGCCAGCAAACACCAGCGCCCAGTGCAATTGTCCATTGCGCATCACTTGCGTTTGTGAGATGAACGAGGCATCTCCGGGCGTAGCGCCAGCTACAACGCCGCCTTCATACGCAAAGCGCCAAGTGCTAGTCAAATTTGATCCGCCAAAGGTCAGCGAGTATGGCGATTTGTAGAGGCTATCCACCGGATCAAACGCGGCCGCACCGAAATTCAACGTGGCGTCACCAATGGTCACCGCTGCAGAGACATTTTGAAAGTTCGCTTTGTATGCGAAGAATTCAGTTTGAACGTCGCCAACGGCGGACGCCCGAACAGTCAGGTCATTGACGTAGCCGTAATGAGCATTGCTGAAGGTTCCGCTCGTGCCAGTCAGCGTGGTGGTGGTTCTCCGCCATGGCTGAGTGATCGCCGCAAACGTGTTGCTCACCAACACCAACGCAACCGCCGCGCTGGCCAATGAAATGCTGCTGGTCATGCCATTGCGCAATGACGAACCGGGGCGGGGGGCGGACACATTCTGCAGGGATGACGCGATCATGGGAAACTTCTGAGTCGGGACGACTCGACAAGGGCTTGCCACAAATTCTTGCTTTGCAAGGGTGGTCAATTCGAAACAAAAGAAATGACAGCCGACTTTGTAACGCCACTCGTTCGACCAAGGGGGTCCACGAGTGTTTGTCGTGTTTCATTGAAACACTTGATCGATGCGAACATGCGCGCAATATTCGCGCACGCCATCACGCAATCTCATTTTCAATCAACTTTGTTCGATGATGTGCACGCACGTGCTTAAAATGCCAACATTTCTATGATTATCGGTATGCACGACCACCCCGCCATCTTGCGAGCCATTCTTGATGGCTGTGCATTGCACAGCGAAGGGGCCATCGACGCACATCCAACCGTGCAGACCTGCTGGGATGCTGATCGGTTGGACCTTGGACGCGTGGGCACCAAGCCGCACCCGCAACGCCTATGCACCGACGGCGCGCGCACCCTGCTCGAGTGGGCGCACGAACGCGCCGTCTCCTGGCACCAACCGGCCCACGTCCTGGCAGCGTGGGGATGGCCGCCAGACGCACAAACGCCCCCAGACGCGTGAGGGCAGCCGTCAGCGACGGTGACGCAGGCGCTCAAGCTCGGCGCGAAGCGGTAGCCAGTACTTACGATCCTCGGCGCGCTCCGCGGCTTGCTCCGCGTCAAGCCCGGCCTCAATGTCACTCACAACGCCCGCCTTGACTGCGGTCAACAATGGACGGTGTCGCGCCGCGCGAACACAAGCGGCGGGAAACCGTGCAGCCAGCTCCACCAGCAGCTCGGTCGTTCGCAATTCGCGGAACCAGAATCGCACCTGCGCGGCCGTTGGCGATCGACGATGCTCGAAGAAGTGCGCTTCCACAAGACGTCGGATCATCGGCCAATCCTTATCTCGCTGCGTTTTCTTGGCCTGCACAAGGTCCGCAAGCGAAAGGAGATCGCACGGCGTTCCATCCGGAAGTTCGATTGAGGTGCGGCGCCTCCAAAGCGATGCAAATGGATCGACGCCGCGCATCTTGGCCATCACATCGACCCGCATGCGCATGGCCTCGGGGTGATGGCAGCGAAAGTGTGAACCATGACCACGTTTGAGAAATGCCAGCGTGCAGGGAGGAACCGCGATCGGTTCAGCTTTCAGTTCTGCGAGGGCCGCGCGCAAGCGAACAAGGTTGGCCGCATCCGCCAGAACAGCAAGATCCGTGTCGCGGCTAAATTCCGCGGCGCCGTAGAACACGCACGCCTGCCCGCCCATGAGGAGCGCGCGGACGCGGTGCGTCTGCATCGAAGAAAGGACTTTGCGTATCGGGTTCGGGATCAAGTGCACCTCCCAGTGCCACATAGGTGAGCCACAGCCGTTCGCTTGCAGCCCAACGCTGGGCCGGGGTCATCCGGTACCACTCGGCCCATTCGGCACCAACGAGTTGTTCGGCGTTGACCATCAAAGCATCGTACGACATGATCCCCAACGCACACACGCCCCCAGACGCGTGAGCGCCAGGGGGCGTGGAGTGTGGACGCCGGCCGAGGGCGCCTGGGGCGGGGACAGCGACGTTGGTGAGTACAACGTCGGTTGGGGTCGTACCTGCCCCTAGACTGCTCTGAATGAACAACTTACCAATCGTGTTTCCGATCATGTTCGGCGAGAAACCGTAGGTATTGCCCGCACGAGCGAGATAATCGACGTTGATCAAGAAGGTCTGCGAGGAAATCTGGGATTGACCCGGCGCCGAAGTTCCGCTCTGGAGAACACTGAACGAGTTAAACGGATTGGCCAACAATGCGGTGCCTGCTGCATTGTTTTGCAGCGGGTAAGTGCTGCCCCCGGCAGTGCGATAGCGAAAATCTAGCACGTTGCCCTCGTTGTTGAAATTGCCAGTGCCGTACAGCTGGTAATCGCCGACGACGGAATTGCTGAAGGACGTCGAGGCGCCGCTTCCACCGACGGATGATGCAGCGGAATACGTGCCTGCACCACCGGGATTGAACTTCATGAAGGTATCACCGTTCAGCCATCCCGCGCCTGCATCTCCGCCGTTTGTGACGACGACTCCGATCGCCACGACTCGATCCCCAACGGTCCAACCGGTACCGCCAACTGACGTACTGCCCATCGAAGCCGACTCGGTCTCTGTACCTGTGAAGGTGAAGTGAGAGGCGTAGTAATCGATGCTTCTGGCCGTATTGCCGCCAGCCCAAATGACGTTGGTCGACTGAAGCGAGTTACCGGCGAAGTTCCACACGAGTCCACTGGAAGTCGTTGGATTACCAGTGAAGTTGGTGGAACCTGAGGCGGCTGAACCTGCGACTAGAACCGCGCACGCCGCTGCCATCGAATGAGTCAAGGTCTTGTTACGCATCTGAAACTCCATGCTGGGCTCTCGCCCTTTGGGCCCACACTCCCGCGTAGGCGTGACAAAGCCGAAACCGTCGGCGCGGTTGTTACACACGGTTGCCCCACCGGAGCAATCGTTCTTGAATTGCGTTCATCACTTGCAGGCTCCACCTGCGACTGATTTCACGCTCCACATACAAGAACGCAATTCCCCCCCCCCAGCCATCAAGGGAAATTGAATAATTTTCAAGTACCCGAAAAATTCCGCGGTGGACCCCAGAAACTGGCCTCGCCTGGCTCTCGCGCCGAGCCCGGTGCCCCCTCCTCACCGCAACTTCAAGCTCACCAGCGCCACAATTGCCAACGTGATGGCGATCAAATAGAACCGCCCCACCACCTGCGTTTCCTTCCAGCCGGCTTGCTGGAAGTGGTGGTGTGCGGGCGCACACAAGAGAATCCTTCGCCCCTCGCCGAAACGGATGCGCGTGAACTTGAACCACCCCACCTGCATGATCACACTCAGCGCCTCTAAGTAGAAGACGCCGCCGATCAATACCAAGAGCGCCTCTTGCCGTACGCATACGGCAATGGTTGCCAGCAACCCGCCCATGGCGAGGCTGCCGGTATCGCCCATAAATATCTGCGCGGGCGCAACGTTAAACCAAAGGAATCCAAGACACGCGCCGGCCATCGCGCCAGCAATCACCATCAGTTCCCCGCTGCCTGGCACGTACGGCACCATCAGAAAGTAACTGGCGCGCTGACTGGCTGAAATCCACGTGAGCACCATCATGGCGAACGCCGCAATCAAGAGCGTTCCACCGGCAAGACCGTCAAGACCATCCGTGAGATTCACTGCGTTTGAAGTGAACGCAATCATGAATGAGCCAAGCAACATGAAGGTGATCAACCCCATTTGCCAGACGCCAGGTGCAAGTTCGAGCGGTTGAATCACACCCTCCGTGGGCGCCGGTAAGTACGTGCGTTGGAATGGAAGATTCAGTACATGCGCGTCTGGCACCGTGGCGGCATTCCAGATGAACCAACTGGCAATCACGCCGATACCAAACTGAAACACCAACTTCTCCCACGCCAGCAATCCATCGCGACTGCGCTTGCCACCGTTGCGCTTGTCGCGCGCGGCCTGCGTGAGTTTCATCCAATCGTCCCACGCGCCGACACCCGCAAGCCACACCAGCACGATGAGCGAAACATGCACGTACCGGCTATGCACCACATCCGCTAACAACACCGTGGTGAGAAACACGCTGCCGCACAGCAGGATGCCGCCCATCGTGGGCGTGCCCCGCTTCGATGCCATGATGGCGTTCAAATCCTTGCCGTAGAACTCCGGGTCGTCAGTCACCTTGACTGAACGCAACTTAGCGATCAGCTTGGGCATCAGTACCAGCACTATGCCAAACGACAGCAGCACCGCAAAGAACGCTCGGAACTCCAATTGGAACATCACCTGCACCACGGGGTACAGACCAACGGAGTCGAGCCAGTTCTGCAGGTTCTCAACAAGCGCGTACAACATGGGTCACCTCGGGGGTGTCGCTGCACCACCCGCCGCGCGGGCGGAAAGCGCCTCAACCAAACGTTCCATTCGGCTTCCGCGGCTGCCCTTCAACAGAATCACATCGCCGGGCTGAAGCGCGGCGGCAATTTCAGTCACCCCGGGGGCATCAAGCGCCGCCACGTGGATTACTTGGACCCCAACGCCCACCATCTGCCGCGCCGCGTCGGCCGCGTGCGCGCTCGCCTCACCCACAAAGACCGCAAGCTTGGCCCCGGCCGCCACCGCCGCACGACCGACCTCGGCATGCAGGTTTGCCGACTGTTCGCCAAGCTCCAACATGTCACCAAGCACCGTGACGCGCCGACCGCCGCCCTCGGAAAGCTCCCGGAACGCACGCAGCGAGGCCAGTACCGCATCGGGGTTCGCGTTGTACGCATCGTTATAGAGCGCAATGCCGCCGATCTCTTGGCGCGTCATCCGCATCTCGGTGGGGGTGACTGCCACCAGCGCGCCGGCAATCTTCTCCGCCGGAACCTCCAGCATGCGCGCACAGGTGATCGCACTGAGCGCGTTCATGGCGTTGTAATCGCCAGGCAGACCGATCGGGCACTCCCACTCCGCGCCGCCTGGCTCACGCACACGGATCGACTGCCCCCCGCCGCCCGCCACGCGCGCCACCATCCGCCACATGCACTGCTCGCCCGTTCCAAACGTCACCACCCGCACGCCCGGCTTCACGCGCTCCTGAATGGCCGCCACCAAGGCTGGCTGATCGCCGTTCACAATGGCGATGCCCATGCTGCCAAGGCCATCAACGATGGTGGCCTTCTCACTGATGATCGCTTCCACCGTGCCCATACCGCCCAAATGCGCGCGGCCCGCCATGGTGACGATCGCCACATGCGGCGCCGACATCAGCGCCAGCGGCGAGATCTCGCCGGGGCGATTCATGCCAATTTCAACTACTAAATAGCCATCCGTGCTGTCCGCGCCTAAGAGCGTCAGCGGAACACCGATGTCGTTATTGAAACTCTTGGGCGACGCACTGCCCTTCATGGTGCTTGCAAGCGCCGCATCCACAATGCGCCGAGTGGTGGTCTTGCCGCTCGAACCGGTGATGGCAACCACCTTGGCCCGCAGCCGACCGCGCCACCAACGCCCCAGGTCGCCAAGCGCCACGCGGGTGTCGCCCACTTCGATGAGTGGCAACCCGGCAGGCCGCGCAAACTCACCCGCGCGACGATCGACCATCGCCGCTGCAGCACCCTGCGCTGCGGCATCGGCCAAGAAAGCGTGGGCGTCAAATTTCTCGCCGCGGAGGGCTACAAACAGCTTTCCGCGCATGTCCTCGCGGGTGTCGGTGGCCACCCCATTCATCATGAACGGGGCTGGCGCGAAGCCTGGCCGCGGCATTGCCACCGCCGGCGCCACAATCCACTGTCCGGCGACTGCACTCCGAAGATCGTCTGCGCTGACTTGCATGGGCGCTCCTTGCCGTTGCCACGCGGGGGCTCGCCAGACTTGGCGGCACTTCCCGCACGCCTCCCGTCCGTGGGAAGCCCACACAGCGTATCGGCGGGGCGTGAGAAGAATTTGTCACATTGAGTAGAAGTCGCCGGGAATTCGCCGCGATTCACTTGCCCCGCTGCCACTCGTCTCCAACAATGAAAGTGACGCGTTGGCACGAGCAGGTTGTTCCAGCCCCCCCGCGCGTAAACCTCATCGTTTCGAGGGTTCCATGAACAATTTCCACCGTCATCTGCAACGCGTTCTGGCCGCGGTCTGTGCCCTGTGCGTGGGCATCCTGCTCGCGCGCTCCGTGGGTCTGTGAGCCGGGCATGTTCAGTTTTGCCGAATAATCTCTCAAGTTCCGGAAACCACCCGCCCGATGCCAATAAGGTGGGGCGACAACGGTTCGCCCGATTGCTACTCGATATAGGAGATACGCATGAAGGGCTTCGAACTCGTTAAGGGCTGGGCACGTGAATTGGTTGACATCATGCTGCTGTTCATCGCCATTGGCGTCTTGGTTCAGATCATCTTCGGTACCGAGAGCACCTCGTACTTCGGCAAGATCACTGGCAACCTAATGGCTTTCGTGACGCAGCTTGGTAGCGGTGGCTTTGTTGGTCTGATTGCTCTGCTGATCATCATCAGCATCTTCAGCAAGCGCACCAGCGCCACAAACTGACTGACGCAGGCGCCCTGACGTTGACGGGCGCTGCATGACTGAACACTGGCCCCTGGCGCATTGCGCCGGGGGCTATGTCTTTAGGGGCATCACGCCACATCACGGAATCATGACGAACATCTGCATGGATGCTGGGTCAAAGTCCTGGGGAACGCGGCCGATGTCCCACCCGTCAGTGGTTTCGACCGCCACCATACGCCGACCGCCAAGTTCCATGGTGACATCATCAGCCGCGGGGTCCACGCCCACAAAGAGCATGCTGTGCCCCTGCTCTCCCGGCCCGCCGCGACGAAAGTTCACCACCGCAACCGGAAGTGCCGGATCAATGGACCGAATGAGTGTTGCAAGCAGCACGCACTTGGAATCGCAGTCGCCGCCCGCGAGCAATGTGGCGCCCGGCGTACGTAGACCAGCACGCTCCTTGCCATCAGGCGCCGCCGGAATGATGACGTACGGAACGGCGCGCTGCACGAAACTAGTGAGCGCATCCACCGTGCGTCGCTGCGAATGTCGACTTTCGTAGGCAGGAAACACCGAAACCACCTTGGCAGCGACCGACGCCAACAGCGGGCGAGAAACGCTCACAAGCCACGCATAGTCAGGCGAAACCACCATGGATCTTCCATCCGCCGCGCGCGGATCAAGCGCCATGCAACATCCATGCGCCGCGAGCGAGTCGCGGTACGCCTGCTCCATCGCTGGCTCCGCGGCATCGCCAATAAAGTACGAACGCGTTGGCATCTTTGATGGCCAACCAAAGTGCGCCTCCACCGCGGCGATCGCGTCGCGATCAACGGGCGCGGTACAGGAAATCTCTAGAACATCACGCGCCGGGTCGCGGAAGTCCTTTCCTTTGATCCGCACAATCTGCGGACGATTGTCCTTCCACGCAAAGTGCGCGATGTCAGCGCGCGGCGCTGGCAATTCCAAGTGGTGATCCTGTGCAAGGAACGCGGCCACCTCCGGCATCCGAACCCGCGCTGCTGCCATTGCCTCAGCACGCGATGCGGCTTGCCAGCTTCCTGTGCGCGCAAACTCTGCAACGCGCGCCGTGCTTGCCGCCCAACCGCCTTCAATTCCATAACGCGCGAACGCGGGGGCGAAGAGTGCGCAGAGAATGATTGCCACAAACGGCGCCAGATTGCCCACCCACCGCCAAGCGCGCGACGCTGGCTGACTCACCCGCGCACCAGTTCCCGCGGGGAACCTGCCGCGCCACGACCGAGCGCCGAGCGCGCCTCAATGCGGTCGTCAAACGGCCGAGTCTGAGTGCCGATGATTTGGTAATCCTCGTGGCCCTTGCCGGCAATCAGAACAATGTCACCCGGGCGAGCGTCGGCCACGGCAAGCGCAATGGCCTGAGCGCGGTCCACTTGGCGAATCACCTCTGGGGCGGACTTGGTTGTTGCGGTCGCGGCCCCGGAAGCGCCGGTTGGTTGACCAGTGAGCACTTCATCGATGATCGCGTCGGGGTTCTCAGTACGCGGGTTGTCGCTCGTCACGATCACTCGATCGGAATGTGCACACGCCACTCGCATCATGCGCGGACGCTTGGTGCGGTCGCGGTCGCCGCCACAACCGAAGACGGTCACCAGCCGACCGCCCGGTCCAACAAGCGGACGCAGCGCGGTCAGAACATTCAGGAGTGCATCATCGGTGTGCGCGTAGTCAACAAGCACCGCAAATGGATCGGTCGGACGAGTCACTGGCTCGAGTCGCCCCGGAGGAGCCGCGCACGAAGCGAGCGTTTGTTCGATCACATGCGCGGGCACGCCGATCGACCATGCTGCGGCTGCGGCCTGCAACGCGTTCATTGCATTGTGCCTGCCAACAATCGGAAGCCGCACGCGCATGCTGCCCCACGGCCCCGCGAATGTTGCATCCTGCCAACCAAGTTGCGCGCTGTGAATGGTGGCCGTGCATTCCGGCGAGCTGCCTGTAGTCGCGCCCTCTGCACGCACGCTGCAGCGCAACACTTTGGCTGCACACTCTTCAAGCATCACTGCGCTCCATGGATCATCCACATTCACAATCGCTGTACCGGTTGCCGTCAACATCCGAAACAGTTGTCGCTTTGCAGCCGCGTAGGACTCCATCGTCTTGTGATAATCAAGGTGATCGCCGGTCAAATTGCTGAAAATTGCAGTCTGAAAGCGCAGCGCATCCGCGCGCCCTTGATCGAGTGCGTGACTGGAAACCTCCATCGCGCAGGCGCTGCATCCGTTGCGCACCATGCGTCCAAGTGCATGCGCCAATTCAATCGGTCCCGGCGTAGTGAGACTTGCGCGCGTTGACTCGGCGCCATCATCAATCGCTACTGTGCCGATCAATCCGCACGGCGAACCCGCCGCGCACACAAACTGTTGCACCAAGTACGCCATGGTGGTCTTACCGTTGGTACCGGTGATACCAATGAGTTTCAACCACTCACTCGGCGAGCCTTCAAGTCGATCTGCCAAGATGCCCGCGAAGCGCACGAGGTCTGTTCCTTCCGGCATCGCAATGCGTACCACCTGCGCCGCCTCCGGATGACCAGCACATGGATCAATCCCAGTGTGCAACACCGCCACCGCGCCGCGCGCGACAGCGTCTGCAACAAATGCACGACCATCGGACGCAGTACCGGAGCGCGCCACAAAGAGGCATCCTGGCTTCACGGTGCGCGAGTCATCAGAAATGGAATCGATGTCGAGCGCAGACCGGCGAAGGTCAGCGGGGAGCGGCATGAGCAGAGAGAAGAGCACCGTGAGTTTCATATGCAGTCCTTTGCAGTGAACGATGAGCCGCAGGGTTGTATGAGTTGAAGCCGCAAATTGGTGAACGCCTGAACGCCCGGCATTCAGAGCACCAATCTACCCTTCATCGGCACGTTCACTCCGCGCGAAAGAGCCGCTTGGCGCATCGACCCACCACTTGGCAGGACGCCGCATCGAAGGCTCCGCTGATGACCCCGCCCGCAATCGGCACCAACTTCGACACGCTGCGCGCGCCCTTCGCCCCGGTCTTGGCGATGAGCTGAGCGCCCACCTCGCGGTTGATCTGCGTCATGGTGCGCCCGCCAACACGCTCGACCGCGCTGAGGACCGCGTGCCGCCCCATGGCAACCCCCGCGCTTTTGAGCAACTTTGAGGCAGTGGCATCGCCAACGAGCGAAAGCAAGACCACCGTGCGCACCTTGTCAGAGCGCGGATCGTGTCCATAGATCGACGCAATCGCCGCAGCCATGCGCGCCTGAATGAGCCACGAAGCTGCCACTGATGCTGGAATGGAAATCGGAAGCGTGATAACCCCACCAAGCCCGGTGATGAATCCTGCGGTGAAGTTCTTTGAGGTTTCCCAGCGAATCAACGCATCGACGCGCTTGTCGTTGGATGAATAACCGTTGTCAATCCGGTAGCGCTCTGCAAGTTCGTCGGCACTCTGCAGCGGCGAGATTCCAGCAATCGAACGATCGGTGATCCAGTTTGCCAGTTTCAGTGCGTCGCGCTTGAGATCCTTGATGTCCATGACTTCAAGCGTAGCGGGTTCAGCACTCCGCGTTCAATCCGCTGGGCGCGCCGTCAGCAGGAAGCGTGGACCGCGCCACCGGCGCACGCGAATGTCACGCAGGCCGGCTGCCTCGGCAAATTCCACTGCCTGGCGTTTACTGAATCCATTCTTCACGCTCAACATGGCGTCGCGTTTCGTTTCTGCGGGCGAAGTCAGCGTGGCAAACCAAGCGCCCGCGATGCCGAATCCGTCATGAATCAGGTCATTCCAGATCACTGCATGGCGCGCCACGGCGGACATGGCCTTCAGAGCGCCCACCACTTCCTCGTCGGGCAAGTGGTGAAGCATCAACGAGGCATGCGCCGCATCGAACGATTTCGCCCCAAGGACCGCCGGCGCTTGCAGGACATCCACTACTGCAAACGAAAGCCCGTCGAGCGCTCCATGGCTGCGAGCCATCTCCACCACCTGCGGATTTCGATCCGTAGCCAGGCAATGCGCCACCCAGCCACGCCGCCCCGCGCGCGCGATGAACGACCGCGCGATGTCCCCGACCCCTGCCCCAAAGTCGACCACCGAGACCTGCTGCCCGCGCGCTGGGCTCATCCGGCGCACCAAAGTGTCCACAATGGCAGTGCCAGACCCCGTGGCGGCGTTGAATTTCACCAAGAAGCGAAACTCGTTCCCGAGCCGGGCGGGGTCCGGGTGCGCCTCGTCCATGAGTTCATGGCCCGTGTTCCGTTTGGTGTGTGGGATAGGCGCCATGGCTTGGGCACGGTACTCGTAGACATTCGTAGGCGCGTCGTGTGAAGCAGTCGACCCCTTCCCGCCGATGAAGTGAACGCGGTCGGAGACCGCACCGACGTTCTTCGCATTCCGGTCGATGCCGGGGGCGGGTCACGACGGTTCATCACAGGAGGTGGAAATGTCTCAACGCGACCCATCGGGCGCCGGGGAAATGTCGTCAACCCGGCTCATTACTTCCAACGGATTCGGAATGTTCATGCTGGGGATCGCCCTGGCACTCGGCGGCGCATTTGCCTCGCAGAGCGTGGCGAAGGCCATCATCACCAGCCGCAGCGCCAGCAGCATCAAAGTGAAAGGATCGGCGAGCGTTGACCTTCGCGCCGACAGTGCGTGCTGGGTGACCACTGTGACCTGCCGAGGCGCCACACTGCAGGCGGCATACGCGAGCCTCTCGAAAGACATGGATCGCCTCCAGCAATTCATGCGCACCAACAATTTTACGGAGACCGAGGCAAAGGCCGGCGCTGTCTCCGCAGTCAACATCATGGGCAAGGACGCCAAGGGCAACAACACCAACAAGATTGAGCTCTATCAACTGACTCAAACCGTTGAAGTGTTGAGCGCCAAGGTCGACGACGTGGCCAAGGCAGCGCGCAGCGTCACGCAACTGATTAAAGACGGCGTCGATGTTTCGAGTGGGCAGCCCGCGTACTTGGTGTCGAGTCTTGAATCCAACAAAGTTGATCTGTTGGAAAAGGCAACCCGCAGCGCAATGGGACGCGCCGAAACACTTGCACAAGGAAGCGGCTCTTCAGTGGGCGCACTCATCAGCGCAAATCAGGGAGTCATTCAAGTTGTTCAACGCGGCACCACTGGTTCAAGCGATTACGGCGAGTACGACACCCGCACCATCGAGAAGACCATGCGCGCTGTTGTAAGCCTTGAATACGCGGTTCGCTGAATAGACACGATTCACACAATCAACATGGCATCGCCAAAGCTGTAGAAGCGATAGCCATCGTGTTGTGCAGTGGCATAGAGCTCTTTCAATCGCTCCAATCCAACAAACGCTCCCACCAGCGCAAGCAGCGTGCTGCGTGGCAAATGGAAATTCGTAAGCATGGCATCTACGTTTCGGAACTGGTGACCGGGTGCGATGAGGATTGACGTACTGCCTGACCAGCCGTTCGCGGGTGCGTCCGCGGGCAGGCTTTCCAATGCGCGCACGCTCGTTGTACCGACCGCCACAATCCGCGGCCGCGGTCGTTCCGCAAGCATCGTCATCGTTGCCGCGGGAACCATCATTCGCTCAGCATGCATCGGGTGTTCGGAGAGCTTCGCGGAATCGATCGGCTTGAATGTGCCCGCGCCCACATGAAGTGTGACGCTCTCTTGCCGAACCCCGTTCGCACGCAACTGCGCAAGCAATGCGCCCGTGAAGTGCAGACCCGCAGTGGGTGCAGCAACCGAGCCGCGCGCGGTGACATCCGCGTACACCGTCTCGTACTCCGCGCGATCGGCGTCGTCATCGCCCTGCTCGCCGCGAGTAGTACGGGACTTCAATATGTACGGAGGGAGCGGCGTCCAGCCCGAGCGTTCGATCACATCATCCGCCCCGCCACCCGCTTGGCCTGCAACGATCCGCACGCGCCATGCTTCGGCATCGCGCGCTACGAGTTCGATGGAATCGCCAGAATCTGTGCCGTGCGGGGTCACGAGTGGAAGCACGGCTCCCGCTCCGTATCGCTTCGCTCGTCGAATCAACATGCGCCACGTGCCGTCTGCACATGGCCCAAGAAGCAGCCCTTCCGTTCCGTCCATGCAAAGTCGCGCGCGCAGGACCGACGTTTGATTCACAACAAGCGCATCACCAGCGCCGATCCAGCGCAGCAAATCGCGCACGTACGCATGCTCAACAGTGCCAGCGTTGCGGTTGATCACCATGAGCCGCGCGGCGTCGCGCGGATGCGCTGGTTCCGTAGCAACGCACCGCTCATCGAACGGGAAATCAAGAAGTTCGGTGGAGAGTTCCTGCGTCACGCGGTTCATGATTCCGCCGCCGGAGCGGCACTCGTCACGGACACGGAACTGAGAAGTCGCGCCCCGTGCGCCCACGCGCTGAACGGCATGGTGCGACCGCCAGCGGCCTGGACTTCAAGTATTCGAATTGCACCGGTACCGCAGGTGAGGGTTCCGTCGGGAGCGAGTGTGCCAGCGGGTGCACCCTCCACAGACGCCACTACTTCACAACGTCGCACCTGCATCGGCACTCCGTCAATCTGCATGGCGCATCCGGGCCACGGATTCAAGCCATTAATGCGCGCGCGCACGCGCTGTGCGTCCATCGACAGATCAACCCACGCATCAGACTTCGAGAGTTTGCGAGCGCGCGTTGCTCGCGATTCATCTTGCGAGCGCGCGCGCACATCTCCATGACGCCACATGTGCAGAACGCTCGCCACCACATCGGGGCCCAATTCCGAGAGCGCATCATGCAGTTCGCCCGATGTCTGCGAAGCGCCGATTGCCACTGGTTCTTCTGCGTACACGACGCCTGCATCCATGCGTTCTGCAAGTGCAATGACGCTGACACCGGCAACCGGGTCGCCTTCCATCAACGCTCTCTGAATCGGCGCCGCTCCACGCCAGCGCGGCAAGAGCGAGCCGTGGAGGTTAATACTAAAGACATCCGACAGAAGTTCCGGCGACATCTTCTGTCCAAACGCAATCACTACAAACACTGGACCAGGCTGCGCACGACCATCGCGGTTCGCGCGATCGGCGGCAGCTGCGGCAGCGGTTCGAATGAGCTCCGACTCGCTCTGTGTGTTGCAATCTTCCGGGCGGATAAGCGGCAAGTGTCGACTCAGTGCAAACTCGCTCACCGGCGTCGGTGTGAGTTGCTTGCCACGCCCCGCAATGCGATCGGGCTGGCTCACCACGAGCGCCACACGCCCAGCGTCGGCAAGCATGCGCAGTACCGGTAATCCAAACGCGCCTGATCCAAAGAACACCACATCAGGAAGCGTGGCCGCTCCGCCCGATGATGGATTTCCAGGGACTGCAGGACGCGCTTCCATTTCAATCAGGCCGATCGACAGAGAGTTTCAGATCCTTCAACGCGCGGCGAACGCGCAGCCGGTCAATCGGACTCATCTTGTCAATAATGAGTATGCCTTCAAGGTGATCGAACTCATGTTGCCACACGCGAGCAGTAAAGTCTGAACTCGTCTCGGTGAATTCGTTGCCATCAATGTCGAGCGCGCGGATCGTCACTTGCGTTGGGCGGCGCACTGACCCGCGCACGTTCGGAAGGCTCAGGCAACCCTCGTCCATTGATTCGAGTTCGCCTCCCATGTCAATCAGGACAGGATTGATGTACGCCTTGCGGGGCACACCGCGCTCATGGGTTCCGGTCACAAAGATCCGCAGCGATTCTCCCACCTGCGGAGCCGCCAAACCGGCGCCCTCTTCGTCGTCCATGACTCTGTACATGTCTTCCACGAGCGCGCGAATTGCTGCGTCCACGGCATGCACTGGCTTCGCCTTGCGACGAAGCATTGGGTCGGGAAAGAGCACCACAGGGCGCTGCGGAAGAGGTTCATTCGGCAGTCGTTCAGCCATGCGTATTCGATGCTACGCTACGCAATCCCCGCACAGGAGCAACACCGTGATCTTTGGATGGCGTAAAGGCGATTCCAGTAACTCCGAGAAGCCGTACGAACCGCAGCCCGACAAGGCGCGGAAGTTCTTTGACCATGCTCGTACGGTTGGGGAAACCGATCAACTGGATTACTCCCTGAAGCTCTGGGCGAACGGCCTGAAGTTTGACCCCGCCAACATGGTTGCGCACCAGGGGATGTACGAAGTTGCCTGCAAGTTCCACGACCGCGCCTCGCCGGCGACTGGCAAGGACCTCAAGGAAATTGAAGGCCCAACTCCCATCGACAAGATGGTTGTGAACGAATACACGTGGATGCGGGACCTGAACAATGTCTCGGCCGCCATGCGCTTCTTGGATGCTGCGGGCAAGGCTGGACAGGTTCCGGTCGGCCAGTGGCTTGCGCCCAAGGTCATCAACATGCTTCGCAACGCGATGCAGAAGAAGCCCCAGAAGAAAGTCTGGGTACAGGCGATCGAACTGTTCTCTGAAGTCGAGGCGTGGGGCGAAGCATTCGCGTCCGGCGAAGAAGCACAGCGTCTTGACCCCTCCGATGGTGCGCTCGAACAGCGCCTTCGGCAGCTGACGGCCGCGCGGGCAATTCAGCAAGGTGGCTACCAGCAGAACTTTGGCCAAGCGGGCGGCTTCCGCGCGCAGGTGCGCGACTCTGAAAAGCAGCGCCAACTTGAGGCATCCAACAGCATCTCCGGCGCTGGCGGCAGCGAGGAAATCGCGATGGACAAGGCAAAGAAGGACTTTGATGACAACCCCATGTCGCCAGAGGCCATCAATCGCTACGGATCGCTCCTTCGTAAGCGCGGTCAGACCGGCGATGAGGATCGCGCTGTTGAAGTGTTCTTGGCTGGCTACACGCGGCTCAATGAATACCGCTTCAAGATGAATGCGGACGACCTGCGCATCGCTGGTGTCCGTCGCTCTGAGCGCACGGCCCGCGAGCAACTTGAGCAGGCTCCGGACAACGCGCAATTGCAGATGGCACACGAGGCGGCCAAGGCCAAGCTCCTTGAACTCGAAGGCGAGATCTTCCGCGAGCGCGTCCAGAAGTACCCAACCAACCGCGAGATGAAGTCTGACCTCGGACGCATTGAGTATGAGCTCGGCAACTATCAAGACGCGATGGCTGCGTTCCAGTTGGCCAAGGATGACCCGAAGTTGAAGGTCAACAGCGCATGGATGCTCGGGCGCTGCTTTGCGAAGGAAGGCTGGCACTCTGAGGCGACCAGCGAATACAAAGAAGCGCTCGGAGCCGTTGACGCCACACACGCAGAGAAGGAGCTCGACATCAAGTACGACCTCATGCTCTCGCTGATCGAATTGGCTAAGTTGGAAAAATCCGGCGCACATGCCAAGGAAGCCGCAGATATCTGCAGCGCGATCGTTCGCAAGAACATCGGCTACAAGGATGTCCGCATTCGCCGCAAGGAAGTTGACGAACTGATCCGCACGCTCGGTTGAACCGCCCCATGCGAATGCTCGCCACTAGCACACTCGCGTTTGCTCGAATGATCGCGCTGGGGTTCGCAGCAACGCTGTTCACCGGATGCGCGAACACGCTCATGCCGACTCCGACTGGGTTCGACACGAGCGGTGGAAATCCGTTCGAGCAGACGCCGGCGTCGTTGAAGTCCACCTCGGTCAAGATGTTTGTGGCGGCAGACCGCAAGCCTGCGATCCACGACGTCACACGCGGCGACCCGCCGAGCAAATCCGGCGTCGACTTCTTTACTAGCAATCGCGACAGTTCCATGCAGCTTGGACGTGCCACCGTGACATTTACGTCCGATGAGCCGGGTTGGGAATATCTAGCCGCCGAGTCGCGAACCGAAAGACGCGCAAACGATCCAACCCTGACCATGGCCGGCTACACGCCGTACGGCGCCTTGTGGGTTGGAGTGCCGCAACTTGATGAGTCCGCGCCCGGTGCCGAGGAAGCAACGTCCAATGCATTTGTCGCGGCCATCGATGAGGCTCTGGCCGCGTCGAACAGCAAGGACATCTACATCTTTATCCACGGGTTCAATACCGAGTTTGAAGACAACATGGCGTTGGGCGCGGAGCTGTTCCATTACCTTGGTCGCGACGGTGCATTCATCAACTATGCGTGGCCGTCCAAGGGAAGTCTCTTTGACTACTCCGCAGACAAGAGCACGGCGAGTTATTCCACTCGGCCATTTCGGATGTTCCTATCGCGACTTTCCAAGCGAACGACTGTCGAACATATTCACATCATTGCACACAGCGCGGGCGCACCAATTGCAGTCGAGGCGCTGCGGCAACTTCGACTCATGCACTTTGACGAGCCGGGTACAGCCACTCGTGAGCGCTACAAAATCGGGCGGCTTGTGCTCGTGGCTCCAGACATGGACCTCGGCTCATTCGTGAATGCAGTTGCAGATGGAGCGATGGCTGTGCCAGAGCGCACCACCATCTACATCAGTTCGCAGGACAAGGCTCTCGATATTTCTGCGTGGATTGGCGGATTTGCGCGGCTCGGTCAGCCGCTCAGCGTCCTCACGCCCAAAAACATTGCATTTCTCCACGAGCAGGAACGTGTTGACATTGTTGATGTCTTCGCGGCGGAGCAATTGCTTGGCAGTTGGCTTGGACACAGCTACTTCCATGATGATCCGTGGGTGAGTACGGATGTCCTACTGACGCTTCGCTATGGACTGCTTCCGGATGCTCGCGGCTTGACTCGGGATCCGAAGGCGAGCGTGTTTACATTTCCCAAGGACTACCCCGCAAAGTCTGCAGCGGCGGCAGTGGCGGTTTGTAAGCCAGGGGCAGCGGCGCTCGCAAGAGCTGCGACGCACCCTGCTGCTGCACCTGCGACGGCGCCTGCGCCTGCCGCCGCTCCGGCTGCTGCCGGCACCATTCCGAGCACTGCTGATCCGCTTTCAAGGAACTGGTGACCCCGTGACTTCCCTCCGAGCAGCCGCCGTCGTCCCCGCGCGCTTTGCCAGCACTCGATTCCCGGGCAAGCCGCTCGCGGACCTCACGGGCAAGCCGCTCATTCTGCATGTCCTTGAGCGCGCTGCGGCGTGTAAGACGGTCGGCCGCGTGATCGTTGCCACCGATGACGTGCGGATCCATGAAACCGTCTTACGCGCGGGTTTTGAGTCACGGATGACGCGGGCTGATCATCCCAACGGAACCAGTCGCATTGCCGAAGTTGCCGAGACCCTTGATGAAGAGTTGATTGTCAACATCCAAGGCGACGAGCCACAGATTGAGCCAGAGCTGGTTGACCGCACGGTCACGCTCTTGGCATCACGCCCGGATGTGAACATGGCCACCCTGGTCTCGCCGTTTGCCGTTGGCGAGGACCCGACGAATCCAAACATCGTGAAGTGCGTGCGTGGTGTTGACGGTCGAGCGCTGTACTTCAGCCGCAGCCTGATCCCGTTCAACCGCGACGGCACGACGGGCGCGGCACCACCGATGAAGCATGTTGGTCTCTACGTCTACCGGCGGTCATTCCTAAAGACGTTTCTTGCATTGGCGCCGACGCCGCTTGAGTGCACGGAGAGTCTTGAGCAGCTCCGCGTCTTGGAGCATGGTCACACGATCCTGTGTGCAGAGGGCGAAGCGCACTTCACGGGCATCGACACCCCCGAGCAATACGCTGCCTTCGTACAGCGGTGCCG
>JAPLMU010000203.1 GCA_026386795.1 Planctomycetota bacterium
AGACGCGGTCTGGGAACTCCCATTGCTACTTGCACTCGCCGCCGGCTTCGCAGCCGCACTGCTCGAACCGCTCGTACTCGGCGCGCTCTTCGCCGCCGCACCGACCGGTATGTACCGCACCAGCACAGCGCCCACCTTGATGATGTCGCCCGCCTTGCCGCAGATCTCTGTCAGTGTGCCAGCCCATGGCGACGGAACTTCTACCAACGCCTTGTCCGTCTGCATCTCGGCGAGCGTCTGGCTCTCCTTGACGGTGTCGCCAGCCTTCACCTTCCAATCGATGAGTTCTGCCTCAGCGAGGCCCTCGCCAAGGTCAGGAAGGAGGAAGTGGCTCTTGTCGCTCGGTTGCTTGATTCCAGCCATCGGTGTTCCCTTTGCTACTCAGTCAGTAAGCCATGATGTCGTCAATTGCACGACCAATGCGTGATGCATCGGGCATGTAATCAAGTTCAAGCTTGTAGTACGGCATGATTGTGTCGAACCCGCTCACGCGCTGCACTGGTGCTTCAAGATGCAGGAAGCAGCGCTCCATGATGCGTGCAGAAATTTCCGCGCCGAAACCACAGGTCAGTGGTGCCTCATGCACCACCACGCAGCGGCCAGTCTTCTTCACGCTCTCTTCAATCGCATCAATATCGAATGGATAAATTGTGCGCAGATCGATGAGTTCAATGTCCTTGCCACTCTTCTCGATCGCCTGCATGCACTGCACAACGCTCGCGCCCCAACTGACGATGGTGAGCTCGTTTCCTTCGCACACCGTGCGCGCCTTGCCGATTGGCAAGACGTATTCGTCCTCGGGGACTTCCTCGCGGAATGCTCGGTAAATGCGCTTTGGCTCAAAGAACATTACTGGATCTGGATCGCGGATTGACGCAATCAATAAACCCTTGGCGTCGTACGGCGAACTTGGCATCACTACCTTTAGACCAGGCGTGTGCGCGTAGATCGCTTCGGGCGAATCGCTGTGCAACTCCGGCGCGTGAATACCACCGCCGACAGGAATGCGAATCGTCAGCGGAACTGGAAATGCGCCGCGAGTACGGGTGCGCATACGTGCAGCATGACTGCAGATCTGGTCATAGGCCGGCCCAAGAAATCCATCGAACTGAATCTCTGGAACTGGACGGAGACCGCCCATTGCCAAGCCAATCGCGGTACCGATGATTCCACTCTCTGCAAGCGGCGTATCCACCACGCGCTTCTCGCCGAAGCGCTTCTGCAAGCCTTCAGTGACGCGGAAGACTCCGCCGTTCGCACCAACATCCTCGCCAAGAAGGAGGACGCGTGGGTCCTTCTCCATCTCTTGGATGAGGGCGAGATTGATTGCCTGGACCATGTTGAGGTTTGCCATCGTGCGATCCTCTGTGAGTAAATTCAGCCTGGTTTAACAGGCAATTGAGCGATTCGATCAGTGCGCTTGTTCGGTCACGCGGTTCAGATGATCGGTGTTTGCAAGTTGACTCGGATCTTGGCCAAGTGAATGCGTCTGCATCGTGTCGCGTTGCAGCGCCAGGTCTGGCGGAAGTTCGAGATACATGGAGTTGAAGAAGTCAGCAGAGTGCGGCGCAGCAAT
>JAPLMU010000093.1 GCA_026386795.1 Planctomycetota bacterium
CGCGCGCTGCTCTGCGTCGACACCTCATGGAGCGCTACTACGACGCGCTGCGAATCTATGTGCGAACAAGCGCGCTGGTTCGACTTGGTGAGCCAGAGGAAATCGTTGCGGAGTTCTTCATCCGGGGGGTCGATGCTCCGGATTTCCTGCGGCGCTGGCGCGATTCAAAGATGCCACTGCGTCGATGGATGATGAACGCCATGGCATTTCATTGCCGAGGTGAACTGCGTGATCAGAACCGGTCGCGCGGTCGAATAGTAGGTGGCGATGGCCTAAATACACTGAAATCAGACGCTATTGATCCAGCGCGCGCCTTCGACCATGCGTGGGCTGTGGCGCTGGCAAACGAAGCGATGTCGATCGCCATTGCTGACGCTGATGAGCGCGGTCGCCCAAATGATGTGCTGGCATTTCGCTTGCATGTCATTGATGGGGTGTCCTATCGATCCATCGCTGCGCAGCTTTCTATGAGTATTGCACAGGCTGAACACGCCGCGCGCCGGGTGAGCGACCGCATGCGCGAAGCCGTGCGTGAAATTTTGCGCGAAGAAGGGGTGCTTCCACATGCGATGGATGCTGCTCTCGCTGAAGTACTGCTACTTGTTGACGAGGCTGCGGGTGAGCCATGACCGACCGTCTGCAGGGCACTGATCATTCGGCGTGCCCACATATCGGCGCTCGACCACTTCGCTGGTCGGCGGTGGTGGTGTCACGCGGGCTCAGGGCTAGTGCCGTGGATTCAACATCCCATACGCGCTCGACACAAACGAAGCCCGCGGCGGCAGTGTGTGCAATCCTTGGAGCCTCCCTGCTTGCTGTGGGGGCAGTTCTTATGAAACCAGTGGAATCTTCAGGGATTTCCCCGCGGATTGACGGCGTGAACGGCTCTATCGACCCTCACCAGGAGTCAAACATGAAGACGTTGCACGTATTACGGACAGCAGGCGCACTCGCTGTGACACAGATCGCACTCGTTTCCGGGGCGAGCGCGCAGGCGACCGCTGTGCAGTGGCGTGTGGAGGACGGGGGAAATGGGCATTGGTATCAGGTGCGCATTATCCCGGACTCACTTGGTTGGACATCGGCAATGGATAAGGCTGCGATGCTTGGTGGATACCTCACCTCCGCCGAATCTACCGCCGAGCGCGCGTTCCTGTTCTCAGAGTTCTCCATGCCAAACCACCCAGATGCATACGTCCAAGAGGCTCCCTGGAGCACAAGTATCCATTACGGTCCATGGATCGGTGGACGACAGGACGAGCATGATCCTGAATTCTCCGAACCACTCGGAGGCTGGCGGTGGGTAACTGGCAGCGCCTTCAATCCGTCCGAGCTTTTTTGCTGCAACAACTTTGGTTGTGCTGGTTCTGAGAACTCTCTACATCTCTATTGGTCTGACGCCGAGCACCGTACTTCGTGGAACGATCTTCCGGATACGTGGACCTGTGGGAGGATGCCGATCGCGTTTATCACTGAATGGTCCGCCGACTGCAACGCTGACAGCATCGTCGATTATGGTCAGTGCCTGAACGGCACGCTTCCTGATTACAACAGCAACAATATTCCAGACTGTTGTGAGCGTGGCGAGGTGTGTGTGGCGGGCAACTACCCGGTTCAGTGGCACACTAGCGATGGTGGAAATGGCCACTGGTATCAAGGTGTCGCGACCCAAACAGCAGTTTCGTGGACAAGCGCGAGGGCGCGTGCTGTTGCCATTGGCGCGCAACTGGCCTCGATCGCTTCGCGAACAGAGGATGACTTCGTTGCCCGTCTCGCCCTGGATAACCCCTTGGTCTGGCCTACCACCGTTGGGTATGGGCCATGGTTAGGTGGGTACCAGACATCACCATCTACCAATCCGTTCGCGAACTGGGCATGGGTGACGGGGGAACCGTGGTCGTATGTCTCGGATGTTGTGCAGTTTGATAACAGTTCGCGTCCAGATGGGCAGACCGATGACTACCTTCATTACATCAACCACAGTCGAGTATGGAATGATGTCAGGAACGATGGTGACACCTACTACAACAGCATCGGTATACGCGCCTATATGGCAGAGTGGTCCGCTGACTGCAATAGCGACGGTATTGTCGACTATGGCCAGATTCTCACTGGCCAACTCGTCGATATGAACACCAACGGCATCCCTGATATCTGTGAACAGCCGCCGTGCCAAGACTCAGATATCACTAACAATCACGTCGTTGATGGTGCGGATCTTGGCGCCCTACTCGCGTTCTGGGGACCGGTCAACCCAGTGCTTCCACAGGCTGACATCAACCGCGATGGCGTAGTGAACGGTGCCGACATCGGGCTTCTGCTTGCAAACTGGGGCCCATGCGGACAGTAACGGGCACTGAAGCCGTTACTACTCATGACTCCTACAGTTAACGCCCATTAGTGCACAGGCGCTGGTGCTTTCGCTGTTCCCACGGGCGCGTTCTCTGTTGCCACGGCCGCCGGTACCTCCGCCGACTCCCGCCCCGGCATGTCATTCTTGGCATTATTCCCAACAAACGCCGCCACTGCCAAAATGAACGCTGCAGTAATCAATCGGCCGTAACGCTTCATAAAGCTCTCGAAGACCTCCTTGAGGCGCGCCGATACCCCTGGGTGCACCGTCTCCACCACCGCAGGAATGAGCCCAGGAATCAACGCAATCACCGCGAACATCACAATACCGATCAGGCGCTCGCGTGGTTCTGAAACTTGCAGCGCCTCATGACCAGCTGCAGTCACGATGGGAAAGATCTTGGGGTGCAAGCCGTCGCACGCAAACCCAAGGAGGCCCCAACGAATGGCGCGTTTGGTGGTTGAAATTTCTATGCTTCCATCAAATCGCTTGGCGATCGATGGGAATGTTGTTTGAAACCAACGCCCCAATCGATGTGTGAAACTTCGCTCCACTTGCTCGGGCGTTTTTTCGATCGGCGCATTCCTGATGGCGTTCACCAGTCGATACATGCCAACAACCAGCAGCGCCGAGGCAATAGTGGCGCGCACTGTAAATCCGAGCCAGGTTCCTTGGTGCTCATGAGTTGTAGTGCCGTGTGTCTGTGCAAGTAAGAAACCAATGACCAGCGCAAATGCTAGGCCAACAATCGTTCCAATCCCGAATGCCCAGGCGAATGTGCGTGGATGCTTCCGATCACTCGCGGCGACAAGACCAAGCACAGTGATCTCAGGGGAAAGGAGCACGGCCGCTCCGAGCGACGCGAGAATGGCGTAATAGTTATTCATGGTGATTCAACAATGCCTTGTTCGTTCTGTAAATATCTCGGTCTTACGACTTGCTGAGAAATGCTGTCAGTTTGGCGCGCGCCTCGGGTGTGTGACGCAAGCGGACAAGGTGCGCTTGCTCAGCAGCAACGGCAGCGCCCCATCCATGTGTGTATCCAATATGCACGCAATCAAAGCACGCGTCTGCGTGTGAACTCGCAGGGACAGCGGCGCGTGCTGATGCAAGCGCCGCTTCCATACGCGCCGCGTCGACTGGTGAAATGGCGTGCTTTGGTGCTCTATTCGGAGTGTGTTTCCCTGTAGATACTGGCTCTTTCGCACCGTTGGCTCGCTGTGCGTGAATCCAACGCTTGGCCTCCTCCATCATCTGTGCCTGCGAACTTCCCGCTGGAAAGACCCGCGTAAATAGCCCAGCCGGAACATCCATGCACTTCCACGGGGCACCGTTCGCTGTAGCGACCATCGCTGCCTTTGGATCAATGCGCGCTGGCAACATTTGTGTTCCGCCCCAACCCGGGCAAATGCACAAACCGCACTCCGGTAGGCCAACCATCCACGGCTTCTCGCCTTCTGCTGGAAGCGTGCCAACAAGCCCATCGCAATGCATAGCAAGTTCAAGGCCGCCGCCAAGCGCCGCTTTATGAATCACCGCCACACTTGGAACACCAAGCGCAGGGATTGCCGCAAATGCCGCGCCGCCGCGTTGTAGATAGGTGTGCAACGCTGCGTCATCAAGCGCATCAATCTCTGCCAGATCTGCGCCAGCAACAAACACGCGCGTACTTGCTGAGGCAAGCACAAGCCCCGCGCAACCATCGATCGCAATCTGCGCGCATGCAGCACTGATCGCACTAATCAGCCATGCATCAAGCACCACCACGCCGCCGCGTGGCTTCGCGGGATTTGGCTCTAGCCAAAGCGTGACGACGCCGTCGGTGTCACGATCGATTCGGAGGGGTGTGGACATCTCGGAGAGAGTACGGAAAATCAGGTGTGACGTCTCAATGGGAGCGACTGCCGAGTGCACGAACTACTTTGCGCCAAACACCTTCCGCAGCCGTTGTTGAGCCTCGTCGCCCGCAATAATCTGCGCGCTTAATTCCGCGGCTTTATCAAGCACGGCGTCATCATTTGACCCATCAAGTTCATTGAGCAAACGCTTGGTGGTTGCGATCGCTTGTGGCCCCCCGGCGCACAGGCGCTTGGCTAACTCAGCAACCGTCGCGTCCAGTTGATCGTGGGCGCAGAGATGGGTGGCAAGACCGGCCTCAAAGCCCTGTTGTCCACTCATAGTTCCACCCGCAAGCAACATGGCACGAGCGCGGCCAGCGCCGATCTTCTTGATGAGCCATGGTGCAACCACCGCCGGGCATATGCCGAGGTCTACTTCTGGATAGCCAACCTTGGATTCAGGGTGTGTAACCGCAAAGTCCGTTACCACCATAAATCCGCAGCCACCACCGACTGCTGCGCCCTGCACGCGCGTTATGGTTGGAATGGAGAGACGTCGAATGTTTCGGCTAACGCGCGAAAGTCCGCGGAGCATTCCACCCATGGCAGCAGGGTCATCAATGACGCCGCGCAGATCCATGCCGGCACAAAAGACTTTGCCAGCACCCGCGAGAATGAGAACGCGAATATCGCCATGTGGTGCGCAACGTGGCGTAATAGTGTCGAGCGCGATGCTGATGGCATCAATCAACGGGTGACTGAGCGCGTTCGCTTTGTCGCCACGGTTCATGGTGATAGTGGCAACGCCATCTACAACAGTAAGCGCAACAAGATCAGTGGTGGTGTTCGGCGCGGTCATGGGTAGATCGTAAACCGTGTCTGTGGCGTCCTGCCATGCAATCGAGTTACACCGCCGAGGGGTGCCAAACCGTCTTGATCTCCACAAATGGAGCCAAACGACGCGGATTCGTCCAGCGATCTGTATCAGTGAAATCCTCATCCACCGGCAAAATTTGCACGCGCTTGAGATTCTCCGCAGCGCCTGCACGAAGTTGGCTTGCGATCTTTTCGTTGGCAATAGCGTGAATCAAATCAACGTCGCGGTGGCTGGCAACCCACCCTGCTAATTCTGCAGCATCGCCAGTGATGACGTTGAGAGCGCCTGCTGGAATGTCAGCAGTCGGCGCTGTTTCAGAAATCAAGAGCGCGCCAAGCGGGTGCTCTGTGTTCGCGATCGCAACAACCGTGTTTCCTGTGCACAGTGGTGGCAACACTAATGAAAGGAAGCCAAGCAAAGAGTGCTGCGCTGCCACACCCTGCACAACAACACATACGCCGCTTGCCTCGGGCATACTGAAGTTGTGATACGGCCCAGCAACCGGATTGCGCGAACCAAGCACCATTGGAAACTTGTCGCACCAACCAGCCCAACTCACTGTTCGATCAATTGCTGCGATCACTTCTACTTCAGCCTTCTTGCGCGAAGCACCAGAAGTGCAACGAATGGCATCAGTCAGATCAAGGCGTCGACCCTCAAGCATCTCCGCAAGTCGGTAAATAATCTGGCTGCGTAAGTATGCCGTATTTCCACTCCAACCAGGAAACGCCGCGCGCGCGGACTCGATGGCTTCTCGGAGATCCTTGCGACTTGCGTGTGATAGATGTGCAACAAGTGCGCCCTTGCTGTCATTCAGCGGAAGCGTCCGACCGCTCTCTGAGCGTGGAAATCCGCCTTTAATAAAGAGTTTCCAAGTCTTGAGTACTGCCAGTCGGTCTTGTTCATTCATCGTGTAATTCCTTGTTGCAAACTGTCAGCGACATCTCCGTGAACACGGTCACTCTGACAGATATGCGGCCAATCCTTGTATTCCGCCCTCGCGGCCAAATCCGCTTTCTTTGAAGCCGCCAAATGGGCTTGTGGCATCAAACTGGTTGTACGTATTGCACCAAACAACGCCCGCCTGCAACCGACGCGCCACATCAAACATTTTGCTGCCCTTCTCGGTCCAAATACCAGCAGCTAATCCATAGGGTGAATTGTTAGCGCGGCTGATTGCCTCTTCCGGCGTACGGAAACTCATTACCGCAAGCACCGGCCCGAATATCTCTTCCCGCGCAACAATGTGTGCTGGTTGCACGCCGGTCATAAATGTTGGTCGGCACCAGTACCCCTTTGCGGGAAGCGCTTGCTCGCTTGGCTGGCACACCGTGCATCCCTCATTGCTACCCGCAGCGATGTACTGCTCAATGATGGCGAGTTGTTGTTTACTATTGATGGCACCAATGTCGGTGTTCTTATCAAGAGGATCACCAACCCGAAGCGTCTTCATGCGCATTTCCAGCTTGCGGGTGACCTCTGGCAATATGGACTCTTCAACAAAGAGCCTGCTTCCGGCGCAACACACATGACCTTGGTTAAACCAAATTCCTTGCACAATGCCTTCGATCGCCTGGTCGATTGCTGCGTCTGCAAAGATGATGTTCGCGCTTTTTCCACCTAATTCAAGGGTTAATCGTGTCCCGCGCGCCGCGCACGCCTTGGCGATTTGTTTGCCGACTTCGGTACTTCCCGTGAATGCGATCTTGTCAACACCGGCGTGATCAACAAGCGCTTTTCCTGTGGCACCAGCTCCGGTCACAATATTCACAACCCCCGGAGGTAACTCACACTCCTGAAGAATTTCCGCCAAACGCATTGCTGTGAGCGACGTTGTTTCTGCCGGCTTCAACACCACCGTATTTCCACAAGCGAGCGCGGGTGCTAGTTTCCACGCCGCCATAAGTAGCGGAAAGTTCCATGGAATGATCTGTCCACAAACACCGACCGGACGTGGCTCGCGGGTTCCCGGCATCGCGTATCGCAACTTGTCGCACCAACCCGCGTGATGGAAGAAATGCTGGGCCGCAAGCGGAATATCCACATCGCGACTCTCTTTGATTGGCTTGCCGCCGTCCATTGATTCCAGAATCGCTAACTCGCGGCCGCGTTCCTGGATTCTTCGTGCGATCCGATAGAGGTACTTCGCGCGCTCACTCGCCGGAAGCTTTCCCCATGGCTTCAATGCCTTCCGCGCGGCGCTCACCGCTGCGTCAACATCAGAGGCGTCACCGTCGGCAATCTGTGAAAGCATTACCTCTGTTGCTGGATTGATTGTCGCAAAACGCTTCTTCGAGCGCGGCTCAACAAATTTCCCACCCACATACAACTGAGTCTGATCCGGAATCACCACCGGAACTGTCTCGGGTGCAGGGCTGTATTCCCATGTGGTGGGGGACGAATTTCCAGCAAGTGCGTCGGCCATGAATTCATCGTACTTTCCCCGCCCGAGCACCTTGCGCACTGTGCTGAAATGCGGTTCATTACCGGTTCTAGTAGCACTGAATCGACCAGTACCGATCGTGCGAACACCACCACAAGGACC
>JAPLMU010000133.1 GCA_026386795.1 Planctomycetota bacterium
CAGTCGCAACTGCCTCAAGAAGATGAACATCCGGACGCTGCGCGATCTGTTGATGATCACCAAGCCAGAACTGCTCTCCTACAAGAACTTTGGCGAGACCAGCCTTGTTGAGATTGAGGCCATGCTCACCCAGCGCGGTCTCCGCCTCGGCGAAGGTCTTGATCAGGGATTTGTGGCACGCGCCGCCAAGGAGTACATCGATAGCCTGACCGACCGCGTTGACGCCGGGACCCTTGCCAAGCCAGTCGGCAGCATGGACCTGTCCGTGCGTGCCCGTCGCGCCCTGCAGCTCTTGGGCGTTCAGTCGATCGGGGAGCTCGCCGCTCGTACCGAGGCTGAACTCATGGGAGTCAAGAACTTCGGCCAGAACTCGCTCGACGAGATCAAGCGCAAGCTGGTTGAGATGGGTCTTTCGCTCCGTGAACTGGACTGATTCTTGGGGCACGCTGCGTGAATGCTTGGGCTGATGCCTGGCGAATGCCTATCTGATGTGTAGCGTGCCGCAGTAGCGCGCGCGGCCGATGGCGCAAGAGCGCCTGGCCGCGCGCAAACTCTCCTGCAGGACGCGGGAAAGTGCCGATCCAAGGAAGGTATGGCAAACTTCCCTTCTCGAATTCGACAGCGCCTTCCGCTTGCTGACCTTGCGTCGGCAGCGGTGTGGGCATCCCTCGGCGCCGCACTGGTGATTCATGGCTGCGCGCCCGATTCGGTAGCAAAGGATCCGACCGCTCCGCGCCATGCGCTTCCATCGGCACCCGTGGCTGTCACGCCGGCAGCTCCGGCCGTGCCAGCCGCGCCGGTGGTCGTTGTTGCGCCGGTTGTTCCGGTCTTTGAACAACGCCCCTCCGTACCGAGCACTGAGCCCGACCTGCGCATCCGCGTTGCCGCGCTGCGTAGCGCGAGCCCATTGGTGCGCCTCACCAATCCGTCCGGCAAATTGGTGATGCAGGGCGCGGGGCTTGCTCCGCGTGCAGTGCGTACGCCGGTTGATGTTCGTCAAACAGCCAACGGCTGGCGCGTAGTCGAGCTTGCCGGATCGAAGCGGGCGGCAAGCATGGAAGTTGCGCTGGCCGGCCCGATTGAGTTTCATCCGCCCGCCGGTGTTCACGGAGTGGTGGCGTTCGATGGCACCGACTGGCCGGGACCGCTGCGTCTGGTGCCATTGGCCGACGAGCCGGGCGTACCGGGTGCGATTGATGTGGTGATTGATGTTCCACTTGAGCGCTACTTGCCAGGCGTGTTGGCCAAAGAACTGCTGCGTTCGTGGGATTTGGAAGCGTTCAAAGCACAAGCGATCGCCGCGCGCAGCTTTGCAATTTGCGAACACGCGCATTGGAGTTCGGTGCGTCACTATGACCTGATTGCCGGCGAAGCGAGCCAAGCATGGGTGGGAGTCACCAAAGATCCCAAGCCGCGCGAGGCCGTGCAGGCAACCCGTGGCATGGTGCTGAGCTTTGAAGGTCGCGTGGTTCCTTGCTATTACTCAAGTACGTGCGGCGGTACGCCGGCAAACGCGGCGGAATCGCTCACTCACAATCCGAATCATGGAATCGCGCCGCTCGCTGCCGGAGCGACCGCAGCCACCGCTCACCGCGACTGCTGTGCTGACGCGCCGCGCTTCCGTTGGCAGCAGTCATTTGCCAACGCCGTCATCTGCGAACGCATTCGCCGTTGGGCAACCGATCAACGCGAGGCGCAAGCGGAACGTGAGGCGCAAGTTGTCCGTGTGGCGCAAGTGGAGCGCGACGGCCGGATGCAACCCGCATGCGCGGTGGCACCGGTTGATGGAGCCGCGCTCGGCAAGAACGCGTCGCCTCTCAAGGGAGCTGCTACTCCGATCACAGCGACTGCTTCGGCATCAGTCACTGCAGCGCAAGCGCTGAAAGTTGAAAGTGTTACTTCGGAGCCATCTGTTGGAACGCGCGCGAGTACGCCGGCGTCCCCATCGCCAGCCGCCAGCGCAACTGGCGTGCCGGCAGCGGTGAGCGTGCCGGTTGCAACCGTGCGATCTGCCGCGCAGGTTCCCGCGCGCAATGGGATCGTAGACATCGCTGACGATGCGCCGCTCTCTGAACTGACAGCGCTGACTGCAATTCGTTCCATCAACATCATCGCCGTGAACGCCGCGGGTCGACCGACGAGTCTTGCCATTCACGACGCCGCTGGTCACGTCTTGCAGTTGCGCGCGGAAGACTTTCGGCGGGCTGTGAACTACGCCCGCGAGGGCGAACCAACACCGAAGGACCGTCTGAACAGCAGTCACCTCTTGCAGGTCACCGTGAAAGGCACGGAAATCCAGTTCGTCGGGCAGGGTTTCGGCCACGGCGTGGGCATGTGCCAATACGGCGCACAGTCCATGGCTCGATCCGGTGCGAACGCGCTCCTGATCCTGCGAACCTACTATCCGGGTGCAGCGGTCGTACGCGCGTACTGACCGACGCGAACTATGTTCACCGGAATCATCGAGCATCAAGGCCGTGTTGTCAGCCTGCGCCCACAGGCGTACGGCGCTCGCTTGGAAGTGGATTCCTGCGGTTGGGCGCACACGCCCGCTGATGGTGACTCCATTGCCATCAATGGCTGCTGCCTGACTGTGGTTGGAGCGCCCCGCACGGATGGCGTCCTTTTCTTCGATGCGATTCCGCAGACGCTTTCGCTCACCACGATCGGCGCGCTTGTCGCTGGCGAAGAAGTGAACCTCGAACACGCGGCCACCGCATCAACGCTTCTTGGCGGACACATCGTGCAGGGCCATGTGGACTGCGTTGGGGAAGTGCTTTCCGTTTCAACCACGGGCGGTGAATGGCGCACGCGCATTGCCGCGCCGGATGCTGTCATGCAACTCGCGGTTGATCGTGGCAGCATTGCGGTCGATGGCGTCAGTCTGACCATCGCCGCCACGGGAAATGGATGGTTTGAAGTTGCGCTGATTCCCGCGACACTCGCCAAGACCGCACTTCGCCTTCGCAGTGCGGGCAATCGCGTCAACTTGGAGAGCGATGCTCTGGCGAAGATGATCGCGGAGCAGGTGAAGCGAGTGCTGGCGGCGGGTGCGCAACGCCCATGATCCGTGCGATCAGCCCTTCGGGGAATGATTGCAGCCGCTCGAGCAGCCGCTCGCGACTCTGAATTTCGAAGATCCGTGCCTGTGCGATCCGTGACTCTGTCTCGGTCAACTGCTGCTGCAGCAGTAAGAACGAAGCGTCCGCGGTAAGGGTCGGATAGTGCTCGCTCAGTATGCGAAAAATGCCTTCGGACGCTGCGCCCGCACGCAGTTCAGCCACCGCGCGCTGGATTGATGACTCATGCGCTGCGCTTGCGCGGGTCACCACCACGAGGTTCGGAACCAAGTCGGCGCGCCGCCGCAATTCAACATCCACGAGCGACGCCGCGCGTTCCCAGCGGGTGCGCACGCGCACCGCGCCGTTGCGGACAATGAAACTCCACATCACGGTGATTAAGAGAAACCACAATGCAGCACTCGCCACAACGGGCAGTAGAGCGGTCTGCGGCTCAGTCAATCCCGGCAGCATCTGCCGAGCCAACCCGCCCAGTGCGATGCCCGCGCCGATCGCGCAACCCGTGCCCAGCACGAGACCGGTGATAGCGAGCCCGCGTGCGATGAAACTGTGGGTTCCTTCGCCAGACAGCGAAATCATGAATACGCCTTCTTCGCCACCGCTGCCAATTTCAAGTGCCTGCCCATCTGGTCGAATGCGCGCATTGCCCATGACCCATGCGGTCGATCCGATTGGCACGGAGCTTTCACTGAAATTTCTTCGGCCAGTGCTGCCGGGCACAACACGGTTGGGTGCTTGCGTGTGATAAAGCGAGTCCCCCAGTGTTGCGGTGCGACTGAAGGTGTCCTTCGTAGTCCATGACGCGCCGTTCACGCGCACGATGATGGCGCCTGTTTCGTCGCGCAAGCGCAGGTCTACTTCGGCGCCTCCGGCTGCAACGATGTCGCTTCCAGTGACAATCCGTGTTTGGGTCTTGCCCTTGGAATCTCGATAGGTTTGCGTTCGCCGCCAGTGCTCTCGCACCGACCATCCATATTGCACGCAGGGCGTTTGACTCAGTGGCGCAATGAGCGGATCGTCATGTTCAACGCGACCAGTCGTTTCTACAAGCCCAACAAAGACGCCGCGAATGGGAGTGGACGGGACATCGCGCAAGAGTCGTGCAAAGCGAAGCCGGCTCCACCACAGCCAGAAGAACAACATTGCCACACACCATGCGCCGATGGCGATCGGTGCGGCTTCTGGCTCAACTGCCCCGAGCAGTATCGGATTCACGCAGAGTGAGTCCCTTCGCGCAGTCGTTCAATGACGAGCAGAGTGAGATCATCTGCTTGACGCACGCTTCCGAACTGCATGTCGACGCGGCGCGCAATCTGCTGCACCAATGCAGCGGCAGTGGGCGCAGCGCGGACCGCCACGAATTCGTCCAGATATCGCTTCGATGGCAATCGCGCTTGGCGCGTACCGGATGGATCGCCAGGGAATGCCTGTTCGAATCCGTCGGAGTAGATCAGCAGCCGATCGCCAGGAAGCAGCTGGAATTGCACCTCTCGGTAACTCTCGCCCTCAAATACTCCAAGCAGTCCGCCGTCACTTTCCACCAACTCCGTCTCGCCGTTCGCTCGCAAGATCACCGGCGGTGGATGGCCAGCGCCGGCCATGGCGGCATGCCCAGTACTTGTGTCAATGACGCAGTAAACGGCGGTTGCAAAGCGCGTGGTTCTGCCTTGGTGAGTGATCATGTCACGGTTGATGCGCGCAAGTGCTTCGCCTGGCGGAATGATTCGATAGGTTCCATTGCCCACTTCCTTCGAGGGCAATCCGCGGCAAATCACCATGGTGAGAAGGGCCGCGGGAATACCGTGACCCACTGCATCGGCAATGAAGACGCCGATATGCCGCTCATCAAGTCGTACCACGTCGTAGATATCCCCCGAGACGTAACTCGCTGGCCGCCAGAATGCGTCCGCGCGCAAGTCGCCCACTTCAGGAAATGTGCGAGGAAGGAACTCGCGCTGCACTTGCGCCGCGAGTTGCAGCTCTTCTTGCATGCGGGAGATTTCACCGCGCAGGCCGCCAGTAAATCGCGTGGCAATGGCCAACTCGCGGCCAAGACGATCGATTTCAGGTTGCCGTCCGATCATTCCACGCAGAACGGCCGCGATGGTGGCATCATCAGCGTCAATCGATTCCACTGCCGCGGTTTCAGTACTCGCGCGGCGTCGTCCTCCGTCATCAATGAGTAGCAGAACAGCTAATCGCGCTTCCTCTGCAGCATCAAGCAATGCGGAAAGACCAGTAGGAATATCGCGTGCATCCAGTAAGACCACCAGCGCGGTGGACCCTTGAATCGCCGATGTTTGAGCGTCCTGAAGTGTGTGCCATTCCGCAACGGCTCCGCTTCCAATCAGCGCAGGGAGTTCATGCGCGAGCGACTTCCCGCGTGCTTCGCGGCGTGGCGTGGCAGTGATTGCGATACGCACCGCATGCGCGCCGGCGCGCACCGGCGTCAGGTTCGTCATCGAACGGCCGCCTTGAGCGCGGGGGCATCGAGCTGCAATTTCTGTGACGTGTGAATCTTGAGTTCTTGCGCGCGACCAGCGCGAAGTTCGATGACGTACTGCGCGGGGGTTACGCTCGAGTAACGCTTCAAGCGCGCTTCATAGGTGGTTTGCGCTTCGTCCGCGCCGCGCAACGGCTGCTTGGTCATCGTGTGTATCGCCGTGACGTAGCCGAGCGGGTCGAGGTAGATGATGTCCATGTCAGTGACGCAGTCCTTCATCCAGAACCCGCGCATTTCGGAATCCGGGAAGACAAACACCATGCCGCCATCCACCGGGATGTCAGTGACTGCGCCCAGTCCGCGCTGTCGCGTGGGGTCGCTCGAACTCACCGTGAGATGAAAGGGCGCGCCCGCGATCGTGGTGTTCCACACGCCGCCGTCTTTGAGTGCCGAAGAGTCACAGGCGGTGCAAGTGATCATGGTGGCGAGGGTGATGGTGGCGAATCGGGGAGACATGCGTGGTTCCTTGGTCGGGGATGAGGGCGCGGGGTGCCCGATATCAGCAGGATAGAGCGTGTCTGCGTTCTGCTGTGCGTGGGGCGGTATATTTGCCACCTTATGTCGCGCCTCACGGCCAAGCAGATCCAGACGAAACTCGCCACGCTTGCGGATTGGACGCGCAGCGGCGCGGTCATTCAGCGAACGTTTACCTTCCCCGACTTTCTTCATGCAATGCGCTTTGTGGACAAGATTGCCGCTGAGGCGGAGCGCGTTCAGCATCATCCGGACATCATGGTGCGCTATTCGAAGGTGACGCTGGCTTTGAGCACCCACGACGCGGGCGGCATCTCGGACAAGGACTTCGACTTCGCAGCGTCCGCTGATCGCCTGTTTGCCGCCGAGTCAGCATGAGTCATCAGGAAGGATCGCCGAGCGCCGCGCGAGCCACTCGCGCACGGGCAGCACGTTCGTCGTCATCGGTTTCGATTCCGGCTTCACCAGAGCGCAGGTGTGCGGACTGAAGTTGGATCGTCAGTCGATTGAGCGTGTCGAGGGCAACATCGGGAATCAAGCCGAGGCAGACACCAAGACGAACGCTCGAAAGCTGCTTCATTGCTTCGTCGAGACCCAAGAGCCGGGCCGATCGCAACAACGAGATTCCGCGAAAGACTCGATCCTCAAGCAGGGTGCGCTGCCTTTCAAGCAACACACGGCGCGCTTCGCGTTCGTAGGCAACCACGGCGGGAACAATGCGCCCGGCAAACTCCTCGAGCAGACCAACTTCCGTCACACCAAGCGTTCGCTGGTTAGAAATCTGGAACCAATCACCAGTGGCTTCGCTGCCTTCGCCATGGAATCCGCGCACGGCAAGGTGTAGTTCCTTTGCGGCGCGCTTCACTTTTTCGATCTCGTTGGTCACGCGCAGCGCGCGCAGATGCACCATGACACCGATCCGGATACCGCAGCCCACATTGGTTGGACACGCAGTGAGGTAGCCCCACTTGCGGTGGAACGCAAAGTCGAGCCGCGAACCGAGTGTGGCATCCACGCGCACGGCTGCGTCGAATGCTTCGCGGAGTGCGTTCCCGGTGCGCAGCACTTGGATGCGCACATGATCTTCCTCGTTGACCATGAGCGAGAAACGCTCGTCGGGAGTGACGGCCACCGCGCGCGGTGAATCGCCTTCGGCAAACTGCCGCGAAATCAGGTGCCGCTCCCAGAGAAGTTGCCGGTCGCGCTTGGGGAGTGCCGCAAGGTCAATCCACGCGAGGGATTCCGCAGCACTCGCACCGACGCGCCCGCCACCGACAAGTCCAACCGTTGCTTCATCTGGTCCCGCCGCGGCGCGCACAGTTTCAAGCACTTCGCGTCGTTGCGGATGCGTTGCGCGGCCGACGAATGGAAATCCGGAAACATTGCGAGCGAGGCGAACGCGGCAACTCATCACCACATCGCGGTCGCCAACCATCATGGCAGTGAGATCGCTCATTCTGCGCCATCACTTCGAGCGGATGCTGTGGGCCGCAGGTCTTTGATTCGGTCGCGCAATTGTGCTGCGCGTTCGTACTGCTCGGCCGAGACGGCGGTTTCGAGTTCACGCAGCAGTTGTTGCAGCAGCGCGGCGCGTTGGTTGGCATCATCGGCACGCGCGGGCACGTTCCCAATGTGTTCGGATGCGCCGCCGTGTGCGCGTTCGATCACTGGTCCAACGGTTGCTGCGAATGCCTCGTAACAGGCGGCGCAACCAAGGAGCCCGGATGTCTTGAAGTCATGAAAGGTGTGCCCGCATTCTGGGCACGCCGGACCGCGCGGACGCGTGACAGCAACCTGTGCAAGCTGACCGAGCAATTGATGGATAGGCGCCTGCCCGGGCATCTGGATACCCGCTGCACCTGCGTGATCTGCGCAGAGGTGTACCTCGTTCATCTGTCCATTGACGATGACGGTGTTGTGCACCACTGCGGGTTTCGCGCAATGGTCACAGGGTCTGAACGGTGCGGCCATGGTGCCGAGTCTAGGCGGTCAACGCAGTCCGAATGGCCTTCAATCTCTTGAGTAGCGCAGGGATTTCTGCAAGTGGCTGGATCGTTCCCGCGTCGCTCTTGGACTTGGCTGGTTCCGGGTGGCATTCCAGGAAGATGGCTTGTACCCCGGCAGAGACGGCAGCATTTGCCAGAATGCCGGCGCGTTCGGGTCGCCCGCTCGTGGCGGTGCCTGCGCCGCCCGGCAACTGCGTGCTGTGCGTGATGTCAAAGCACACGGGAGCGCCGAGCGCCATCATATCGCCGAGACCGATGAAGTCCGTGACGAGGCGGTGGTAACCAAAGAACGTACCGCGCTCAGTGAGCATGGGCTGCGTGCAGCCACCTTCGGCAAGTTTGGTGAGGACATTGCGCATCTCTTCGGGTGCCATGAACTGGCCCTTCTTGACATTGACTGGCTTGCCGGTCGCAGCGGCTGCCGCAAGGAGGTCCGTCTGCCTGCACAGGAACGCGGGCACCTGTAGGAGGTCAACCACTCGCGCCACCGGCTCGGCTTGCGCCGCTTCATGAATATCGGTGGTGACTGGAACGCCGAGTTTTTCTCGCAGGCGCGCCATTTCTTCCATGCCGCGTTCGAGCCCGGGTCCGCGATGACCGTGGATGCTGGTGCGGTTGGCCTTGTCGAAGCTCGCCTTGAAGACGTAGGGCAGGTCGAGGGCTGCGCACGCATCTCGGACCACGGTGCCGATCCGCTCATTGGTCGCCGCGTCCTCCAATATGCACGGACCGGCGATAACCAAGAGTCGGCGGGTTGGCGCGGCAAAGAACTCAGGGAGGACGTTTTTCATGTCGGTTTGGCACCTATGTGGGTGACTGGCGGCAGACCCATGCGGCACAGACCGCGCAGTCCACCGTCAAGAACTTGAAATTACTTGATTCTTACTTCGCATGCGGGGTCCTGTATCTGACATTCCGGTCGACGACGCCTCACATTCGGGGCGTTGGCAAGTTTTCAGGAGCCACCCCATGAGCCAGTTTCCCGATACCCCCGAACAATTCAGCACCGCCGTCTATGACTTGGTGCGTCGCCGCCACGGTTCCCGAACGGTGGAATTGGTGACCACCTTGGTACTGACAATCGATGGTCGGCACCTGGGTCTGGAGAACCTGTGGCGCACCGTCCAACGCGCGCCGGAGTCATGGCTCGAGACCGTGGAGCATCACATTGATCGCGTTCTTGAAGGCGATCAGATGAGCACGCTTGATATTCCGTTTACAGTGGCCAAGTCGCGCATCATGCCGCGGATTCAGCCCGGAAACATCTTCCAAACGCTCGACCGCGAACATGTGGCTCATGTTCAGTGGGTGAATGACACCGTCATTGTCTTCGTCATGGACATGCCGCACTACACGGTTTCCATCAGCACTGAGCAGATGATCCGCTGGGGCGTCACGGCTGACGAGCTTGAAGAAATTGCCCGCGCCAACCTTGATCGCTACGCGCCGAACTTGGATGTCCAAGTGGTTCGTTCGAACGAAGGCGGTCGTGCTGCCATCATCAGTATGCACGACGGATACGACGCGGCACGCCTTCTTCTTGGCGACCTGCACTCGCGTCTCTCTGCGCAGCTTGGAAAGACTTTCTACGTCGCCGCACCGGCGCGCGACATGTTCTTAGCGATGACTGGCGATCCAGAACCGTTCGTCGAGCGCCTCCGCGCGCGCGCCGAGCAGGAGTACCAGCGTCTGCCGTATCCAATTTGCGCTGACCTGTTCTTGGTCACCACGGATGGCGTGGCAGGAACCAAGCTCGAAGCGGCTTGAGCATGTGACATCACGCCAGGGGAGCGGGTTCGAGACATTGGCGGTCAGTGGACTGATGTGAAATTGTGACAAGGCGTAAACGGCACCTCTTTGGTGGGCGCCGCTTTCCTATGATCGCCGACGTGCTCCTCCTGATTGACAACTATGACTCGTTCACCTGGAACCTCGTCCAGCGCTTCAGCGAGATTGACCCGAGCTTGCGCATCGAAGTCATCCGGAACGATGCCATCGATATCGCGGGTGCCGAGGCGCTTGCCCCCACGCACTTGGTGATCTCGCCAGGCCCGTGCACGCCGAAGGAGGCCGGCATCAGCGGCGCGCTGCTTTCGCATTTCAAGGGGCGCATTCCGGCACTCGGTGTCTGCCTTGGTCACCAAGCGATCGGCGATGTCCACGGCATGACCGTTCGCCGCAATGACATCGCAGTGCACGGCAAGACCAGTCCCATTCATCATGATGGACGCGGCCTCTTTGTTGGTCTGTCGAACCCGTTCATCGCAACGCGCTACCACTCGCTGGTGATTGACCCAGCCACGGTTCACGCGGACTTTGAAGTCACCGCTCGCACGGAGCGTGATGAGATCATGGGCATTCGGTGGAAAGCCCCCGCCGGCGCAGCGCCGCTTGAGGGCGTGCAATTTCATCCGGAGAGTTTCCTCACCGTTGAGGGTCCGCAGCTTCTTGCGAATTTCCTTGCGATGCAGCCTGCCGCCGCCCGCGCCGCGGCTCCGTCCGCTGTTACTCGGACGGCGTGAACGTCATGCCGCTTTCGACATAGAAGTTCAGCATGTCGCCGGTCTGCCATGAGCCCGCAGTTTGTGACGGCTCAATGGTCACCCATGCCGGGAACGCAAGGTCAAGAAGCACGGCGTTCGCAGTCACATCGACGGCTAACACGCGACCCTGCACAATCCGTGGCGTTCCCCACACTGGCTCAATGAAGCATCCGCCTGCATTCGCGTGCCAGGCGCGCAATGCCTTGCCGCGCACGGAACCATTGACCCGCTTGCCTACTTTGGTTGCAAGCGTTGCGGCATCACCAACAAGCACTAGCTCCACCCGGTAAGCGGAGTTGGGCATCGAAATGCGCACGCGTGTGGGCGTACTTCCTGATGCCGGAATGATTTCTTCCAATACAACGCGCGCGATGTCATGAACGGTAGTAGTCATTTGTTAACTCACACTCACTTTGCGGGTGTCGTCGGCGCTTCGATGATCTTCTTCATGGTGGCAGATGCGTTATAGACGGCCATCTCGCCGGCGCCAGCAGCATCAACTCCAAGACGCCCAATCTGAACGCCGCGCGAATTACGCACGCTGATTGCGCCGCCGTCGCCATCGACTGCGGCGCCGGCCACCACGATGGCTTGTCCATTTGCATCGAGCAGGTTCATCAGGCCGCCGGTCTTGCTGCCGCCGATCGCTGCGACGCGGCGTTCTTGTAGATACACGGCAAGTGTGCCCGCAGAGCCATTCGCTTCGGCCATGAATGCTGGAGCGCCGGTTGCGGTGCCAACCATGAATCGGCCGCCGCCTTCTTCCTTGGTATCCATCAGAATGGCAGCAGCCCCTGAGCCGTTGAGCACTTCAATAGCTCCGCCCTTGCCAGCGCCCGCGCTTGCAAGTGAAACCGCGACTGCGCCCGCGCCGTCCTTCAGCGTGAGATGTCCGCCGCCAACAGCAAGGAATGCCGCACATTCATTGCCTGATGCGTCTGCGATGCGGAGTGTGCCAGTCTGATCTTCCGCGCCACCTGCAAAGACGATTTCCTTGCCGGCCTGATTGCGCATTGAAAGTACGGACGCGCCTTGCGCAACTCCGGCAAGCATGCCGAGTTCACCACCGGGGCGTCGCATGCTGATCACGGCTCCACCGGCGCCAGCTTCGGCTCGAAGACTGCTTGCGTTGTTGCCCGAGCCATTCAGAACGAGCGCGCCGCCTTCTTCGCCGCGCGCGAATGTTGCCAGCGTGGTGCCGTCAACATCACCGATTTCAACGCGACCACCAATCGGTGTTGCGAAGAGACCGCCGACTGGCTTGCCGACAAGATTCCAAATCGCGAGGTCGCCGCCGTCCGTGCCAGCCGACAGACGCACGACATTCGCGCCGCCCTTCGACCAGACATCAAGTTGGCCGCCAGTTTCGCCAGCTTGCGCAAGCATCACCACTTTGTCGCCTTCGCCAACAACTTCGAGGCGTCGAACGCGGATGACGTCTTCCACGCGCGCCACTTGCGTTGCGGCCACCAGGCCGCCGGCGAGTGCCACCGCGCCCACGATGATCGTTCCGGTGCGCCAACGAACGGCGTCGCGCCGCGCAGCGGTGAGTTCTCGCTCAATGCGGGCTAGGCGGGTGTCGATCGCGGAAGAAATTTCGGTATGTTCGGAAGTTCCCATAGGTGTTTCGTAGGATACGCGTCTTAAAGAAAGAGCGACCGCCCATGACCAAGAAGACCACAGCAAAGCGTCCGTCCCCGATGAAGCACACCACCCTGGGCATTGGACTTGTTGGCACTAAATTCATGGGGAAGGCTCACAGCAATGCCTGGATGTCCGCCCCCCGGTTCTTTGACCTGCCGCTGGTAGTGAACATGCGGGCGGTGGCCGGCACGAAAGTGCAGGATGTGGCTGAATTCTCGCAGCGCTGGGGGTGGCAGTGCTGCAGCGACGAGTGGCAAGATTTGGTCACCGATCCACAGATTGGCTTGATCGACAACTGCACCCCAAACCACGTGCACGCGGAAGTTTCGATCGCCGCTCTTGCCGCCGGCAAGCATGTCGCCTGCGAGAAGCCGCTTGCGGGCACCCTTGACGATGCCCGCCGGATGCGCGACGCCGCCAAGAAGGCAGCGGCGAAGGGGATCAAGACATTCGTCTGGTTCAACTATCGGCGCTGCCCGGCCGTCGCCTTTGCGCATCAGTTGGTGAACGAAGGCAAGCTTGGCCGCATCTTCCATGTGCGCGCGAGCTATCTACAGGACTGGGGCGGACCATCGACGCCGCTTCTTTGGCGCTTTCAGGGCAAACTTGCGGGCAGCGGGGCGCATGGTGACCTCAATGCACACATCATTGATATGGCCCGATTCATTACCGGCGAAGAAGTGGCCGAAGTGGTGGGCGCCATTGAAGAGACCTTCATCAAGGAGCGCGACATCATTGAAAGTACCGGTGGCGCCATTGCCGGCAAGGGCGCCAAGCGCGCCGTGCGTGGCAGCCGCAAGGGCAAGAGCACCGTGGATGATGCGGTGCTCTTTATGGCGCGTATGTCCGGTGGCGCGATCGCCAGCTTCGAAGCCTCGCGCCTTGCAACGGGTAACCAGAATCGCAATCAGATTGAGATCAATGGCGAGAAGGGCAGCCTGAAGTTTGACTTCGAGCGCATGAACGAACTGCAATGGTGGGATCACACGCTGCCCGCACGCATGCGCGGGTGGAGCCGAGTGATGTGCACCGATGCAGCGCATCCGTACGCGGCGAACTATTGGCCAGCGGCTCATGTGCTTGGCTACGAGCATGGTTTCGTGAGTCAGGCTGCGGACACGGTCATGGTGCTTGGCGGCAAGAAACCAGTCGTAGCAATCCCTGATTTCGCGGATGCATATGAAACGCAACGGGTTCTTGAAGCAGCGATTCGCTGTGCACGCACACGACGACCGGTGGCGATTTCTGAAGTGAAGTAGCAGCACGGGCGATTTTGCTAGCCTTGCGCGCATGTCCAGGCGCATGCTGATAGCGATCGTCGTTGGCACTGTTCTTGCCTTTGGGTGGGGCGCCGTTTCATGGACAACGGGAATCTATGACTTTGCGTTCAAGCCGCTACCAAGTGGTGACGGCGTAGCAGCGACTTTCGAGTCCGCAGCGGCAACTGACGGGGCATACATCCATCCAGCACCGCCCGTCACAACGGGTATGACCGCACAGCAATCAACCATCGCCACGAATGCGTATCTCGAAGAACATCGCAAGGGTCCGCTCATGCTGGTGCTCCTTCGCCGTCAGGGCGTTGATCCCATGTCGCCCACCGTGCTCGCGCGTGGCTTCGTGATTGAATTCTTCGGCACTGGATTGCTCGCCGCCATCATTGCGGTGGCGTGCAAATTCGGCGCGCGACTGCAGGACCGCCTCGCACTCGGCATCATCGTTCCAGCCTTCGCAATGCTGTCATCACACGCGGTGGTCTGGAATTTCTTCCACCTGCCGGATTCGTTCTCCATCGTCCTCTTTGTTGACGGAATGATCGCGTGGAGTTTGTCTGGCATTGCATGCGCGCTCATTATCAAACCGTCAAAGAGCTGAAGTAAAATTTCCGCCATGTTAATGAATTACTATTCACCCCTATGAAGTTTCAGTCTCCCAAGGGCACGCGCGATTTCTATCCAGCCGAGATGGCCGTGCGCCGTCGCATTGAAGCCGCGTGGCGCGACGCCAGTATTGCATTTGGTTACGACGAAATTGACGGGCC
>JAPLMU010000168.1 GCA_026386795.1 Planctomycetota bacterium
CTCCATGCTGGCCATCTCAGTGGTGGTGATCTGACTATCGCGCCCCTGCAAGTTGGTGTACGCCTCATTGAACTCAGCAAGATCATTCTTCTCGCCGCGCCAATGGAACGGCTCGGTGCCGATGATTCCAAAGAGCGTCTGCGTGGTCATCGGTCCCTTCATCGGGTGCCAACTAATGCAGCCCGGTACTTGGCACGATTCATCAAAGAGCTGCACGGTGCCTTGGGTATTACCAATGTCCCACGCCACACGGTCGCTCCGTGCATCCACATGGCACGATGCGCAGCTTGACTGCCCAAGGCCGGAGGTGAGATGCGTATCGAACAGGAACTTGCGCCCCTCCTTCACGGTGGCAGGCGTTGGATCATGGAACGCAATCCGCGCAATCTCAGAATTGGTGGCGGTGCTGACTGCAGACACCGATCCTTCAAATCGGTTCAACACATAGAGCCGGCTGCCATCAGCATTCATGACAAGACCAGTGGGGCCTTCGCCAACATTGATGGTGGCAGTGCGACCGCCGCTTGCGTTAAACCCGATCACATTGTTGGAGCCAAGACCAGCAACCCACGCCGTGCCGTTTGGGCTGAATGCCACACCGCGCGGATCACCAATCGACTGCAATCGATTGAGCACCGACGTGGTGGCGCTGGTGTACGTGAGGTGCGGATTCATATCAATCACCGTGCCCGGGCCTGCGCCGCCAGTAAGCCGTGCAGCAACGCACTTCACAAACACGCCATTGACATTCTGCTCAAAGCGCAGTTCGTTGCGTGATTCCATGCCGATGGCAACCACATCGCCATTGGGCGCAGTGCCGATGCCGGCAACGATGGTCATCAGGCCGTTGATGTAACTCACCGCGTTGGTCTGCGCGTTGATGACCGCAATATCGTGATCGTGCTGGTCCCACGTGACAAAGCTGGTCCAGTTGCGATTGTTTCCATCAAGCCACTGGTTGGTGGTGGTGTTCTTGCGAACGATTTGACCAACCGCTGGCGCAGTGCCGTTGGATGCAGCTTTCGCAGGGCTGAAGGTGGTGCCAGCATTCGGAGGCGGATTCACGCCGCTGTACGGACCACTTGCCAGACTCACCGTTGCGTGCGGCAACATGGTGGAGTGATTGCCCGATTCAAAGATGCCCAAGTAGACGGTATTGCCATCGGCACTCGCGGTGAGTGCGCGCGGTTGACTGCCGGCAATCGCCACGGTTGTCACGGTCGCTGGGCTTGCAGCATCAACCACCGCCAGTCGCTCGGCAAGTGACAGTGAAACGAACGCTTTCTGCGGAGTGCCCGCAAAGACCACGTCCGATGGCTCGTCGCCGATCAAGATGGTTCTGGTCACGCGCATGGTGGCAAGATCAACCACGCTGACGGAGTCAGAAATCTGATTGACAACCCACGCTTCCGTTGCACTGCGCGCGCGCACCGACACGGGATCGAGTCCAACCGGAACCGAGCCACGCTTCACTGGCGAGCCGCCCACAACGTCGTACACCTCCAGGCGCGCATCGGCAGTATTCACGGCGAGCAGGACGAGTCCGTTTGGCGTGAGGTCGATGGGGTGCGATTGCGGTGATTCCCAGTTCACAAACGAGCCGCTCTGCGCAACAGCGGGCAGGGCGATAGCGAGTGCGGCGAGGGCGGCTGTGTGAAAAGTGCGCGTCATTGCAACCACTGTTGCCCGACGCGGCGACTCAGGGACAGCGCCGGCGAGAATTGTGGGTGGCCACCAGTGCGTCCCATTCCGGTCCGAACGCGGATTCGTAGTTCTTCCAGCGACCGATCGAGGTTCGATTTATAGGGCGTCGGACTTGCTCATGGCTCAGCGTCAACACCGTGCGCGTGTTGTCCTCCGGGCGGAGCATGTCAGATTCTTGAGCAATTCCAAGGAACTTGGTCACCCGCTGCGCGTGTCCGTCGGTGTCTTCGATCAGGTCTTCGTACACAATTTCTTCGTGGCGAATCTTGAGTACAGAGAGTGCTTCCAGGGAGAGCGCGCGTTCGGCGGTCATGACTTCGCGGATGCCGCCAAGCGAACCGGTCCATCCAAAGTGCTTGGGGTTGAAACTGGAGAGATACAAACTCACCGCCGTGTCACGCGGATCACGGGTGATGTGCATGCAGCTTGCACCGGGAAGAATGGCGGCGACGGCAGGAAGCCAGCGCCACGTCTGCAGCGACTTGTCTACCAGCCACGCCTTGTCCGCTACGTCTGGTGTCCGCGCGCCGGAGATGTAGTTGTTCTGAAACATCACCGCATCTTCTGGACTCATAGTGCCAAGTCCGCGCGGCCATGCGCCCGCATGAACCAACGAATCTCCAAGCGCCATGATCCCTTCGTACTCGCCGATTCCAGCGACGCAGGAATGACGGTCAAGCATTTGCTCAAGGAGCGTCGTGCCACTACGCGGCATTCCCACAATGAATGCAATGCCTTCTACTTGCGGAACGCGCGGGTTGAACCAGGCCTTGCCATTGGCAAGTAGTTGCCGCTGCGCATGCACATCCGCGTGCATGTCGGAGAGGTTGAAGACGGGAGCCGTGTTCTCGTGGATGTACGTTGCAAGTTCCCACGCGCGGCGATATTCGCCAGCAGAATCAAGCAATAGCACCGCTTCAAATCCGGCGTTGCGCCGCATGGACATTTCGCCTGGCTCGCGTGCGATTGCTTCAAACTCAGCAACTGCGCCTTCGCGGTCATCTTTCGCGCGCACGCGGGCCGACATGATCCGGCCGCGCACGTCAGTGAGCCATATGCCACCTTGCTCAACCAAGGCCTTCATTTCCGCGCGCTTTCCGGTGCGGTGCAGGATGTCTGCCAGGAAGATCGTTGCATCAAGCGCATTCGGCGCCTTGCGCGCAATCAACACGCGCAAGCGATCAATGGCCTTGTCGCTGCGAGCGAGGTAGTGATCAACGATCGCCCACGCCATGCCAATGCGGTGGTCGCCAGTGATCATGCGCTCCGCGCGTTCGAGCGCTTCTTCTGCAACTCGCATGCGGTTCATGCCGATCGCGCAACGCGCAACGCCAAGCCAGGCCTCGCCGTCGCGCGGGTTGCGGCGCAACATGTCGCCCGCAAGATGCTTGGCATTCAGGAAGTCGCCGCGCTGCAAGAGGCGCTGAAGTTCTGCCCGTTGATTGACAGGAGGTGGCATGGAGTAGTGATGCTACTAGTGGCAGCCGCGATGCCGCTCTGCGATTTGCGCGGTTAGTCCCACTCAGCGCCGAACGCCCACTCATAATTCTTCCAGCGCCCAATCGACGACCGGTTGATCGGCTTGCGCACCTGCTCATGGCTCAGAGTCAGCACGGTGCGCGCGTTTGATTCCGGCGCAAGGACGGTCTCTTCCATAGCCAATCCCATGCGCTTCAGGCATCGCTCCATATGACCGCGTGGATCAGCAACCAACTCTTCGTAGACGATGGATTCGTGCGGTATTCCAAGGGTTTGCAAGGCCTGCGGCACCAGTGCCCGCTCGGCGGCGATGATGCGGCGGATGCTTTCGAGCGAGCTGGTCCAGCCGACGTTCTTTGGATGGAAGTTCGAGAGGAACAGGCTGACCGCCGTGTCGCGCGGTTCGCGCATGATGTGGAAACACACCGCGCCCGGCATGACGGCGGCGACAGCGGGCAGCCAATGCCAGGTGTGGAGTGACTTGTCGAA
>JAPLMU010000130.1 GCA_026386795.1 Planctomycetota bacterium
CCTGCTCGCAGTGACGGCGCATGCCATGCGCTGTGTGCTGGTTGATCACGCCCGATCACGGGGTGCTGCAAAGCGCGGTGCCGCGAAGCGTGGCGGAGACGCAGCACTGGCGTTCTTGGCCGACGACAGCCGCATGGATCCGGCGGATGTGTTTGCTATTGACGAAGCACTCACCGAACTTGAGGAAATGGACGCACGCGCTGCGCAGGTCTTGGAATGCAAGGTGTTCGCCGGCATGACGGTTGCGGAGATCTCCGAAGCGCTGGGTATTTCCCGGCCAACCGTGAATCGCGACTGGCGATTCGGGCGCGCGTTCTTGGCGCAGAAGCTTGGCATCGAACTCAGTGAACTCGAAGAAGAAGGCGAAACGGGACGACGATGACCGATTTCGGAACAATCACTCAGGTAAAGGGCAGCGAGCTGTCGCCAACAAGCGACCCAGCGAAGTCGAACCGTCTTCGCCGTGCGCGTGCCATCTTCACCTGCGCTTGTGACATGCCCGCTGATGAGCGAGTGATGTTTGTCGAGGACTCCTGCGGTGGTGACCTCGCGCTTCAAGAATTAGTTCGATCACTCTTGCGCGCCGATGAAGGCGGAGTGTCCGCATGGGATTGTGCGGGCGTTGAAGTTGCATCGATCTCACCAGTATTTTCGCTACCGTCCGGCTACGCGCCGATCCGCGAACTCGGTCGCGGTGGCGCTGGTGTAGTGCAGCTCTGCCGCGAAACAGAATCCGGCGAACTGGTCGCTGTGAAGTTGGTCCATGTTGAAAGTTCTGGTCGCGGCGCCGCGTCGCGCTTCCGTCGTGAATGGCGCTTGCTTGCGCGGCTTCGGCATCCAGCATTGGTCGCGCTTCGTTCCGCGGGCACGCTTGATGGCGGATGCTCGTACCTCGTCATGGATTACATTGACGGTCAAGACATTCGCAAGCATTGCCGGGAGCAAATCGTTCCTGCGCATCGCCGCATTGAGATGCTCGTGCCGATCGCTGAGGCGCTCGCTGTTGCGCATAGTCACGGCATCATTCATCGCGATCTGAAGCCTGGAAACATCCTTGTGGAGCGCAATGGCGATGCTCGCCTGATTGATTTCGGTGCAGCGCGCGTCCTTGACGGCGATCTGAACACGCGTCAAGAGAACACGCTCACTGGGCAGATCATCGGCACGCTCAGCTATCTGAGCCCCGAGCAGGCTGCTGGCAATTCACGACATGCGGATCATCGATCCGACCTGTACCAGCTTGCCGTGGTTGCTTACGAACTGCTCGCCAACAAACTTCCGTACGACATGGATGGACACACATCCGCAGAGATTCTTCGCGCGATCATCGCTGAGCCATCGATGCCGCTTGATGCCACAGGCATTGTGGAAGCTGGGCATCCGGCCGTGGCGTTCTTTGAGCGCGCGTTGTCGAAGGAGCCGGAACTTCGATTCAGTTCCGCTACGGAGATGGCGGATGCCATGCTCGCGCTCGTGGAGACCCTCAAGACTTCTCGGTCACAAGACGCACGCTCAGACGACCGCCTCGTGCCAGCCGGCAACTGATCTTGGTTCGACCCGCGGGGAGTTCGACTCGTACGCGGTGTTCCGTGTCATCTGAAATTGCATCAAAGATCGGCCAGTCCCAGACATCGTCTGCGGACAGGTAACTACCAGCGGGAAGTCGGTAGAGGATGTCGGCGACGGCGTTCTTGGCGCTGCCTCGGATCACGAGTTCCACATCCAGTGGATGGTCATCGGTCGAAGCGGTGCATCGGTCGGCAAGGACCAACACGCGCGCGTTTTGGCGATTGAATGCACTTCCTGATCCAACTTCTGGCTGCAGCCACTCGTGCTCTGCGCGACCGTGGCGTGCCACGGCGTGCGCGAAGTTTGCGTGTGCAGGAAGAGCGGGTCGAGCGATTGTTCGCGCGGCTGGCTCGTGGTACGTGGAAGTTGAAGTTGAATAACTCGGAGAGAAGTCGCGGTCCATATGAAACACCTCACTACTGGGGTTCACTGAGCCTTTAACCGATCACTCCGACCGTGTATGCGTAGATCGCGACATTTATGAATCATTGTTCTTCACAGATTTTTTGAAGGGCTCCCGCATTTACGGAGTTGGCTTCACCCATGAATCGCTTCGAAATGCCCTTTTTGGTGCTGAAACTGGGCTTTCGCTGATCCGGAGCGGGGCTTCAAATGTTCCGCCCCAGAACCGAAAATTTCCGGTGCCGAGGGTGCGCCGGTGCTCGCAGCGCGGAGGGCCATCAGGAGGTCGCCGCGGACGGAAATCGTCCATCCAGGCACGGGGTGTCCGCCGTCTGGGTGGGTGGGCAAGTCCTCCAAGTGAGAAGCCGCGGAACGCAGGCGCCGCAGGGCTTCGAGATCTTCAAAGTCAACTTCCCAGCCAGTGCGAGCCAGGCTCGAACCGGGCCACCATAGATGTGAGCGCCGCCGTGCCACGCCGTCCTCGCGCAGCTCAAGCACAACGCCGACCAGCATGTCTGCGTACTCCGCGCTCGCGAAGGCGCGCGAGTTGAAACGGATGCCAGCGGGGCGATCGTCATCGGTCCAGATGGACACCGGGAAGTCGAATGCCTCGCGTGCGGTCTGCGTGATCTCGCTGTCATCACTCGCCTGAATCCGCGCAAGATCAAGTGGACGAACGATGGCATCAACCACGATCGGTTGCTGTGCGGTCCACGGTTTCCATTCGGCGGAGTCATCTTCGCGGCGACGAATTTCACACTCGAGCGTTGCCTGCACACGACCGTCGGCATTGGGCATCGGTAACTGCAGGGCGCCGAATCCTGGTTGGCGTCGGAGAGCGGACATGCCATCGCCTACAAGCCAGTTGGAGTGATCATCATGCACGCGAACGCGCCATTCAGTATCGCGACCCCAAACGGTTCCGCGCACGCTGGCAACGGGCGCAATGCCAGCGGGCCAATCGGGAGGCACGATCACCTCGAGCCAAGGCGCAAAGCGTTCAAGGCGGCGCGACCGTTCCAATTCGAAGAATGCGCGTGCGGCGCGACGTGCCTCCGCCATGGCCATTGGCTCATCGGTCTGTGGAGCGAACTCAGTGGGCATTGAGTATGCCGCTCGCGCAAGCGTAAGAACGCGCGCATCGTCAGGGCTTCCAAGCGCTGAGCCATCTGGATCAAGTACATCGATGAGCGCAAGAATCTGGTTGCCATCGAGTTGGCCATTGACGATGCGATTGTCGAGTTCATTCTCTGCCCAGTTTGGCAATTGTCCGCCCGGTACTAGCCGCGGAAGTTGAACAAGCACTGCATTCGGAACGAATCCGATCCACGACGCATTGAGTATCTCGAGTCGCACCCATCCGGTGACTGTCAGGATTCCAATAAGCGCCATCATTGCCACGCCCCAGCGCCGGCGCGTTCGGTGCAATTCGCTTTCATTGTGTGCCGCATATCCACACTCGCCGCAGGTCATGCCCGGCGTGCCGGAGAGATCATGCCAACAACGCGGGCACCGGCGCGTGCGTGCTTTATCGCCAAACAGTGCCCACCACACGGCGCCCACGCCGAGTGCACCGAAGGCCAGCACCAGCGCAACGCTTGAAATGAGAAGTAAGAGAACGCTGCTCACCCGGTCACTGTAGCCGCCCGCTCGACGGGCTCAAGCCATGCGGATCCACTTGAGGAGCTCGCGTGGCGTGGGTGGCTTGCCCTGCATGAGGACGCCAACGCGGAAGATCTTCGCTCCCGCCCAGATGAATACGCCGACCCAGGCGAAGCCCCAGACCAGACTGAGAACCACTTGCCATGTGGCGATCGGTTCACTGCTCGCAGTGATGCGAAGGACCATGACAAACGGAATCACCGGTGGAATGAAACTGAAGATGGTGGCGATCCAGCCGTTGGGTTGTTCGCTAATGGGGAGCCACAACATCATGGGCAGCGTCAAGACAAGCATCGCGGGGGTAATCAAACTCTGCGCTTCGCGGAGATCATTGACTGCGCTACCAACGCTCGCCATCATGGTTGAGACGAACACGTAGGCCATCACAAAGTAGACGAGCATCATGAGGAGCAGTCCCGGCGAAACGAGGTCGCCCATGGCGGCGGAGACAAGTCCGGCAATGCCGAGTGCGCCGTACATGCCCAGCATGACAAGTGATACCAACGCGTAACCAATGATCTTGCCGCACAACAATTCCGTGGGACTCACCGCACTCAGGAGAACCTCCATGACCTTGCTGGACTTCTCTTCAATGGTGGTGGTGAGTAGGTAGTTCCCGCTGGTGAAGGTTGCAATCCACAGCAGCGCCATGAATCCCATTGGGAGAAGCGTCTTGGCGACGGCGTTCTCTTCTGCTTCGGATCCATCGGCGGACATGCGTCGCACCGATGTCTCTGGCACTGAAAGCAGCGATTGCAGCGATGTGTAGTCAGTACCGACGCGCTTCACGCGCGCCTTGACGATGGCCTTCGCTATGGACTTCTCCAGCATGCCGGTCAGTCGCGGGGCACTCCACTTCGGAACGATGAGCGTGTAAGTGAGGTCGTTGCCTTCTGCATCCTTGGGGTCTGCACTCAGGATTTCCGGCGTGACGATTGCGAGACCAAGAAGCGAGCCGTCTTGCACCTTGGCGCGCAGTTCGTCAACGCGAGTGGCATCTTGCACGGACTCCACCTTGACATCAACTGCCGGGAGGTTCGCTGTCGCTTGATTTGCGAGATCGCTACCACCCCAATTTTTGAGTGCAGGATTCCGTTTCAGTTTTTCCTGCATCTCCTTCGCCACTTGCTCTGGGGCGAGCTCCTCGGCAGCGAACGCAGCGACCGTGCCGCTTTCATCGATCACCATGAGCGTGCCGGTGACCGGTGCCATCTGCATTCCTACCAGCGTCCCGATGGCTGCGATAGCCATAAGCATCACGACGGGCATCACCAGCGCCCCGAAGATAAACCCCTTGGTGACAACGGTGTGACGGAATTCGCGAAACGCGATCGTCAAGATCCTGCGGGTTGAGCTCGCGTGCATTCGATCAGCCATTGCCAGATTCCTCACTCGAGGGCATGTCCTCGCCAACGAGTTCCACAAAGACATCATCAAGCGTCGTCTTTCGCAATTCAACAGTGCGTACGGGCATCAGCGCGATCGCTGCGCGCATCACATCTTGCGGATCAAAGTCGCGAGCGATGGTCAACTCTGCAGCGTGGCGTTCGGGATTCCATTGCGCTCGTTCCACGCCAGGAAGCCCGCCAAGTCGACCAGCTTCGGCGGGATCATGCGACGACGGCTCGACCTGTACTGTGCGCGGATCAAATCGCGCGTGGATCTCTGGCATCGATGCGTCGAGGATCTTCTGGCCGCGGTTGATCAGGATGATGCGGTCGCAGAGTTGCTCTGCTTGGTGCATGACATGTGTCGAGAAGATGATGGTGCGACCAGCGTCATGCAAGTCGCGGATCAGGCGATTGATGAGGCGCGCGTTGACTGGATCGAGTCCGCTGAACGGTTCGTCCAGAATGATGAGTTCTGGATCGTGGATCACGCTGGCAACGAACTGGATTTTCTGCTGTTGCCCCTTGGAAAGTTCTTGGCAGCGTTTCTTTGCGGCCTCGGTGAGTTGCACTCGCTCAAGCCAAGCATTGACGCGCGCGTCTAAGCCAGAAGCGGGGAGCCCCTTGAGCGTGGCCATGAACTTCAGGAACTCGCGCACGCGCATGCGCCGATAGAGCCCGCGTTCCTCCGGCAAGTAGCCAATGCGATCTTTCGCAGCGATCGCGTTGGCACCGAGCACCTGCACGGAACCCTCGTCCGGATGAATGATCGACATGATCATCCGGATGGTGGTGCTCTTGCCTGCGCCGTTGGGTCCGATGAAGCCGGTGAGGGATCCATCGGGCACATCAAGATCGATGCCGCGAACGGCCTCGGTCTTGCCGAATCGCTTCCAAACGGAGCGAAGACTGACAGCGGAGGTGGTCATAGCGCGCAGGTTGGTGCAGTTACTTGGCGGCGGGGGCGGCAGGGGCGGCAGGGGCGGCGTTCTTCATAGCAGCGATTTCCGGTGGAAGTTCGAATGCCTTGGCAGAGACGCCTTCCCACGTGACGGAATCGATGGTCATGACTTGCATCTGCCCCATCACCTTGGTGGTGGTGCGCACGGGCAGTTTGACATCACCGAAATCCTTGTATTCGGCAGTCAACAGAGTCACGGGAATTTCGCCCATGGGCGTTGCAGCCATCATGGTCATGCCGGCCATCAGGCCAGTTTCTTTGTCATAGAAGTTGTTGCTTGGAGTTGCACCCGGGACAGAGGTCGCGATCTTCACCTGCCAGCACGGACGCGTTTCGAATTCCACGAGTCCAAGCACTTCTGCGTTGCCTGCGTTGTGCATGAGTTCGAGGTCGCGGCGGAAATTTCCATCGCGCTTGAGGTCTGCAATCTGCTTGGCATCCATAATGGATGGACCGCGCATTGGATCGATCGACCAGCCAGTGGTTCCGTCGAACCCGGTGCGCGACTGACCCATTCCCGGAATATCCATGACCATGGCAATGCTGTCTGGAGCCATGGCCTGCATGTCCATTGCGCCCTTCAGTCCAGCTGCGGGAATCTCAATGGCACCCTTCGAGCTGATCATGGTCTTCGCTTGCCATGCCTTCTCGCCGCCGGTGACGGCGATGTGTCGCGCAAGCAGTTCTTGCGCGGACGGCTTGGCGCCTTCGAAGGCAACTGCGGCGAACTTTGGAAGCGTGGCGGGTGCTGGCGCAGCTGCGGGTGCAGCAGGCGGGGTTATGGATGGTGCAATCGGGGCACCTGGAGCAGCGGGCGCACTTGGTGCAGCAGCTGGTCGCTTCGCTGGTGCTGTTGGCGCAGGCACAACTTGCGCAAGCGCGATGGTTGTGCAGGCGAGGGCGATCGGGAAGAACGAGAAGGTGGTGCGCTTGGTCATAGGGTGTCCTTGTAGAAGTAGTTCTTAAAATCCGAAGCTGGATGAATTCAGTTGTGTGGGTTCAATTTCTGTGACTTGGTTGCGCAGCAATCCAACGGACCGCTTCAGCCATGGCGGGGTCGCCAAGTTTGGCGTAATCGGCGCGCGTGTATGGGCGTGCGTTGTCGGGTGCAACACCGGACGCCTCGAGCGCGGTGCCGTCGGGGAGACGATAGTCGGCGATGGCGTGCAGAAAGACGTCACCATTGGGAAGCGTCATGGTGACGGCGGGGAGAGCGGCGCCAGCGGTCCGTGTTCCAAAGACCTTGGCGCGCTTGAGGAACTGCATGCCGCCAGCAAAGATCTCGCTCGTGCTCGCGGTTGATTCGTTCACCAGAATGGCAACCGGGCCGGCGTATGTGGTAACGGCAATGCCCGCGCTGCTGACCGTTCGGGGGTTGGTCTTGAATTGGAGTTTGGCGTCTCGCGTCTTCATCTCGCCGAGTTCGCTTGCCTCGGCTGTGAAGTGACCGGCGATACCCATGGCCATGGCGCCGATGCCGCCGGGGTTGCCGCGCAGATCAATGATGATGCCGTCTGCGGAACGGAGCGTGTCCATGGCGATGTCGAATGGGCGTGCCACAGGAATCAGCCAGATATTGAAGCGAATCAGGCCGATTTCATGGTTCGTTGCGCTCCACCGCTCGCGCTCGGTTTCGTCGAGGTGTCGCCACGTGAGTTCGGTTGGTAGCGAGGGAAGCGAGCCGAACTTGGTGTGCGGTCGTGCATCAACTTCATAGGTGACATCGGCAGTGAGCGTGGAGCCGTCAATCGCTTCAAGATGCCAAGCGCGGGTGGTGCCAGGATCTCCGGTCGTGGCTGCGTGCGCGATCTGTGCGCGTTCGTAGCGCTCAAGTCCGTCACCGGGCGGCAGGCGCTCGCCGAGTGTGGAGCCTGCATCGCTCGCTCCGCTACTGATGTTCTCAACGCGCATGCCCGGCGTGATGCCCGCGCGTTCAGCGGATGATCCGGGTTGCACTGCAACAACGATCGCGTCCCATTGGTTCTCAGCGCCTCGACGCGGCATGAATGCAAGTTCGGCTCCCGATTGTCCTTCGCGGCTCGCGCGACTGGGACGAGTAGCTGGCGGGTCAGCGCTTGGCTCGGTCGCTGCGAGTTCCCCGGGAATGATTGCAAAGTGACTTTGCTTCAAGCGGCTCAGTGCGTCCATGAGGACGGCGCGGAGTGCATCGTTGGAGTCTGCAGCCTCGGCCTTCGGGAGCAACTCAACGCGGACGGCGTTCCAATCAACACCGCCGAGCGATGGGTCCCAGTGCGTGTCGCGCACGGTGGTCCACACGGCGTCGAAGGTGGCGGCGTTTGTTGCTGCGTGTTCTGAAGTAGACGTGTCGACGCGGGCGGGTTGCGCCAGCGAAACAACGGCAATGATGGCGGCGATCAACGGCAGGCACGGGAGCATGGAGCGACAAGGGTACGAAGGGGAGCATGTTCGTGAATGAAGGTCCTGGGTCGAGGCTTAATACGTCCGGTAATACCAAAGCCTTCATCCCCGCAATTGCTGTCCATCCGTTCATCCGGATGAACGGTTGAATCATCAGTGGTATTGAAGTACGGTTCATCTACATATGGCCAGCAGCTTTCAGTCGGCATTGGATCGTGGCATCGTGGTGTTTGACGGTGCGATGGGAACCAGCATTCACTCATGCGCTGACTGTGCTCCAGAGGATTACCTCGGGCGAGAGAATTGCACTGACATCTTGGTGCGCAGCCGGCCCGATTTGATTCAGCGCATCCATGAGGGTTTCTTGGCAGCGGGTGCCGACGTCGTAGAAACCGATTCATTCGGTTCGAACAAGTTGGTCGCCGCTGACTTTGATGAAGAGATGGTGAGTTGGGTGTACGACCTCAACGTGCGCGCAGCGCGGGTGGCGCGTGCGGCGGCAGACAAGTTCAGTACGCGTGATCGCCCGCGCTTTGTTGCGGGCTCGATTGGGCCAGGAACGAAACTCATCACGCTTGGACAAGCATCGTGGGAATCGATGCTCGATTCTTACCGCGAGCAGGCGCGTGGTCTTGTCGATGGCGGCGCGGATTGTTTGATTGTGGAGACAAGCCAAGATTTGCTGCAGGTGAAGTGCGCCATCAATGCGTGCTTCGACGCGATTGGTGCTGTTGGAAAGACGCATGAAGACATTCCCGTTCTTGCAAGCGTCACCATGGAGACCACCGGCACCATGCTGCTCGGCTCGGACATGGCGGCGGTCGTGAATGCGCTGCGCTCCTTTCCGATTGCCAGCCTTGGTTTGAATTGTGCTACTGGCCCAACGGAGATGGCTGAGCACATTGCGTATTTGGCAAAGCACTGGGACCGACCGTTCAGTGTGATTCCCAATGCGGGCTTACCGATTCTGGTGGATGGCCGAACGGAATACCCCTTGCGTCCAGAGGGTTTTGGTACCGCAATGCGCCGATTCATTGAGGAATTTGGCGCCGGAATTGTTGGCGGCTGCTGCGGAACGACCAATGAACACATCAGCGCGCTGCGCGAAGTAGTTGGCACGCGCACGCCGACTACGCGTGTTGCAGTGCGTACTCCGGGATGCTCAAGCCTCTATGGATTCACTGAGTTCCGACAAGACAACAGTTTCCTGATTGTTGCTGAGCGCACCAATGCCAACGGCAGCAAGAAGTTTAAGACGCTCCTAGATGCGAATGATTGGGACGCCCTTGTCAGCATGGCGAAGGAAGAGATGCGTGACGGGAGTCATCTCTTGGACGTGTGCGTCGACTTCGTTGGTCGTGACGGCGTGAGTGATATGGCCGAAGTTGCGAGTCGCTATGTGCAACATGTGAACGCGCCACTCATGGTGGATAGCACGCAGGCTGATGTCATTGAGGCGGCACTGAAGCGAGCTGGTGGTCGTTGCATCGTGAATAGCATCAACCTTGAAGATGGCGAGAAGCGCATCGACGAAATCTGCCCGCTGCTGAAGCGCTATGGAGCAGCGTGCGTGGCGCTCACCATTGATGAAGACCCGCAGGCGGGTATGGCGAAGACCGCGGATCGCAAGGTGGAGATCGCGGCGCGCATTCATGATCTCTTCACTCGTAAGTGGGGGCTTGACGCAAACGATCTGTTCTTTGATCCGCTCACCTTCACCATTGCTACTGGCAATGACGAAGATCGACGCTTGGGTCTTGAGACGTTGGACGGCATCAAGCGGATTTCCGAGCGATTCCCAGAATGCCAAATTCTGCTTGGTTTATCCAACATTTCTTTCGGATTGAAGCCATCGGCACGCGCGGTTCTGAACAGCGCGTTCTTGCATGAGGCGCGCGCGCGCGGGTTGACTGCGGCGATCGTTCATCCGAGCAAGATTCTTCCGGAGAATCGAATTCCGAAGGAACAATGGGATGCGGCGCAGTGGCTGATCTTCGATCGTCGTGGCGCGGAGCGGCCGGAGGGTATGCCGGAAGACTTCGATCCGCTTCTGTACTTCATCGGTCTGTTTCCAGATGGTTCAGAAACCGTGGAGGTGCGCAAGACGCTTGCCGATCTTCCGATTGAAGAGGCGCTCCAGCAGCACATCATTGACGGCGAGGATAAGGGCATTGAAGCCGCCCTTGATCGCGCACTCGTTGTGTATGGCCCGCTCGAGATCATCAATGACCACTTGCTGATAGGTATGAAAGTTGTTGGAGACCTCTTTGGTTCTGGCAAGATGCAGTTGCCGTTCGTTCTGAAGAGTGCCACGGTGATGAAGAAGGCAGTGGCGTTGTTGCAGCCGCACATGGAGAAGGCTGGAGCGACGGGCCGTGCGAAGGCACGGATCGTGCTCGCCACGGTTTCTGGTGATGTCCATGACATCGGCAAGAATCTGGTTGACATCATTCTTACGAACAATGGCTTCGAAGTTCACAACATTGGTATTAAGCAACCGCTGACGGCGATGCTTGATGCGGTGGAGCGAACCAACGCCGATGCGCTTGGAATGAGCGGATTGTTGGTGCGCAGCGTGGGAGTGATGGAGCAGAATCTGCGCGAACTCAATGAGCGCGGCATCAAACTTCCGGTGCTTCTCGGTGGCGCGGCGCTGACGCGTCACTACGCTGAAAGTCACCTGCGCGGCATTTACGCGGGACCGCTTTATTACGGCCGCGACGCATTCGAGGGCATGTCTGTCTGCGACGCGTTGGCCACTGGAACACTCGCGGCAATCGACGAGCAGATCGACGAGCGCCTCGGCAAGCGCCGCGCCGTTGACGAGCGCGTTGCAGCATCGCGTGCGTGTGCAGTCGGTAAGGAGCCTGCCGGCGGCACGGCGGTCATCGAGAGCGTTGACGGAGGCGCAGCGGTTCGTGGCGAGCAGGGCTCTGGCGGTACCGAGGGTGCGCGCCCGGCGAGTTCGGTGGTTGCAGTCGACCGCATTCCTGACCCGCCGTTCTGGGGCGCGCGCGTCGTGGAGCATGTTGAGCTTGACGAGCTGTTCCCATTCATCAATCAGACCGCGTTGTTCCGCGGTCAGTGGGGATTCAAGCAAGGTGATCTTGACGCAAAGGCATACGAAGCACTCTTGGACAACGAGGCGCGTCCGGCACTCGCGCGGATGCAGAAGCAAGCCAAGGATGAGGGCGACGCGTTCTTGCAACCCAAGGTGGTGTACGGCTGGTACCCGTGTGCGACGGAAGGTGACGCGTTGTTGATTTACGACCCAACCGATCCGGGCCGTGAACTGGAGCGCTTTGATTTCCCGCGCCAGAAGTCTGGCCGTCAACTTTCCATCAGTGATTTCTTCCGTTCGGCTGCTTCAGGCGAGCGTGACGTGGTGGGTCTTACCTGCGTCACCATGGGACCGATGGCGAGCGTGCGTGCGAAGAAGTTGTTCGACACCAACGCATATACGGAATACCTGTACACGCACGGATTCGGTGTGGAATGTGCGGAAGCACTTGCGGAACTGTGGCACAAGCGCATGCGCGCGGAACTTGGCATCGGACACGACGACAGCCCGAAGATCCGCGAGCTCTTCCAGCAGAAGTATCGAGGGTGCCGCTACAGCTTTGGCTATCCAGCATGCCCAGATATGTCTGATCAAGAGAAGCTGTGGCGTTTGCTCCGGCCGGAGCGGATCGGCTGCCATCTCACTGAGAATTTCCAGATTGACCCGGAGCAATCCACCAGCGCGATCATCGTCCACCACCCCAGTGCTGGCTACTTCTCCGTGTAAATAGGTGCGGTTCCGCACGGCCTCTGGCCCAAGGTGCACTGTAGGAGCGGTCGGCAATCTGCCGATACCGTCTTTGCGCAGCGACGGTTTCGGACATACTTCTCGCCCATGGACATGTTGGATCCTGTCATCATCTGGCTCCCGTTTGCGCACGACCCCGATGCGCCGCGCGCGCACGTGCGAGAGCTCGGTCATCAAGCCAGTCGCGCTGCATTTGGCGTGGCTGTGGCTGCGTGGCAGAGCGCGCACGGGTCGAGCGCGTGGCGTGATGCCGTCATCGAACATGACGCTCAAGGCGCGCCGCGCATCGCGGGTCATCGCGCGGCCCCGTTTGTATCGATTGCACACACGCGCGGACTCGCAGGTTGCGCGATCGCTGCGCCCGGTGCGCCGAGCGTTGGCATCGATACCGAGCCGATCAATGCGTCTGGCATTCCTGCGCTGCGAGCACTCGCAGAGGAAACCGGCGAATCACGTCTTCCCTGGAATGATGATGCGTGGCCGCTCCGACTCTGGTGCGCCAAAGAGTCCGTAGTCAAGGCAGAACGAATCGGCGCCGATGCGCTCGGTCGTTCATTACGCATTGAACACGTGGGTGCGATCAAAGATGATGGCACGCAGAACGTGGTTGTTCGATCGCACCGTGACCGCGTGTTCGCCGTGGTGACCGCTGTTGTGGGCGATCATGTCCGCGCGTGGACCGGGTGAGCGCGCATCACGTGCCTGCCGATTATTCCTCTGCAACTGGCGGCTCGTCCTTCGATGGCGGCCTGACAAACTGCATCAGTGCAACGCTGCCGAGGATGAGCGGCGCCGCGAGTGCGGTACGCGCAGGGATGGCTTCGCCGACAATGAGCGTTCCAAGGCAGAGCGCAACCAAGGGGTTTACATATGCATAGGTGGCGACGGCAGCAGCGTTCACATTACTCAGTAGCCACACATATGCGCTGAAACCAACGAGTGATCCAAAGACCACTAAATACACGATCGCCCACAGTGAACTTGGCGCTACGGCCTCCCACGCGGGCCACGCGCTGCGCTCAAAGACGGTGCTGACAACGAGTGCCGCTGCGCCGCCGCCGAGCATTTGCATCACGCTTGCCGCCCACAGCGAATCTGGGCGCGCCGAATGTTTCGCCACCATGGTGCCAGCGGCCCACGCGAGGGTGCTTCCCGCAGCAAGCAAGACGCCAGCGGTATTCAGCTCACTCGCGCCGCCGCCCCAGCTTGGTCCGCCCAAGACCGTGACTCCGGCGACACCGCAGCCGAGCCCTAAGACGATTGTCCAACTCGGTGCGCCGGCGCGCGAAATCATTCGGTCGAGCGAGACGATCCACACGCTCGTTAATGCCACGATCAAAGCCGCAACGCCGGATGGGATGCGCTGCACGCCCATGGAAACCATGACATTCGCCATAGCGAACAACAAGACGCCAGCGAGTCCGCAGTTGCGCCACCAACGCCAGTTGGCGAAGTCCTTGAGATGCAATTTTCCAGACGCGAGCAGGATGCCCGCCATCGCGAGTCCAGCGATAGTGAATCGGATGCCGCTGAGCAGCGCGGGAGGAAAGCTCGCCATGGCGAACTTGCTGCCGAGGTACGTCGAACCCCAGAAGATGTAGAGCGCAACGAACGCCACCACAGTCGTGCTGCGTGATCGTCCAACTGCGGCGCCATCAGGAAGCGCACTCACGGAGCTTCAGTCTGCCACGACGCTGGGTCGGCACCGATCTTCATGCCCAAGTCAGAGAGCGAACGCATGGTTGCCTCTTGGAAAATGCCTTCCGTTGGGGCCTTCCAAGAATCAGGAATGGCCATCCAGCGAACTTCAATATCGCCATCGCCGCGGAGTTGGTTGACCTCGGCCATGGAATACAAGTGCCGGAGCGCGATGGTTGTTGAAGCACGCACGGCCACCTCAAGCGCGCGTGAGATCACGCTCGGCCACGTTGGTTGCACCGTGACGGGTTGCGCAGCTGCATAGTTATTCAGAATGACCCAGTAGCGAATCTTTGGGATCGATTCACCCGCATACATGCGCTTCCATGTTGCACCGAATGTTTCGTTGCGTTTGAATGCGCCGCCGTAAATGATGTTGCTGGTCACTGCGCCATCGACGTACAGCGATCCATCAATCTCACGCGGTGGAAATGCCCCTGGAATTCCTGAGGAAGCCAGCAGAATGTTCTGCAACCGACGAATGTTGCCGTCCTCAGTGGCTTGCTTGGCCGCCAAGCTCCAATTGAACGGCTGCGCGCTGCCGTCGTCCATGTTGGTGGTCTGAATGACCACAATGCGGCCGGTTTCGAATTCCTTGGCGATGCGCTTGGCAAAGTCCATGTCAATGAACTTGTCGACCTCGCGCTCAAGCCCAGGTACTTCGGCAAAGCTCGCGTTGTCCGGCAGGAAGAACAGCGGACCGCGTGACTTCACCCAGTCTGACTTGGGATTGCGGTACAGGTCATCGATCGCCTTCAAGTCCTTGGCAGTTCCGAGGTACGCAAATGGCGCGATCAACGCGCCGGTACTCACACCGGATACCACTTGAAATTTTGGAAGCGCGGTGGGACCAGCGGGCAGTCCGCTCCAGCCAATCAAGACGCCGGTTCCGAAGGCGCCCCAGTCGCCGCCGCCGGAAACAACTAATACATCAACGCTCGCTTGTGGCTCAGTGGCACGGCGCTCATGCACGTTCTTGACCAGAAATTCCATCCACATGCGATTGCCTTCATTGAATCGCTTCTTGATTTCCGCACGCTCGGCCAAGAGTTCGGATTCCGGCTGCACGGGTCGGCGCTGCGCGCACGCGGGGAGCGCAACGGCGCTGACGGCGATGGCGATGCAAGCGATAGTGATGTTGGCAAGAGTGCGCATAGGGGCAAGATTCTATAGATGTCGCTGCGGCTTGTGCAGGCTGCCAGCGTTCAGAATCGAATATCCCAAGCAAGAATCGGGCCCCACAGGATGAGGTCGGTGGTGACTCGGTTCGTGCTATCGGCGGAGTAATCGTCTGCAATGGCTCGCATGCCGATCGAGAGCGTGCACGGGTGCTCAAAGCAACGGAAGTCAAATCCAAACAGCGCGGTGACCTGCCACGTCAATTGCGAGGAGAGTGTGAATCCTCCAGCGTCCCCTGCGAGTGAGAATCGTCCTGTCTCACCAAACGGCGTTTCCCACATTCCGCCGAAGATTGGATCTGCCCATACCGATGAAGCGGAATCGCTGACTGGATAGTCCGTAGCGTCGACCTGGGTGTTGGCCCAGAAGATGCGCGCGCCGGTATACGGAGCAAGTGTTGGGCCGCGTCGTCCGCGGCTGTCTACTGAGGGCTCCAGGAGG
>JAPLMU010000070.1 GCA_026386795.1 Planctomycetota bacterium
ACTCTGGTAGCGGATGATCAGATTGTTGTACGTGCCCGCATCGCCCTGCCCGTTTGCAGCGATCTTGTAGAAATAGGTGCCGTCCGTGAACATACTCTGCGTCACTGGAATGGACGGAGTGATGTTCGAAGCAATGGCGCCATTGCTGTTTGCAGCAAGTTCACTCAGTGATGAATAGCTCTCCAACTTTGCATACGGCGTCAGGTCCGTACGCAAGAACGCGACGTACGCGTGCGCACTGGAAGCTGCCAATCCTGACAAAAGAGCTGCGGATGCCACAAGAGACTGAATGAGTTTCATCTTAAATATGCCTCTAAACAAAGGAGTTTTCGGGAACTGACCGGATTCGTGGCTTCTGCCGCGAAGCGGTAACCATGAATGACATCGATGACCTAGAAATCATCAATGACTAACAACTTCGGTCATTCTGCCCGGCAACTGCGGCGTTGCAAGCTTCAATTACCAAAATATTATCGCTGTAGTTTTAAATCAGCGCATTTATGAATCAGGATCAGTGATGCCCTGCCATTCACCGATACATGATCTTCTTCGTCCACGACGCAATCAGCATTCCGATCACCGAGATACCGACCGCGCCCTCAAGCACCGATAGGAAGCGTGGCAAGACTCCCTCGGGCGAAAGGTCGCCGTAGCCAATCGTCATAAAGGTGATGCCGCTGAAGTACAGGTGCGCGCCAAAGCTCTCGCCCGGGACACCGTTCAGGAAGTACTGCACCGTGCCAAACAGGACAACCCCAACAGCCGTGGCAAACAAGAGGCGCGCCGGGCGTTCGCCGTATCCCCACAGACCGTTCATGAATAACGAAGACACCCACGCACGGACGGCACGCAGTCGAGCGCCGAAGTGCTCATGCTTGGTGACAAACGCTTGCCGATGCAACATCTGCCGCTCGTAGGTCTTCTCCATATACGTCAACTCACCCGCGTCGGCAAAGTGGCCCATCGACATCGCGTTCAGCTTGAGGTTGCGACAGATGCGCGTCAGGACGCGCGGATCGGTGTCCTTACGAAAGCGAATGGTTTGCAGGGTAATCTCGCATTCCTTAAACGAGCAGAAGTCCATGCGGCAATTCTCTAGTCGCGCATTGGAGAACTCGTTCTTCTGAAACTTCGCATTCACAATGTCACATTCGTCAAACACCGTGCCACGGAAGTAACACTCAGAGAGCGAAGCCTGACTCAGGTTGCAGTGATTCAAGTGCGTGCCCTTGAAGCCAACATCGCGGATGGTGGACCAACGCAAGTTCACATCTTTCAGCGTGGCGCCATCCAACTGCGTCTGCTCAATACGGATGCCGCGCAGATCCAGGATGACTTTCCCATCATGTTGCATGGTGGGTACATCTGCTTCCGCAGCGTGCCCTTGCAACAATCGAATAACTGCGGCCGTCCGTTCAGGAGTCCATCGTGATCGCAAATATTCGACGCTGTCACTCATGGCAAAATCCTGATGCGTTCCGGGCACGCCCAACGTGGGGTCGCAAAGTCTACCGCTCCGCAATCCAACACACTCCGCACGATGGCGCCCGATACCATCACGCTCCATGCAGGACTACCAGCGCAGTTTCATTGATTTCATGCTTGATGTCGGCGTTCTGACTTTCGGCGACTTCACCACCAAGAGCGGGCGCAAGACCCCGTACTTTGTGAACACTGGAAAGTATCGATCCGGCTCGCAGTTGGCAACACTCGGCCGCGCCTATGCCGACGCCATTGAACGATCGTTCCCCGAAGGATTCGACTGCCTGTTTGGCCCGGCATACAAAGGCATCCCACTGGTAGTGGCCGTGTCCATGGCGTTTGCTGAACGTGGCCGCAATGTGGAGTTCTGCTTCAACCGCAAGGAAGCGAAGGATCACGGCGAGGGCGGCGTGCTCATCGGCCGGCCGCTGAAAGATGGCGACCGCGTACTCATCGTGGAAGATGTAACCACTGCAGGAACATCCATCCGCGAGACGGTCCCTGTTCTCCGCGCGGCAGCGAACATCACGCTTGCAGGCCTGGTTGTTTCGGTGGACCGCCAAGAGCGCGCCAACGATTCATCAACGCGCACCGCGCTCGCTGATGTGGGCGCGGAGTTCACCATGCCGACCGCAGCGATCGTCACCATCGATGAGGTCATTGAGCATCTTGGCAGCCGCCTGACAGACGCGGACCGCGCGCGGATTGCCGAATACAGGGCGAAATTCGGCGGAAAGTGATATGTGGCGCCCGCTCTGAAGCACTGACTTGCTGCGAATGCGTGGCGTGGCTACAGTTCGTCCAGTGACCACCCTCCGACACATGCAACGATTGATCGCCGTGATCTGCCTGTGCGCGTTCACTCTCGGCCAGGCATGGTTGTCGCCAGCAGCGGTTTGGTGTCACGACGCGGACACGGGGCTCGTACATTTCGAGGTCGCATGCGGCGACAACGCAGATCGATGCTGCACGGTCGAAAGCCATGTCCGTACCACTGATGCAGATCATCTGCACGGTGAAGTGGGCGGGTCCGACGGGTGCGGATGCACGCACGTCGCCGCCGTCCAGGCGGCGATCCAGACTGATCGCGCTGAACTCAGCGACGTTGCGCCTGCAGCAGTCGCAACGATGATCGATCCATCCACGCTGATCAAGCCTGCGCTGCAGACTTGCGGACTGTGTGCGACACCGGGCTGGCAAGTGCCGCGCCCGGTGGATCCGCTCGGTCTGATCGAGTTCACCATTCTCATCCTGTAAGCAACCTACTGCCTGCGTTCGGCCACACGGCCGTACCGCTCGGCGATTCCGTCGCCACGCCTATCAAGGCGTGGTGTTGTTGCTGCAGTCACGCTCTGACCAATCCGCCATGAAAGCGATGCCCATGCACGTGCACTTGACCCACCATCCGCGCCGATTCAGCCCAACATCCGCCACTCGGCTCACCGTCGGCGTGGCACTTCCGCTGTGCGGAATCCTGACCGCCTGCCAACCCGCGCCGCGCCTTGACTTGGAGGCAGCAACCTCAATGGGTGACGCGGTTGGGCTCAGTGGCTCAGTCGAGTTCCGCAAACTCAGCACGGACGATTCCCCACTTGACGAACCCGCCGTCTCGGGGCGACTCACGCTGCCTGACGCCATGCGACGGGCCGTCACTACTGACCCCGCGCTGCAAGCCGCCCTCGCCCGCGTGCGCATGGCGGTCGCCGATGCAGACCAAGTGCGACTTCTGCCCAACCCCGTGATGTTCGTGGTGGTGCGCTTCGGTGCGGGATCACCGCAGGTGGAAGCGTCGTTCGTGCAGGATTTTATGGCAGGTCTACAGATTCCGCGGCGCGCAAGTGCGGCGGACAATCGACTGCGCGCCAAGGCTGCCGATGCGGTGACGTCGGCGCTTGACGCCGCAGCAGAGGTGCAAGAACGCTACGCGGCAGCGCAGGCAGCTTCGGCGCTCGTGCCAGCGCTTCGAACACGCCTGAAGGTCATGGAGCAGATGACCAGCATCGCCGATGATCGGCTTGCCGCCGGCGAGGCCGGTGCCGGTGACGTTGCCACGCTTGGAGCGCAGCGCGTGAGTCTTGAAGTTGATATCGAACGCGCCGTGCTCGCCGAGCGCGAGGCACGCATCCGACTTGCGCGCGTGATTGGCGAACCATCCTCTGCGGCTGTCTGGGAACTCGACGCGTGGACTGCTCCGCCAACGGAACTCCAGCCAGAGTCCTCGTGGGTCAACACCGGACTCGCACGTCGCCCGGAAATACAATCAATCGGTTGGCAGCTTGCGGCACTCGGCGATGACAAGGCACTGGCACACCTTGTTCCGTGGGAAGAGGAAGATGCGCTCCTGCCCCTTCCAAACCCGTGGGAACCAGCAAGCGCCGGCGTCGATTACCAGAAGGACGGCAACGATGCGATCGGGCCATCATTCGCCACACCTGTACCGATCTTTGACATGGGTCAGTCACGCCGCGCGCGCGTGAGCGCAGAGGTACAGGCCGCACGCAACGACATGCTCACCGCCCGTCGCAAAGTGGTGGAGGAAGTGCGCACTGCGTACCAGACACTGCTCGCTAGCACTTCCAACCTGCGGCGCATCCGTGAGCAGTTGATTCCGCTGCAGGAGCGCCGGCGATCTATCTCCGATGGTGCATATCGGGCAGGCGAGGCGGACGTCACCGTGCTGTTCCTCGCTGAGCAAGACTTGCGACTCGCGCAAACGCAGGCGATTGAAGTGGAACTGCAGTCAAGCAATGCACTCGTCAGGCTGCAGCGCGCCGTTGGCGGTGCCGCAGCCGCGCGAACGCTCACGAGCGCGTCAACCGCAACGAACATCGAGAACACCAACGCGCCCCAACTGACCAGCATCGAGAAGGTAAACCCATGATTATTCAACGAAACACGAACACCAGCGCCCGAGTCCGCAGCCACTTGTTGGCCACCGCCGCCGCATTCATCGCACTCTCCGTGTCGCTTGGTGGATGCGGGAAAGCCCCCAGCGAAGCACCTGCAAGCGAAGACCACGGACATGATCACGCTGCTTCGCACGATGCGGCACACGAAGCGGAACCTGGCGCGACACACGAAGCGCCACACGACACACACGGTGCAGAAGCCGGACACTTAGACGAAGTAACGCTCACCGCCGAGGCCGTCACTCGCTACGGAATCACACTCGGGCGCGTGAGCCGGATCGTGCTCGCGGATTCAGTGCCAGCACCTGCACGCGTTGCATTCAACACCGAGACCATGGCGCACGTTGGTTCATCGCTTCGCGGTCGTGTTGTAGAAGCGAAGGTCCGTGTGGGCGATGCGGTGAAAGAAGGACAGGAACTCCTCATCATTGAGAGTCCCGAACTCGGCGAGGCGCAGGCTGACCTCCTGCAGCGTCGTACCACTGCACAAACAGCCAGCCCGGCGACCGATTTAGCGAAGGCCGGATGGGAGCGTGCGAAGGGTCTGTATGAACGCTCGCAAGGCATCGCACTCGCCGAAGTGCAACGGCGCGAAGTTGAATATCGCAGCACACTTGCCGTTCAGCGCGCTGCCGAAGCTGCGGCGACTGCGGCAGAAAATCGACTGCATTTGCTGGGAATGTCGCAGCAACAGGTTGATGCATTCCTGCAGTCGGGGCAGATCTCTGCCCGGTTCGCCATCAAGGCTCCCACGAATGCAACCGTAGTCCAGCGCGAAGTCACCTTGGGCGAACTTGTCGGACCGGACCGCGAATCGCTTCTTGTCTTGGCAGACACACGGTCTCCGTGGGTGCTGGCAGACGTGACCGAGGCGAACCTTCGGAACGTGACCATCGGTGCGAAGGCATGGGTCACTATCGGCACCGAACGATGGCAAGGCTCGGTCACCCTTGTATCACCATTCGTAGACACCGCCACGCGCACTGCTTCCGTTCGAATTGAGATTCCAAACTCCGGTGGCAAATTGAAACCCGGGATGTTTGCACAGGCAGAGATCGAAGTGCTGATCGAGGGCGGCGCCCTTGTGCTTGCGGTGCCAGACGAGGCGATCCAAACCGTCGAAGGCGGACCAGCCGTCTTCGTACCAGTGAAAGACGAACCAAACACATTCGCCAAGCGCGCCGTGACGATCGGCAAAGTGGTTGGCGGGATGGTCCCGATTCTCGACGGCCTGCAGTCGGACGAGGAA